>JANLQW010000017.1:0-10011 GCA_031368085.1 Novosphingobium sp. | reverse complement strand
GCGCGTCATTGGACCGACGAGGCGATGAAGCAGCACGAGGATATGGGCTTTGTGGATGGCTGGGGTGCCTGTGCTGACCAGCTCAAGCTGCTCTGCGAGGCGGATTGAGCCGGGTCACGCGAAAGCCGCAGCTTTGCGCAGCAGCTGATAGGCCTCGACCACGCCCTGCAGCCGCGCCTCGAAGCTACGGTCGCCGCCGTTGCGGTCCGGGTGGTAGCGCCGCACCAGTTCGGAATAACGCTGGCGCAGATCGCTGCGGCCGGCGTCGAGCGGGAGGCCCAGCACCTCGAGCGCGCGGCGCTCATGGGATGTCACAACTGTCCCATCGCTGCGCGCCGCCGGCATTCGTTTGCGCGCCCGCGCGCCGATTGCATCCAGTGGGTCGGCGTAATCGGCCCAGCGCGGGGCGGCGTCGATGCCGGCGGTCGGATTGAAGGCGCGGGTCTCGCGCTCCCAGCCAGCCAGCGGCGATCGCGCCTGGAGGATCTCGTCGGGCGTCATGCCGGCAAAATAATCGTAACCGGCGTTGAACGGGCGGATGTGGTCGAGGCAAAACCAGCGGTAATCGCCGGGACCGTCAAATCCCGGCGCGCGACCTCCGGGCGCGCGAAATTCGCCCGCCTCGCCGCAGCCCGGCCAGCCGCACTGCCTGTCGCTCGCCTCGTGGCGGCCGTGGAACCGGTCTTGCCTCACCCTCTTTCACATGGGGAAGGATGCGCTAGAAGAAAAGATATGACCGGACCACTTGCCCAGGAAATCGCCCAGCTGCTCACCGCCGCCTTCGCCCCCACCCGGCTGGAGGTGATCAACGACACCGCCACTCACCACGGCCATGCCGGGGACGACGGCAGCGGCGAATCCCATTTCACCATCGTCATCGAAAGCGCGGCTTTTACCGGCGTCTCCCGGCTCGAACGCCAGCGCATGGTCAACCGGGCGCTCGGCGACATTCCTGGCCAGCGGGTCCATGCCTTGGCCATCAGGGCGTCGGCGCCTGGCGAGTGAGCGCGGACATCGAGGGCACAGATCAGACGATCCTGCGCGAGCGGGACGGGACGCCGGCGCAGGTCACCTACCTGGAGCTGTTTTTCGATCTGGTGTTCGTTTTCGCGATCACCCAGCTGTCTCATTTTCTGCACGATCACCAGGGATGGATGGGCGCGGCGCAGGGGGCGGTGTTGTTCTTTACCGTCTGGTGGGCGTGGATGTCGACCACATGGACGGCCAATCGCGCTGATCCCAACCGCCTGAATGTGCGCTTTCTACTAATTTTCCTGATGTTGCTCAGCCTCGGCATGTCGATCGGCCTGTCGGAAGCCTTCGGCCAGTTTCCGGTGCTGTTTGCCGGATGCTATATCGCCTTGCAAATAAGCCGCAGTTTCGTCACGGCCTTGCTGTTCCGCAGCGAACATCCACGGCTGGCCCGTGATATGGTTCACATCGGCCTGTGGTATTGCCTGTCCGCGCCGCTGTGGATCTCTGGCATTTTCGCCGATCCAGCCAACCGGCTGCTGCTCTGGGTACTCGCCATCGCGATAGAGGGCATCGCGCCTACCTTGCGTTTCCCAGTGCCCTGGATAGGCCCGACCAAGGTTTCGGAGCGCGACGTGGAGGGCAATCATCTCGCCGAGCGCAGCGCGCTGTTTATCATCATTGCGCTGGGTGAAGGTATTGTCGTGATCGGCTCGCAGTTGATCAAGGCCGGCATCGAAATCGGCACGCTGATTGGCTTCGTTTCCGCTTTCGCAAGTTCGGTGATGATGTGGTGGATCTATTTCGATGTCGGGGCCGAACGCGGCGCGGCGCATATCGGGCAGCACGACGATCCGGGTCAAGTCGCGCTGCATGCCTATACTTATCTGCATATGCCGATCATCGCAGGAATCGTCGTCTATGCGCTGGCCGATTCGCTGGTGCTGGAAGGCTGGGACGCAAACGCGGGGCGTGCGCTGGTGCTGGCGCAATGCATCGGCGGCTTGCTGTTCCTTGGCGGCGTCGGCATATTCAAACGCTATTCAAGCCGCAAGCGCAGCCTGTTCCCAACTTCGCACCGGG
Source organism: Novosphingobium sp. (assembly GCA_031368085.1). Classification (GTDB taxonomy): domain Bacteria; phylum Pseudomonadota; class Alphaproteobacteria; order Sphingomonadales; family Sphingomonadaceae; genus Novosphingobium. The sequence goes on along the minus strand of JANLQW010000017.1, from coordinate 7,956 downwards.
CCGGGCTGGGGCTGTTCGGGGTGCTGATGGCGGTCGCCTGGATGCTGCCAATGCCGACGCTGCTGTTCTCCGCAGCCGGGGTGGCAATCCTGGTGCTGGTGGCGACCTGGGAGTGGGGCGCTTACCACGGCGGGCGGATAGCGCGTTGGCGGCAGTGAGAGCCTGTTGGCTTAGGCCTCCCTGCCCGAGGCAGGGCTGAAGCCCGACACCCATTGCGCATCCGCCATCGCAGGTTGCCCTTTCGCCGCGTGCCGCCTAATGCGCCGATTGGGAAATGTGAATCACCTCCACCCCCCCAACCCGTCTTTCCTGAGCTTGTCGAAGGACTGCTTTTTCTTCAGGCGGTTGCGCACGAAGCACGAAGAAAAAGACAGTGCTTCGACAAGCTCAGCATAGACGGTTTTGGTTCAAATAATCGGGACGATGCTCTAATGCGCCGCTCATGCTGAAGCCGCTGACCTTCGCCGTGCCCAAGGGCCGCATCCTCGATGAGGCGCTGCCCCTGATGGCGCGTGCCGGGGTAGTGCCCGATGCGGCGTTTCACGACAAGAATTCGCGCGCGCTTTCATTCGACTGCGTCGGCTCGGACATGGTGGTTATCCGCGTGCGCGCCTTCGATGTCGCGACTTTTGTAGCGCATGGCGCGGCGCAGGTCGGTATCGTCGGCTCCGACGTGGTCGAGGAATTCGCCTATTCCGATCTTTACGCACCGGTCGATCTCGACATCGGCCATTGCCGGCTGTCAGTGGCGGAACCGGCGGGGCAGCGCGGCAATAGCGGCGTCAGCCACCTGCGCGTCGCCAGCAAATACCCCAGCCTTACCCGCCGCCATTTCGAGGGGCAGGGCATTCAGGCCGAGGTCGTCAAGCTGAACGGCGCGATGGAACTGGCGCCCGGCCTCGGCCTGGCCAGCCGGATCGTCGACCTGGTCTCCACCGGCCGCACGCTCAAGGACAATGGCCTGGTCGAGACCAGCACCATTCTGCAAATTTCCGCCCGGCTGATCGTCAACCGCGCCGCGCTCAAGACCGACGAGCGCGTCGGCGCACTGGTCGAGGCCTTCCGCGCGGCGGTAGCTCAGCGCGAGGCCGCGTGATGCTTCGCCTCAACTCCAGGGATTCCGGCTTCGCGCAGGCGTTCCAGCGCCTGGTGCTCAGCCGGCGCGAGAGCGGCGATGATGTCGCCCGCGACGTGGCACTGATCCTCGCCGATGTCCGCAACCGTGGCGATGAGGCGCTGGCCGAGCTGACCCAGCGGTTCGACGGACACTCGCTGGCCGATGCCGGCAACTGGCGCATCGGCCCCGAAGCCTGCACCGAGGCGTTCCACCAGCTTCAGCCCGACCTGCGCGCCGCGCTGGAACTCGCCGCCGCGCGCATCCGCGCCTTCCATGAGGCACAGCGGCCTACTGACAGCGACGCGGTCGACGCCGCCGGGGTTCGCCTGGGCTCGCGCTGGCGGGCGGTGGACGCAGCGGGCATCTACATTCCCGGCGGCCGCGCAGCCTATCCCTCCTCGCTGCTGATGAATGCAATTCCTGCGCGGGTTGCGGGCGTTGAGCGGCTGGTTGCGGTCAGCCCGACCCCGAAGGGCGTGATCAACCCCCTGGTGCTTGCAGCCGCGCATCTCGCCGGGGTCGACGAGTTCTGGCGGATCGGCGGCGCGCAGGCGATTGCCGCACTGGCCTATGGCACCCAGCGCATCGCGCCGGTCGACGTCGTTACCGGGCCGGGCAATGCCTGGGTCGCCGAAGCGAAGCGCCAGCTTTACGGCGTGGTCGGCATCGACATGGTCGCCGGGCCGAGCGAAATCCTGGTGATCGCCGACGGACGGAACGATCCCGACTGGACCGCAGCCGACCTGCTCAGCCAGGCCGAGCACGATCCGGTCGCGCAGTCGATCCTGATCACCGACGATCCGCGCTTTGCTGACACCGTGGCCGACCGGATTGGCGTCGAACTCGCCATGCTGCCAACCGCGCGGGTCGCGGCGGAGAGCTGGAATACGCACGGCGTGATTATCGAGGTTGCCAGCCTCGATGAGGCCCCTGCCCTCGCCAATGCGCTTGCGGCCGAGCATGTCCAGCTGGCGGTAGACAATCCCGAAGCCCTGTTCGGCGCCATCCGCCATGCCGGCTCGGTGTTCCTCGGCCGGATGACGCCGGAAGCGGTCGGCGATTACGTCGCTGGGCCGAACCATGTGCTGCCGACCGGACGCCGGGCGCGGTTTTCCTCTGGCCTGTCGGTGCTCGATTTCATGAAGCGCACCAGCTTCATCGAGCTGGACGAGCCGGCGCTGCGCGCCATCGGCCCGGCCGCCATCGCGCTGGCCGAAGCCGAGGGACTGCCCGCCCACGCCCGCTCGATCGAGGTGAGGCTGGGGATATGAAGGCTGCCACAGGCAAGCGACAGGCGCGCGCCGCCGCCCGCCTTGCTGCGGTGCAGGCGCTGTATCAGCATGAAATGGAAGCGACGCCGACCGCGCGTCTGCTCGACGAATTTCATCAGCACCGCCTCGGCGCCGAGATCGACGAGGACCAATACGCCGAAGCCGAGCGCGCGTTTTTCGACGATGTCGTAAGTGGCGCGCTCGCCCGGCGCGACGAGATTGACGGGCTGCTGGCCGGCAAACTGGCCGAGGGCTGGAAGCTCGAACGGCTCGACCGGACCATGCTCCAGATACTGCGGGCCGGCACCTACGAACTCCTCGCCCGCGCCGATGTGCCGACCGGCACAGCAATCAGCGAATATGTCGATGTCGCCCACGCCTTCTTCGACGCGCGCGAGGCGAAATTCGTCAACGGCGTGCTGGACGCGGTAGCGAAGGATGTGCGGTAGCGACAATACGATCCTCCCTATTTTCGCGACTGCGCAAATGGGGAGGTGGCAGCCGCGTCAGCGGCTGACGGAGGGGTATCTACGCCAGTCCGGACACCCCTCCACCATCGCCTTCGGCGACGGTCCCCCTCCCCATTTGTGCTTCGCAAAAATAGGGAGGATGGCATGACCACCGAGCTCGCCTTCATCGACGCCCTGCGCAAACTGGCGCAGCATCCCGCCGCGCGCGGGCTGGATGACGACTGCGCGGTGCTCGAAATTGGCGGCGAGGCGCTGGTGCTCACCCATGATGCAATGGTCGAGGGAGTGCATTTCCTCGCGGGGCAGGACCCGGCCGACATCGCCTGGAAGCTCGTGGCAGTGAACATGTCCGACCTCGCCGCTAAGGGCGCGGAGCCGCTAGGGGTGCTGCTCGGCTATATGTTTGCAGGCGACGATGCCCGCTTTCTCGCCGGGCTGGCGGAGGCGCTCGCCGCTTTTGGCGCGCCGCTGCTGGGCGGCGATACAGTCTCAAACCGAGGCCCGCAGGTGCTTGGTTTGACCGCGATCGGCCGGGCAACGCACCGGCCCGTGCCCTCGCGCGGCGGGGCGAGACCGGGCGACGGGCTGTGGATCACCGGACCGGTCGGCGCGGCGATGCTCGGGCTGGAAGCCCTGCGCGGTTCTGGGCGGACCGGGACAGGCGGCAGCCTCGCCTACCGCCGCCCGCGGGCGCTGCTGACTGAGGGTCGGGCGCTCGCGCCGCATGTCACCGCGATGATGGACGTGTCGGACGGCTTGCTGCTCGATGCCGCGCGGATGGCGCGGGCAAGCGGCGTAACTCTGGCGATCGACAGCGCCGCTGTACCGCTCGCCACGCCCGAGGATCGCCGCGCCGAAGCGCTGCGCTGGGGCGAGGACTACCAGCTGCTGTTCACCGCCCCGCCGGTGTTCCGGCCACCGGTCACCGCCTTCCAAATCGGGCAGGGGATGCCGATGCAAGACGCGCCGCTGCTGCTCGACGGCCAACCGCTCGATGAACGGGATAGGCTTGGTTACGAACATCGCTAATCGCACGCGCACGAAAAACTGAAAAAGACCCGCTTACCCTGAGCTTGTCGAAGGGCTGTCCTTGTACTTGAGGCTGGGCGCGAGACCCGAAGGAAAGTACAGCCCTTCGACAAGCTCAGGGTAGTCGGAATTGGTTTGGTTCAAACCGATCTGGAAGCCCCTATAACTTCGAAACATCCACCCCGCGCGCCTTCAGGATCGGCTTGAGCGCAAGATAGGCGGCGCGGGTCCGGTGGTTGGGAATAGCGGGATAAAGGTGGTGGATGAGGTGCGTCTCCATTCCCATCGACAGCACATGGCCAAGCCGGCTCTTGAACAGATTGGCGTTCTCATAGCGGCCCAGCTTCCCCTCTCGCGGGTGATGCGGCGCCCAGCTTAAGTAAAAGCGGATGTAACTGAGGCCGACGTGGCGCGGCAGCCACCATACAGCCGCGGCCTCGATTGCATAACCGCCCCACGCCATCGAAAACAGCACGCCCATGAACACCAGCTGCAAGAGCATCGTTTCCTTCAGCGCCCGGCTCGCCTCGGGCGAGCCCATTTCGGTGAGGATGCGCTTGTAATGATGGATCGAGCCATCGACCCCAGGCTGGCGGTTGTACCAGGTCTTGTACCAGGCGGCCCACATGTTCGTGGCCTCGTCGGTGTAGTCCGGATCCTTGGTCGGGTGGTTGCAGTGGTAGTGATGCTCCAGGTGCATCAGCCGGGCCATGCTGAACGGGAACACGATCGGTATGGTCGAGACCGCCCCCACCGCCTCGTTCAGCCAGCGCAGCTTTTCACCGGGACGGGCGATGTTTGAATGCATCGCCTCATGGCTGGTGACATAGCCGCCGGTGGCGAAGATGCAGGACAGCAGACAGGCGACCGGCAGGTTGATCAGGCCCATTATCGCCAGCGGGAAAAACGCCAGCCAGACGGCAAAGCAGCCGAACGCCGCCGCCGCATAGATCCACATCCGTCCGCCGTGGAATTCCCGCGCGATGGCGATCTCTTCCTTGCGCAGGTCGCGCCGGGTGTAGCGGTCGAGGCCATCAGGCCCCAGCGGCATCGCCGGCGCATCGCCGGCTTTGCTGCGCGCGGCGGTATCGGGCTGGATCAGCAGATCGCCTTCGCTCATCGCTTCGCGCTCATAACCAGCGACCGCGGATGTTGGCGATCAGGCCCCAGGCGCCGCCGATGGCGAGACCGGCGGCAATGCGGCTGACGCCCAGGGGCGGATCGATGCTCCACACCGCCATTATCTGGGCGATCAACGGCGCAATGAAGCCGATGCCGAACAGCAACGGCATCACTGCGAACAAGCGTTTGACCCCCGCCTCCATAGGGTTAACATTGCATACACCATCGCAGCCTGCAACCCGGGGTAATCACGCGATCAATGCGGCAATAGGGCGGTGTGAATCACCTCACCTCAACCCCGTCTATCCTGAGCTTGTCGAAGGACTGCTTTTTCCTTCAAGCGATTGCGCATGAGGCACAAAGAAAAGGACAGTGCTTCGACAAGCTCAGCATAGACGGGGTGTGTTGGCGCGCTCGCCCCATAACCGGGCAGAACTGCGCCTTAAGCACTTGCGCAGCCGTGCGCTTGCCTTTAGCGGCTGGCGCACTTTTCCGCCCTGCGTGCGCCGGGCGGCTTTCTATGCGCAACCAAACAAGGGGGAGTAGCGCTAGTGGACCTCGTCATGATCGCGATGGTGCTCGGCCTGGTGGCCGTGGCCTACGGAATTTTCACCAGCCAGCAGGTGCTCAGTGCGCCAGCCGGCAATGCCAAGATGCAGGAAATCGCAGCGGCGATTCAAGAAGGGGCACAGGCCTATCTCGGCCGGCAATACCGCACAATCGCCATTGTCGGCCTGGTCGTTGCGGCGTTGGTCTTTTTCTTCCTCGACTTGCCGCGCGGCGGCGCGCCAATTTCGGCGGCCGGCTTCCTGCTCGGCTCGATCTTGTCCGGCGCGACCGGCTTCATCGGCATGAACATCTCGGTGCGCGCCAATGTCCGTACCGCCGCTGCCGCCCAGACCGGGTTGCAGCAGGGCCTGACTCTGGCGTTCCGCGCCGGCGCGATCACCGGCATGCTGGTCGCCGGCCTCGCCCTGCTGGCGATTTCCGGGTACTTCTGGTATCTTACCGGTCCGGCGGGGCACACCGTCGGCGGCGCTGACCGCACCGTGGTCGATGGCCTTATCGCCCTTGCCTTCGGGGCCTCGCTGATTTCGATCTTCGCGCGGCTCGGCGGCGGCATCTTCACCAAGGCGGCCGACGTCGGTGCCGATCTGGTCGGCAAGGTCGAGGCGGGAATTCCCGAAGACGATCCCCGCAACCCCGCAGTGATCGCCGACAACGTCGGTGACAATGTCGGTGACTGCGCCGGCATGGCGGCCGATCTGTTCGAAACCTACATCGTCACCATCGGCGCCACCATGGTCTTGACCGCGCTGCTGCTCAAGGGCGCGGACAACCTCATAGCGCTAATGAGCCTGCCGCTGCTGATCGGCGGCGTCTGCATCGTCACCTCGATCATCGGCACCTATTTCGTCCGACTCGGCGGCAGCAAGAACATCATGGGCGCGATGTACAAGGGCTTCCTGGTCACCGCCGTCCTGTCGATCCCGGCAATCTGGTGGGCAATCTCCTATGCGCTGGGCGGCGACATGGAAGCCTCCGTCGGCGGCCAGGCGTTTAACGGCCGCATTCTGTTCTATTGTGCGCTGGTCGGCCTGGTCATCACCGGGCTGATCATCTGGATCACCGAATATTACACCGGCACCAACTACCGCCCGGTGCGCTCGATCGCCAAGGCCTCGGAAACCGGCCACGGCACCAACGTCATCCAGGGCCTGGCAATCAGCATGGAATCGACCGCGCTGCCGACGCTGGTGATCTGCGCCGGCATCATCATCGCCTTCAAGCTCGCGGGCTTGATGGGGATTGCCTATGCGGCCACCGCAATGCTGGCGCTGGCCGGCATGGTCGTCGCGCTCGACGCTTACGGTCCGGTTACCGACAACGCCGGCGGCATCGCCGAAATGGCCGGACTCGATGACGATGTCCGCAAAAAAACCGACGCGCTCGACGCGGTGGGCAACACCACCAAGGCGGTGACCAAGGGCTATGCCATCGGCTCGGCCGGTCTCGGCGCGCTGGTGCTGTTCGCCGCCTATACGACCGACCTCAAGGAGTTCTTCCCGCAGCTGCAGGTCAGTTTCAGCCTCGAGAATCCGTATGTCATCGTCGGGCTGCTGCTCGGCGCGCTGCTGCCGTATCTGTTCGGCGCAATGGGCATGACCGCTGTGGGCCGCGCGGCGGGCGAAGTGGTCAAGGACGTTCGCGATCAGTTCAAGAACAACCCCGGCATCATGACCTACGAATCCAAGCCAGACTATGCCCGCACGGTCGATCTTGTCACCAAGGCGGCGATCAAGGAAATGATCCTGCCGTCGCTGCTGCCGGTGGCCGCGCCGATCGTGGTCTATTTCGTCATCACCGCGGTTGCCGGGCAAGCCAACGGCTTCGCGGCGCTGGGCGCTCTGCTCCTCGGCGTGATCGTCGGCGGGTTGTTCGTCGCCATCTCGATGACCTCGGGCGGCGGCGCGTGGGATAATGCCAAGAAGTTCATCGAGGACGGCAACCACGGCGGCAAGGGCAGCGACGCCCACAAAGCCGCAGTGACCGGCGACACGGTCGGCGATCCTTACAAGGATACGGCGGGGCCGGCGGTCAATCCGATGATCAAGATCACCAACATTGTGGCGCTGCTGCTGCTGGCGGCGTTGGCGGCGCAAGCGGGGGTTTGATTTCCACGCTTGCTTCCGCTCATCCTGAGCTTGTCGAAGGACGGGTGTAACAAGACCCCGCCTGGAGCGATCCGGGCGGGGTTTTTGTTTGGATTTGCCACTCGGTTGCTGTGTCTGGTGTCCAAGTGACCGGGAACTTTAGGCAATGCGGCGAGTTGCGGATTCGGCTGTAAACCTCGCTCAGCCGTCCGTTACAAGGACCTTGGACATGCCGGAAGCAAGCTTATACGAACGCCTCGGAGGCGCTTTTGCCATCGCAGCTGTGGTCGATC
>JANLQW010000264.1:0-12960 GCA_031368085.1 Novosphingobium sp. | reverse complement strand
CTCTTCGACAAGCTCAGGGTGAGCGAGGTTAGGGAGGTAATTCGATTCAATTCACGCCTGGCTAAACCGCCTCCAGCGAATATCCCGCCGAGCGCACCGTCCGCACCGGATCAAGCGCGCTGGCGATTTCGATGCCCTTGCGCAGCCGCCGGATGTGCACATCGACGGTGCGCAGTTCGATATCGCTGTCGGTGCCCCACACTGCGTCGAGCAGTTGCCCGCGCGAAAATACGCGGCCCGGATGCTCCATGAAGAATTTGAGCAGGCGGAATTCGGTCGGCCCCAGCGAAACTGCCGCGCCGCGCCGGAGTACCCGGTGGGCAGTTACGTCAAGCGAGAGATCGCCCACAATCAGCGTCTCCCCTGCCAGCGCCGGGCGGATCCGCCGCATGATCGCCGCCACCCGCGCCAGCAATTCGCGCGGTGAAAAAGGCTTGGTGAGATAGTCATCGGCGCCGGTCTCCAGGCCGCGAATGCGGTCGTCCTCGGCTTCGCGGGCGGTGAGCATGATGATCGGCACATGCGCCGTCGCCTTGTCGCGGCGCAGACGGCGGCAGACTTCGATGCCGCTGGTGCCTTCGATCATCCAATCGAGCACGACAAGATCGGGCGGCTGCTCACTCGCCAGCAGCAGTGCCTCGTCGCCGTCCGGTGTCGCCACGACCTCATAACCTTCAACCTTGAACCGGTACTCAAGCAGTTCCGAGAGCGCAGGATCGTCCTCGACCAGAAGGAGTCTGGGTGCAGGCATCAGCTGGGCACCTGTTCTTCGCGGTCGACCAGATAATTGCCAGTGGCGGCGTAGTAAACCATCTCGGCGACATTGGTGGCGTGGTCACCGATCCGTTCCAGATTGCGCGCGACGAACAGCAGCTGCGCGGCGCTGCTGATGGTCGAGGGGTTTTCCACCATGTAGCTGACCAAGTTGCGGAAGATCGAATCGTAGAAGGCGTCCACCTTGGCGTCACGGGCAACGACCTCGACCGCCATGGCGGGATCGCGCGCGGCATAGGCGGTGAGTACGTTGTGGACCATTTCCTCGGCGATCTCGGCCATGGCGGGGATCAGCGTCAGCGGTTCGAAGGTCTTGCGGCCCTCGATCCGGCCGGTGCGCTTGGCGATGTTCTTCGCGTAGTCGCCGATCCGCTCGATCACCCCGGCGATCTTGAGGCCGGCGATGACTTCGCGCAGATCGTCGGCCATCGGCGCGCGAAGGGCAATGATGCGCACGGCCAGCTTGTCGACTTCCGCTTCCAGCGCATCGATCCGTTTGTCGCGGGCGATGACCTGGTCGGCGAGGCTTTGCGAACCCTTGATCAGCGCTTCCATGCCCTCGCTGATCGAAACCTCCGCCAGTCCGCCCATCTCCGCGATCAACCCGCGCAGGCGGGTAATGTCCTCATCGAACGCCTTGACTGTATGTTCTGCCACCATGCTCCCAATCCTAACCGTAACGTCCGGTGATATAATCCTTCGTCCGTTCCTCACGCGGATTGGTGAAGATATCGGAAGTGCCGCCGGTTTCGATGATCTTGCCGAGATGAAAGAACGCGGTGTGCTGCGAGACTCGCGCGGCCTGCTGCATCGAATGGGTGACGATGACGATGGCATAGCGCTGGCGCAGATCGTCGATCAGCTCTTCGATGCGGGCAGTGGCGATCGGATCGAGCGCAGAGCAGGGCTCGTCCATCAGGATAACCTCGGGATCGACGGCTATGGCGCGGGCGATGCACAGGCGCTGCTGCTGACCACCCGAGAGCGCAGTGCCGCTCTCGGCAAGGCGGTCCTTGACCTCGTCCCATAGTCCGGCGCGGCGCAGCGACCGTTCGACAATCGCATCGAGATCCGCTTTGCCCGCAGCGAGACCGTGAATTTTTGGTCCGTAAGCGACATTTTCGTAAATCGTCTTGGGAAACGGGTTGGGCTTCTGGAAGACCATGCCAACACGCGCGCGCAGTTGCACCACATCCATACCCGAGCGGTAGATATCCTCGCCGTCGAGCAGGATTTCGCCTTCGACGCGGGCATTCGGGATGGTGTCGTTCATCCGGTTGAAGGCACGCAGGAAGGTCGATTTGCCGCAACCCGAAGGGCCGATAAAAGCGGTCACCAGCTTGTTTTCGATCTCGATCGAGACGTCGTCGATCGCCCGCTTCTCGCCATAAGAAACAGAGACGTTGCTTGCCCGGATCTTGATCGCGGAAGCCTGAATGGTTGTGTCGGCTTTCACCAGCGCCTCTCAAATCGGTTACGAAGGTAGATGGCGAGCCCATTCATCACCAGCAGAAACAGCAGCAGCACAATGATCGCCGCGGAAGTTCGCTGGACGAAGCCGCGGCTGACTTCGTCTGACCACAGGAATATCTGCACCGGCAGCACGCTGGAAGGCGAGGTGAAGCCGGCCGGCGGCGTGGCGACGAAGGCGCGCATGCCGATCATCAGCAGCGGCGCGGTTTCGCCGAGCGCCCGGGCCATGCCGATAATGGTGCCGGTCAAGATGCCGGGGAGGGCGAGCGGCAGGACGTGGTGGAATACGGTCTGCACCCGGCTTGCCCCGATCGCCAGCGCGCCGTCGCGGATCGAGGGCGGCACGGCCTTGATCGCGTTGCGACCGGCGATAACGATCACCGGCATGGTCATCAGCGCCAGGGTCAAGCCGCCGATCAGCGGCGCGGAGCGGTAGTTGGGGAAGATGGCAAGGAACACGGCCAGACCAAGCAGGCCGAAGATGATCGAGGGCACTGCGGCGAGATTGTTGATCGACACCTCGATGACTTCAGTCCAGCGGTTGCGAGGCGCATATTCCTCAAGATAAACCGCCGACAACACGCCGATCGGGAAGGCCAGCGCGAGGGTCACCGCCATGGTCAGAATCGAGCCCTTGAGCGCCCCCCAGATACCCACCGACTGCGGATCGGTGGCGTCGCCGCGGCTGAGGAAGCCGGGATCGAGGGCGTTCACCAGTCGGCCTTCGCGAGTCAGTTTGGCCCCGAGCTGACGGAGTTCGGGCGCGCCTTCGCCGCGCCAGGCCGCAGCAAGATCGTCGCTTACGGGCAGGGAGACCTGCAACTGCGAGCGCAGCAAGCCGGGATCGCTGATCAGCCTCTCGGCGACTTCGCGCCAGGCGTCCTGACCCAGTTCCGCGCCGGCCGCAGCGCCTGCCTCGCGCGCTGCAGCGGTATCGACGATATCCTTGAGACCGGCGCTTTCGAGCGCCTGCATCGCGCCGGGACCGGCAAGCTGGGCGGGATCGACGGTGAGCGCGGTCTGATCCAGGCGAACGGTGAAACGCAGCTCGATCCGCTTGAAGCCGCCGACCGCGTTCGATGTCATGGTGATCAGCAGGAACGCCAGGACGAATGCGGAAAACAGCACAGCCGTGAGCCCCAACACGCGGAACCGGCGCTCGGCAGCATAGCGGCGTTTGAGACGGGCGGCGAAGCGCGGATCCCCGGAGAGGGCTGACGACTTATTCATAGGCTTCGCGGAACCGCTTAACCACGCGAAGCGCGATGAAGTTGAGCGCCAGCGTCACCAGGAAAAGCACGAATCCCAAGGCGAAGGCGGCGAGGGTGGCGGGGTGATCGAAACTGCCTTCGCCGGTCAGCATGGCGACGATCTGGAAGGTTACGGTGGTCATCGTCTCGAACGGATTGCCCGTCAGCCGGGCCGTAGCGCCCGCAGCCATGACAACGATCATCGTCTCGCCGATGGCGCGGCTAACCGCCAGCATGACGCCGGCAACAATACCGGGCAATGCCGCCGGGATCATCACCAGGCGGATCGTCTCGGAAGTCGTCGCGCCCATCGCCAGGCTTCCGTCGCGCATTGCCTGCGGCACCGCGGCGATGGAATCATCGGCCATCGAGGAGACGAAGGGGATGATCATGATCCCCATCACCAGCCCGGCAGCAAGCGCGCTTTCGCTTGAAGCGCTGGTGATGCCGATGGCCTGGCCAACGTCGCGCACTGCTGGCGCCACGGTGAGTGCGGCGAAATAGCCGTAGACCACGGTCGGCACGCCGGCGAGAATTTCGAGCAGCGGCTTCATCCATTTTCGCACGGTATAGGAGGCGTATTGCGTCAGATAGATGGCGCTCATCAGCCCCAGCGGGATGGCGACGATCATGGCGATCACCGCACCGATGTAGATGGTGCCCCAAAACAGCGGAATCGCGCCATAAGTCGCACCGACGTTCGGACCGGGCGTCGCCATCGGATCGGGCGCCCAATGGGTTCCCAGCAGAAACTCGGCCGGGCTGACGAAGTTGAAGAAGCGCACGGTCTCGAAAATCAGCGAGGCGAGGATGCCGAAGGTCGTCAGGATCGCCACCATCGAGGCCAGCAGCAAAGCGAACATCACGGCCCGTTCGACCTGAGTGCGCGCGGTAAAATCGGGTCGCAGCCGCAGGAAGGCCAGAGCGCCGCCAACAAAGCCGAGCACCAGTGTGAGAACGATACCGATCGTGCCGTAGTAGTTCAGGGCGGCGCGAAAGGGTTCGATCAGGGCGGCGGTTTGCGGGTTAAATGCTTCCTCGGCCTGCCCGGTGGCCAGGCCGCGCGCCTCGGCGATAATGGAATCGCGTTCGAAACCGAATCCGGGCAGGCCGGCCATTGCAGGCGATTGCAGCACCTCGGCCTCGACCAGCCCGGGGCTGATCGCGCTCCAGGCCGTCGCGAATATCAACGCGGGAACCACTGTGCAGATCGCCACAAACCAGCCGTGATAGCCGGGCAGCGAATGTAGCCTGGGGCCGCCGCTGCGCTTGAACGCCCAGGCGCGCGAACGCGCCGCCAACCAGCCTATCAGGCCCAGCCCGAAGGCGAGGATAATGGGGATGGCTGGCGACACGTCGGCTTGCGTCCTCGCTGCGGACTACTTGAGCTGGCTTGGATCGAGCAGTGTCATGGCGGTGGCGATGCTGGCATTGGCCGCCTGGACGCTATCGGGAGCCACAACCATACCCTGCTTGGCGAGCAGGCCGTCCTTGCCCCAGCTCTTCGCCCATTCGCCGACGAATTCCTTCAACCCCTTGATCGCGTCAAGATGCGCCGCCTTGACGTAGATGTAGAGCGGGCGGGCGCCGGGATAGCTGAAGTCGGCGATCGAGGCATAGCTTGGCACCACGCCGCCCATGGTCAGGCCCTTCAGCTTGTCGCCGTTTTCCTCAAGATAGGAATAGCCGAAAATGCCTATGGCTTTGGGATTGGCCTCAAGCTTCTGGACAATAAGGTTGTCGTTCTCGCCCGAATCGACATAGGCGCCGTCGCTGCGGACTTCGCTGCACACCTTTTCGTGCTGGGCCTTGTCACTGTCTTTCAGCGCTTTCATCGCCGGATCGGTCTCGCAGCCTTTGACCAGGATCAGCTCCTTCAACGCGTCGCGCGTGCCCGAGGTCGAGGGCGGGCCGTAGATCAAAATCGGCTCGGCCGGGAATGCCGGGTTCACGTCTTTCCACGTCTTGGCCGTGTTGGGCTTGCCGAACGGATTGGCGGCCAGTGCTTTGTAGATATCGGCCTGGGTCAGGGCGATGCCGGAACCCCCACTCGCTTCGGCAAAGGCAACCCCGTCGAGCCCGACCTGGACCTCGACAATATCCTTCACGCCGTTCTTCACACAGTCGTCATATTCGGACTTCTTTATCCGCCGCGAGGCGTTTTCGATGTCCGGGTGCTGCGTGCCGACGCCGGCGCAGAACAGCTTCATGCCCGCGCCCGTGCCGGTCGATTCAATGATCGGCGACTTCATGCCGGGGTTGGAGCTGGCGAAGCTGTCGGAGACCGCTTTGGCGAATGGATAGACCGTGGATGAGCCGACCGCGCGAATCTGATCGCGCGAATTGCTCTGCCCGCCGCCGCAAGCGGCGAGGGTAAGTGCGAGGGCAGAGACAGCCAGCATGGCCGGGATGCGTTTGCTCATCTTGAATGCTCCGGGGAAGGGTCAGGGGCGCTCTGCCCGCGTTCCATGACAGATATGTGACAGATTGGAAAACGTGGGCGCGCAAGCTCAGAAATCGAATTGCGCGCGCAGCCCGAGAGCATTGGCGGTGTAGCCTATGTCGGTGCCCGCAGGTGCCGCGGCGTCGTTGATCCACAGGTGGCCATAGTTGAGGATGAAGCGGACATAATCGGAGGGTATCCAGATTAGCGATGCGCCGGCAATCTGCTGCCGTCCGCCGACGATCGCACCGCTGTTCAGGTTCAGCCAATCGTAGCGCAGATTGACCTGGATCGCGCCCAGCCCGCCCTGGCTGACCGGATGCTTCGGCCGGATGCGGTCATAGGCGCCGGCCCGGTAAGCCGTGACATCGTCGGTCAGCAGATAACCCGCTTCGGCATAGCCGCCGTTGAAGGTCGGATTGGCGAGGCCGGGACGCAGCGCGGTCATCCACTGGCTTTCCGCCGTGGCGTGGAACCGTCCGCTGATATAGGCCAGCTCCGCACCGAACGCCCGCTCGCCAGTGGCGCTGAACGCCCTGGTGTCGATCAGGCGCAGGTCGGTGGTGTGCACGAACGGCCGCGCACGATAGCGGGCTGTCGCTGACGCGTCGTTAAAGTCGCGGAAATGTGCCGAGCCGCCGAGGTGCAACTGACCCTTGCCGATCTTGGGCATGAAGACGATGCGGCCGTCCACGCTGTAGCTGTTGTTGCTATCGAGCGTGAGATCGGCGGCGTTGTCGGCGAACACGCCGCCCTGCACGACCACTTGCTTGCCGGAATAGGTGGCGCTAAGCCCGACCCGGCGTTCGAAGCCGAAGCCAGTGTTGAACGCGGCGCGTTCCATGAAGCTGGTGAACAGGTCCGAGGTCATGTCCTCCATGCTTTGGAACGGCTTGTGCTGGCCGAGCGTGATTGTGAGCTTCGGGCTGGCCTTGTAGGTCAGGTAGAGGTCGGTGAGATCCACGCCGCTGTTGGCGAAATCCGCCTCGATCCGGTAGCCGAAGCCGCCGGGCATGGTGCCGTCTAGACCGAGATAGGCGCGGCGCAGTTCGGTGCCGATGCCCAGGCTCTTGTGGCCGGCAAGTCCCTCCGGCGCATCGACGCCCGCGACATCCACCTGCAGCCGGCCGCGCGGCTTGAACGACCAGCCGTCCTTGGTGGCCAGCCTGGGCGCGCCGTCCCAGGTCACTTCGGTGGCGGGTTTGGCGGAGACGGTGGCGGCGGGCTGCGCGGGGATCGCAGCAACCGCAGCGCTGGCCGCATCGGCTTTCGCCTGCGCTGCGGTGAGCTGCCCTTCGAGCGTATCGATCCGCGCCGCCATCTGCGCCATCTGCTCGTGCATCGCCGCCAGCTCCTGCTGGACCGCAGCACTGTCGCTCGATTGGGCAAGGGCGGGCATGGCCCAGCCGCACGATATCGCCAGCGCCAGCGCTGATACGTTGAATAGTCTTGTCATGCGCAAATTCCTGGTTCGGTGGTGTGACAGCCCAGCATCGTCCCGGCCCCAATTGCTCTGCCGCGCAGCAATGCGTCGCGGACCATCGCCGGGCGGCCAGCTCGTTGAATCACGTTAGGGCGAATTACGCCGCTGCCGCAAGCGATGGTGAGCTGCTCGTCCAGCGTTATGCCGGGCATGCCGCTGCCCTCGGCAACATCCGCAGCCAGCACGCGGTAACGCTCGCCATCGAGTTCGAAGAAGGCCCCGGGTACTGGCGCAAAGGCGCGGATCTGGCGTTCCACTTCTGCGGCGCTCCGGGTAAAATCCAGCCGCGCCTCACCCTTGTCCACTTTGCCCGCATAGGTGACGCCCTGATCGGGCTGGGGTAATTCCGGGAAGCTCGGGAGGTTTGCCAGCACCGCCACCATCAGCCGAGCACCGATCGCGGCAAGTTCGGCTGTCAGTTCGCCTGCCGACTTCCGGTCAACCGGAGTGCGCTCGGTCGCCAGCATCGGCCCGGTGTCGAGCCCAGCTTCCATCCGCATGATGGTGACACCGGTCTCACCGTCGCCCGCCAGAATCGCCCGCTGCACCGGCGCCGCGCCGCGCCAGCGGGGCAGCAGCGAGGCGTGGATGTTGAGGCAGCCAAGCTTCGGCGCAGCCAGGATTGAGCGAGGCAGGATCAGCCCGTATGCCGCTACCACGCCGATATCGGCCCCGAGCCCGGCAAACTCCGCCTGCTCGTCCGCCCCCTTCAACGACACCGGATGGCGCACCGCGATTCCCATCGCTTCCGCCTCGCGCTGGACGGGCGAGGACTGGAGCTGCTTGCCCCGGCCGGCCGGGCGCGGCGGCTGGGTGTAGCAGGCGGCAACCTCATGCCCCGCCGCGAGCAGCGCTCTCAGCGCCGGCACGGCGAAATCGGGGGTTCCCATGAAGATGACGCGCAATGCCCTGTTTCCGTTTGCCCTGAGCCTGTCGAAGTGATGTCCTTACTCGTTCCGGTTCAAAAGAAAGAAAATACAGGGCTTCGACAAGCTCAGCCTGTGCGGCTATTGGGCTGGACCATGGCATCGCAAGAGATCGAGACACTGACCTCAGCCCTGTCGCGCCTGCCTGGACTGGGGCCCCGCTCGGCGCGGCGGGCGGTGCTTTGGCTGATCAAGCGCCGCGACACCTCTCTCGGGCAACTTCTCGAAGCGCTCGCTGCGGTGCGCGATCGGCTGGTCGAATGCCGCAACTGCGGCAATGTCGATACTCACGACCCCTGCGGCATTTGCACCGATCCTCGCCGCGATCCCCGCGCGCTCTGCGTGGTCGAGGATGTCGCCGACCTCTGGGCGCTGGACCGCTCGCGCCTGTTCGCCGGGCGCTACCATGTGCTCGGCGGCCGGCTGTCGGCGCTGGACGGAGTACGGCCGGAAGACCTCACCATCGGCCGGCTGATCGAGCGGGTCGCCGCTGGCGGCATCGACGAGGTGGTGCTGGCGATGAACGCCACGCTCGAAGGCCAGACCACCGCGCATTACATTGCCGAGCGGCTGGACGGGTTGCCGCTGCGGATCACCCAGCTGGCGCACGGCCTGCCGGTGGGCGGCGAACTGGATTATCTCGACGAGGGCACCCTGGCTCAGGCGCTGCGGGCCAGGCGTCCGATGGGATGAGCTTGTCATAGGCTGCGCGCGACCCTTGTCCAAAGCCGGAACGCAAACTATCTGGCCCTCATGGCTATCCGTTCGATCATCGAAGTCCCCGATCCCCGCCTCAAGCAGGTGTCGAGCCCCGTCGAAAAATTCGGCGACGAACTGCGCACTCTCGTCGCGGATATGTTGGAGTCGATGTACGACGCGCCCGGCATCGGCCTTGCCGCCGTCCAGATCGGCGTGCCCTTGCGGGTTCTGGTCATCGATCTGCAGCCGGTGGACGAGGATGCCGAGCCGGAGGTTTGCACCGAACACGGCGGGGACGAGCACACGCACAGGCGGGTAAAGAAGGAACCACGGGTGTTCATCAACCCGGAAGTTTTCGACTTTTCCGAAGAAGTCTCGGTTTACAATGAAGGCTGCCTGTCGGTCCCGGAAATCTACGCCGACGTCGAACGCCCGGCCCGCATCCGGGCGCGCTGGCAGGATCTTGACGGCACAGTCCACGAGGAAGCGATTGAGGGCATGCTGGCCACCTGCCTGCAGCACGAGATGGACCACCTCGAAGGCATCGTCTTCCTCGACCGGATCTCGCGGCTGAAGCGGCAGATGCTGGTCAAGAAGCTGGAAAAGCTGCGCAAGGCAGCCTGATCCGCATCGGGCGCGCGGTGCGCGCTTAATGGGCCGAGTGGTGCGCGTCGTGGTGCGCCTCGTCATTCAGCACCACCAGCGCGGCGCGGCAATCCGTGGCGCATTCCCGGCACATCAGCGCACAGCGCTTGCAGTGGGCGTGGTCGTGGGATTCGCATTCCTCGGCGCAGCGTTCGCAGACCTCGATGCAGGTCGCCAGCAGCGTGCGGATCAGCTGTCGGTCGCCGCCGGTGCGGCGGCTGGCGACGCGGTAGGTCGCGGTGCAGACATCGGCGCAATCGCTGCACAGGCGGATGCACTGGCGCATGTCCATCGACTCGGCGACGCAGGCGTCGGCGCAGCTGTTGCAGATCGCCGCGCAATACATCGCGTGCTTGACCGCAAGGCCGAGCGTCTCGTTGTTGGTGCCCGGGGCGACATGCGGATGCTCGGCGATCATCTGCTCGATGGACATGGCGTTTCTCCGAGGTTGTGATGTTGAAACAGCTCTCCACCGCAATCGTTCCGTTCCAGCTTGCAAGCGAGGCGAGGCTTCGATAAGTTCGCGCTTCGTTCCAGAAGGGCCATCACCGTGAACCCCGCAATTTTCGCCGTTATCGCGCTGATTTTCGGCCTTGTCGCTGGGCTCGGCCTTGGCTGGTTCTCCGCCTCACGCCCGGTCGCCGAATTGCGGCAGCGGCTGTTCGCGCGCGATGGCGAGGCGCGGGAGCTGGAGGAGAAATTTCGACGCGCCGTCACCGAACTGGCCGGGGCGACGGTAAAGGCTCAACAAGCCGATGCGTTGGCCGGGCAATTGATCGGTATCACTTCCGAACTCGCCACGCTCAAGGCCAACGCTGTCCATTTCGACGAGCAGAAGCGGCTGCTCCTCGCCGCGCAGGAAGGGCTGACGAAGGAATTCGAGGCGGCGGGCGCGAAAGTGCTGGAAGGCGCGCAGGAGGCGTTCCTCAAGCGCGCGTCGGCGCGTTTTGATGAGAGCGAAAAGGCCAGTTCGGAGCGGCTGCGCACACTGCTTGCGCCGGTGGGTGAGCGGCTCAAGAGCTATGAGGAGCAGGTGACAGCGCTGGAAGCCAAGCGGGTCGATTCGTTCGGCCAGCTGACCGGCCTGATCGAGGGCATGCGCACCGGGCAGGAGCAGGTGCGGGCCGAGGCGGCGCGGCTTGGCAACAGTCTGCGCAACGCGCCCAAGGCGCGCGGGCGTTGGGGCGAGCAGCAGCTGCGCACTGTGCTCGAACAATGCGGCCTGGCCGAGCACACCGATTTCGTCACCGAACAGTCGATCGAGACCGACGAAGGCCGGTTGCGGCCGGATGCAATCGTCCGTGTGCCGGGCAACAAGCTGCTAGTGATCGACGCCAAGGTGTCGCTCAATGCCTACCAGGACGCCTTCGATGCGGACTCCGAGGAAGGCCGCAAGGTTCATCTCAAAAAGCACGTCGATTCGATGCGCAATCACATCATCACTTTGGGGGCCAAGAGCTATCAGAGCCAGTTCGAGGACGCGCCCGACTATGTGCTGATGTTCGTCCCCGGCGAGCATTTCGTCTCCGCCGCGCTCGAGGAAGAACCAGACCTCTGGCAGTTCGCCTTCGACCGCCGCGTGCTGCTGGCGACCCCGACCAATCTCGTCGCCATTGCTCGCACCATCGCCCAGGTCTGGCGTCAGGACGGCCTTGCCAGGGAAGCGCGCGAAATCGGGCGAATGGGCGGGGAGCTTTATGACCGGCTGGCCGTCGCTGCCGAGCATATGAAGCGGGTCGGCTCCGGTCTCAGCAGCGCGGTCGATAATTACAACAAATTCGTCGGCAGCTTCGAGCGCAACGTGCTGTCGGCGGGACGGCGGCTCAAGGACAAGCATATCGAGATCGGCAAGCGCGAGATCGAGGAAGTGCCGCTGATCGAAAGCGCGCCGCGTTACGGGACGGCCGAACCGGCGGAGCCATTGCGCCCGCAGCTGGTTGATGCCGTTAAGATTGGCTGACGGACGCACCGCATGAAAATTCTGCCTGTTGTTGGCCTGCTGGTGCTCGCTGCTTGCTCGAATGAGCCGGCAGCTCAGCGCGAACAGGCGACGTCGCGCGTATCGCCCTCGGTAATAAAGCCGCAGCAAACCGTTGGCCCGGCACCGGCATCGGCGGTAAAACCGCCAGCCGCCAAGGGGCAGTTCGCTCCCCAAGACGATTGCGCGTCGGTGCCGGGCGCGGCCGAATTCCGCCGCGCCCTGGCGAACGCGGTCCGGATGCGGGATGTCAGCGGCATGGCCGGCCTCGCCGATCCCGCCATCAAACTCGATTTCGGCGGCGGATCGGGCTTAGCTACCCTGCGCGAGCGGCTCGCAGGAGATGGCGGGAAGCAACTCTGGGCGGAGTTCGACAATATCCTGGGACTGGGCTGCGCGCTCCAGCATGGCAATCTCGTGCTGCCCTGGCTGTTCGCGCAGGATCTGGGCGTAATCGATCCCTTTTCGGCGATGATCGTCACCGGCAACGACGTGCCCGTCCGCGCTTCGGCGACCAGCGATGCGAGCGTGACGGCAACGCTGTCATGGACGGCGGTCGAACTGGTCAAAGGGCTCCAGCCCGATGCGGCGTTCCAGCATATCCGCGTGCCGGGCGGCCAGGCGGGCTATATCGCCACATCCGCGCTGCGCAGTCCCCTCGATTACCGGATCATTGCCAACCAGAAGAATGGCGAGTGGAAGATCGGTGCATTCATTGCCGGGGATTGAGTGAGGTAGTCAGCTCGGCCCCAGCCTTGCCCGCACCTCGTAAGCCAGAACCGCCGCCGCTACCGCGGCATTGAGGCTGTCGGCCCGGCCCAGCATCGGGATGGTGACGCGCAGGTCGCAGGCGTCCTCGTACTCCTGCGGCAGACCGCGCGATTCATTGCCGACCAGGATAAAACAGGGGGCCGCATAGGGTGCCTCGCGATAGGGCAGCGCGCCCCGCAAAGAAGCTCCGACGAGCTGACCCCCTTCCAATTTGGCGCCCTGCCGCAGCCAGCCGGCGAACTCCTCCCAGCGCGCCCGCGCCAGCCGCTGGGTGAAGATCGCTCCCATGCTGGCGCGCACCGCCTCGACCGAGAACGGGTCGGCGCAATCGTCGAGCAGGATCAAGCCGCCGGCGCCGACCGCATCGCCGGTGCGCAGCATGGTGCCGAGGTTGCCCGGATCGCGCATCGCCTGCGCCACCAGCCAGATCGGAGCCTCGCTGCGGTCGATCGCGGACAGGCTGGTGGAGAATTCGGCGAACACGCCGCAGACCGATTGCGGATTGTCCTTGCCGGTAA
>JANLQW010000228.1:0-16795 GCA_031368085.1 Novosphingobium sp. | reverse complement strand
TCCAGCCATTTCCGTGTGATGTGCGACCGACTGAATATTAGCTATGATGCTTTTTGCCGCACCACCGAAGATCGCCACAAACTTGCAAGCATAGCGCTGTGGAATGCGCTGAAAGCGTCTGACGACCTTTATCTCGACCGTTACGAAGGCTGGTATTCGGTCCGCGATGAGGCGTTTTATGACGAGAAGGAGCTGATCGCGGGCGAGGGGGAAGAGAAGCTTTCGCCCCAGGGTACGCCGGTCGAATGGACGGTGGAGGAGAGCTGGTTTTTCCGCCTGTCGAAATACGAGAAGCAGTTGCTCGAACTCTATGAAGAGCATCCTGAATTCATCCAGCCCGACAGCCGCCGTAATGAGGTCATCCAGTTCGTCAAGGGCGGGCTGAAAGACCTATCGGTCTCGCGCACCAGCTTCAACTGGGGGGTGCCAGTGCCGGGTTCGCCCGGACATGTCATGTATGTCTGGGTCGATGCGCTGACCACCTACCTCACCGGAATCGGGTATCCTGATACCTCTGGCGACTTCGCGCGGTTCTGGCCGGCCGATTTGCATTTGATCGGCAAGGACATTGTGCGGTTCCATGCGGTGTATTGGCCAGCCTTTCTTTGGTCAGCGGGCCTGCCCTTGCCCAAGCAGGTCTTCGGCCACGGCTTCCTGCTGGCGCGCGGCGAGAAGATGTCGAAATCGCTTGGCAATGTTGTCGATCCGCTGGAATTGGCCGACCGCTTCGGCGTCGATGCACTGCGCTATTTCCTGCTGCGCGAAGTCAGCTTCGGCCAGGACGGCAGCTACAGCGCCGAAGCGATTGTCACGCGCTGCAATGCCGAGTTGGCGAACAGTTTTGGCAATCTAGCGCAGCGTGTGCTGAGTTTGATTTTCAAGAACTTGGATGGAGAACTTCCTTGGTCAACCAAAGACGATGATGCAGATGGCGATGTTCAAGGCGCCTGTGCACATGCTGCTCGGATTGAAATGCCGCGTGAGTTTGCTCAATTGAACTTCTCGGATGGCCTAATGGCTTGGATGCGTGCGGTATTCGCATGTAACCAGTATATCGATGAGCAAGCGCCGTGGGCACTGAGAAAGACGGACCCTGAGCGGATGCAGAGCGTACTGGCCACGCTATTTGTGTGCATCCGCGACTTGGCTATCGCAGTGTATCCCGTTATCCCTTCCAGTGTCACAAAGCTTCTCGATCAGATGGGCATTCCATTAAACGAGCGCGACTTTGCTGAACTCGGTGACATTGACTGGTACGTTCGACTCCGCGCCTCCGGCTTCCGACTTGCCCAGCCGGTGGGCATATTTCCCCGCCTTGACCTGCCCGTGGAAGTTGCCGGCTGATGCTGATCGATTCCCATTGTCACCTTGAATACAAGGGGCTGGTCGAGGATCAGCAGGCCGTCCTCGCTCGCGCTAGAGCGGCGGGAATCGCCGGTTTTCTCAACATCTCCACGCGTCAGCGCGAATGGGGCCAGGTGATCGCCACGGCGGCGCGTGAGGACGATGTCTGGGCCAGTGTCGGCATTCATCCGCACGAGGCTGACGCGCACGCCGATCTGGGCGCTGCGGCGCTGATCGAGGCTTCGGGGCACCCGAAAGTCGTTGCCATTGGCGAGACCGGGCTCGATTATTTCTACGATCCTTCCGACCGCGCCACGCAGCGGGCGCTATTCCGCACCCATATCGCAGTGTCGCGTTGCACCGGCTTGCCGCTGATCGTCCACACCCGCGATGCCGAGGAGGACACCGCAGCAATCATCGCTGAGGAAATGGGCAATGGGGTTTTCCCCGCGCTGATCCACTGCTTCACCGCCTCGGCAGATTTCGCGCGGACGATGCTCGACCTTGGGCTGACGATATCGCTATCCGGCATCGTCACCTTCAAGAATGCCAGAGACTTGCAGGCCATTGCGGCGCAATTGCCCGAAGACCGCCTGCTGGTAGAAACCGACGCGCCGTTCCTAGCTCCGGTGCCGCATCGCGGAAGGGTCTGCGAGCCGGCCTACACCGCCGATACCGCGCGGTTTGTCGCGCAGCTGCGCGGCGTTGAGGCCGAAGCGCTGGCCGAGACGACGACCCGGAATTTCTTCCGGCTGTTCGGCAAGGCATCGCCATGAAGCTCACCATTCTGGGCTGCGGGACATCGACCGGCGTGCCGCGGCTGGGCAACGACTGGGGCGACTGCGATCCGCAAGAGCCCCACAATCGCCGCTCGCGGGTCTCGATCGTGGTGGAGAACGATGCCGGCGCGCGGCTGCTGGTCGATACCTCGACGGATTTGCGGGCGCAGCTACTCGCCAATGATATCGACCGGGTCGATGCAATCTTTTGGACCCACGATCACGCCGACCATGTCCATGGCATCGATGATCTGCGGCCGATGCGTTATGGCCGTGGCGGCCCGATCCCGGGATACGGTTCGACCGAAACCGTGCGCCGCCTGCGCCAGCGCTTCAGCTACGTTTTTGCCGGAGAGTATGGCTATCCGACCATCGTTGAACTCGATTCCCTTGACCGTCTGCGCATTTGCGCCGGGTTCGGCGTCAGTTGGTGCCAGATGCCGCACGGGCCTGCCCAGTCGACTGCCTTTCGATTCGAATGTGACGGAAAAGTAATATGTTATGCGGTAGACTTCAGCGAGATTACTAATGATATGGTGGCGCTGTTGCGCGCCAGCGATATCCTCGTGGTCGATTGCTTGCGCCGCGAGCCGCATCCCACCCATGCCAATCTGGCGATGGCGCTCGAGCTTGCGGAGAAGACCGGTGCCAGGCGCGCGATCTTGACCCATCTCGACAAAAGCATGGATTACGCCAGCCTGAGCGGCGAAGTACCGCCACATGTGCTGGTGGGTTACGATGGCATGAAGATTGCCGCATGATGGAAACCGGAACGATTGTTGTTTCGCTGATCGCCATGCTGGGCTGGCTGTTTCTTAACTACCGCGCCTTGCAAGCCGATGGACTGTCGTTTCAGCAGAAAGCCGCGATGGCGGCGGCGTGGGCGGTAATTATCGCGGTGCTGGCTTATGTGCTCGGCAGGGTTGCGGTTTGACCGGGCATCCCCCGGCAGGGAAGCCTGCACGCCCGCTCCATTATTTAACATAATATATATTATCACTCCGTCATGTCCCATCCGCTAGACCGCCTCCTCCAGATCATGGCCCGGCTCCGCGACCCGGTTTCGGGCTGCGAGTGGGACCGTGCGCAGAACTTCGCGACGATCGCGCCCTATACGATCGAGGAAGCCTATGAAGTCGCCGATGCGATCGAGCGCAGAGATATGGACGCTTTGCGCGATGAGCTTGGCGATCTGCTGCTGCAGGTCGTGTTTCACGCGCGCATGGCCGAGGAAGCCGGCCTGTTCGGGTTCGGCGATGTGGCGCAAGCCATCGCTGCCAAACTCGAGCGCCGCCATCCGCATATCTTCGGCGGCAGCGCCGATAGCGGCGAGCATCAGAGCGAGCGCTGGGAAGAGCTCAAGGCAGCCGAGCGACTGGCCGGCGGTGCGACCAGCGCGCTTGATGGTATCGCCTTGTCGCTCCCCGCTCTGATGCGCGCGGAGAAGCTGCAAAAGCGCGCTGCGCGGCAGGGTTTTGACTGGCCCGATACCTGTGGCCCAGCCGACAAACTCAGAGAAGAAATGGCAGAACTCGCAGACGCGGCGAACGGCGAGGAGCGGTTTGAGGAAGCCGGCGACTTGCTGTTCGCGGCAGTCAATCTGGTCCGCGCCAATGGCATCGCCCCGGAACATGCCCTCCGCGCCGCCAACGCCAAGTTCGAGCGTCGCTACCGCGCCATGGAGGCACACGCGCTGGAGCAAGACAGCGATTTCGCCGCGCTGTCACTCGATGAACAGGAATCGCTGTGGCAAGCGGTCAAACAATCAGAGGCGCGAAAACCGGCCTAGGTCGCGGGGAGTAAGCCGCACTTTCAGGCGGTGCTGCGGCCCTGACGCCCCCTCACCTGCCGGCTCGTCGCTCTCGATCTTGCCATTCGCGTGAAGCCAGGCGATCTTGCGGCCTTCGCTGGCTGGAAGAATGAAGCTGTGCAACTGCGCATTGGCTGTCAGCAACCGCCCGAGAATAGCGAGCAAAGCGTCGCAGCCTTCTCCGCCAAGTGCTGACACAGGAACGATAAATTCGTCCTCGCGGGTGCCCATTATGGCTTCAAGCTCCTGACCTCGGCCCGGCCCTAGCAAATCCCACTTGTTCCACACCTCGACGATGGGAATGCTCGTCTCACCCTCCCCATCCCCGATCAGACCGAGGTCCTCGAGGATCTGCAAAACCTGCGCCTTTTGCGCGTCGGAATCGGGATTGGCGATGTCGCGGACATGCAGGATGACGTCGGCGGTGGTGACTTCCTCGAGCGTCGCGCGAAACGCCGCGACGAGCTGGGTCGGCAGGTCGGAAATGAAGCCCACCGTGTCCGACAAAATCGCCTTTTCGACGCCCGGCAGGCGGATTGCCCGCATGGTCGGATCGAGCGTGGCGAAGAGCAAATCCTCCGCCATGACATCTGCCCCGGTCAGCCGATTGAACAGCGTCGATTTCCCGGCATTAGTATAGCCAACCAGGGCAATCGTCGGCCAGGGTGCCTTGTCGCGGCGCTCCCGGTGCAGGCCGCGGGTGCGCTTGACCTGCTCGAGATCGCGGCGCAGCTTGGCCATGCGGTCACGGATCAGCCGGCGGTCAGCCTCGATCTGTGTCTCGCCCGGCCCACCGAGAAAGCCGAAACCACCGCGCTGCCGCTCCAGGTGAGTCCAGCTGCGTACCAGCCTGCCCGCCTGGTAATCCAGATGCGCCAGTTCGACCTGCAACCGGCCCTCCGCCGTCGCCGCGCGTTCGCCGAAGATTTCGAGGATCAGACCGGTGCGGTCGATCACCTTGCGCTTGAGCTTCTCTTCAAGATTTCGCTGCTGGATCGCCGTCAGCGAGCCATCAACGATGACCAGCTCTGCCTCGGCCTGCGTGCAGGCAACGGCGATGTTCTGCACCTGCCCCTCACCGAACAGGGTTGCCGCCCGGGGAGTCCGCACAGGGATGACAAAGGCGTCGGCAACATCGATGCCGATAGCGAGCGCCAGCCCTCGTGCTTCATCGAGCCGCGCTTGCGGATCGAGCCCAACCGGTCCGCGCATCTGCGGGCAAACCACCACGGCCCGCGCGCCCCGGGTGACAGTTCCAGCAAGATCGTCCGAAGCGTTCAGTCTTCGTTATCCGCTTCACCGTCCCAGTCACCGCTCAGATCGACCGGTGTCAGCGGCTGAATGGTCGAAACCGCGTGCTTGTAAGCCAGTTGAACATAGCCTTCGCGCTCAAGCAGCATGCAAAACAGGTCATAGGCCGCGATTCGGCCCTGCAGCATGACACCGTTTACCAGGAACATCGTTACCTGTGCGTTGGCACTGCGAGTGCTGGACAGGAAGACGTCTTGCAGCAGCCGCACCTTCTTGGCCGCTTCGCTACCCATTGAGAACTGGCGCACATCGATTGGGGTGCTGGGCATGATGGTGGAGACGGCGTGTTTGTAGACAAGCTGCGTCTGCCCGTCCCGGCGCAGCAGGATGGAAAAATTATCGAACCAGGTGACTATCCCCTGCAGCTTGACACCCTTGACCAGAAACATGGTCACCGGGGTCTTGTTCTTGCGGAGATAGTTGAGGAACTGGTCCTGAAGGCTTTGGCCTTTGGTGCCGACCGGCAAGATTGCGGGCTCGGAGGGCGCTGCCGGCTCAGGGCGCGCGCGCGCGGAGAGAGTACGTCCGGTCATAGTGTGCTCCTGTTTTTGGCGACCGCTTGTGCGGTCCGCAATCTGGCCGGGAATTCATGCCGACCGGTAATTACTCGCTATAGCGGTTTTGTGACGGGGTTGTGAATATACTTCCTCGCGCGTCAGTCTCATTCCACGTCCTCCTCTTCCTCGCGCCGCTCTCCCATCCCCAGCAGCTTGAGTTTGCGGTGCAGCGCCGAGCGTTCCATGCCGATAAAGCCGGCTGTCTTGGAAATGTTCCCGGAGAATCGTCGGATCTGAACCTTGAGGTATTCGCGTTCGAAATTTTCCCGTGCTTCGCGGAGTGGCACCCCCATCAGAGCCGACATCCGCGAATCGCCCTGCAACCGTTCGCTGAACAGTTCCGCTGGCAGCATGTCGACTTCGATGCGCTCAAGTCGTTCTCGCGGTGCAAGTATGACTGTACGTTCTACGACATTCCGCAATTGGCGAACATTGCCTGGCCACTCATAGGACTGCAGGACGGTCATGGCTTCGTCCCCGACTTCGGGCGGCTGAATGCCCTGATCGCGGGCGTAGCGCGCGAAAAAATGGTTCACCAGCGCAGGAATGTCCTCGCGCCGGTCCGACAGTAGCGGCACGCTGATCGGCACGACATTCAGCCGGTAGAACAGGTCCTCGCGAAAGCGGCCCTCGGCAATTTCCAACTCGAGATCGCGCGAGGTTGAGGAGACCACCCGGACATCGACCCGGATTTGCCGATTGCCGCCAACCCTGACAAAAGCCTGCTCGGTAAGGACGCGCAGGATTCGCGCCTGGGTTGACAGCGGCATATCGGCCACCTCATCGAAATAAAGCGTTCCGCCATCGGCCTTTTCCAGAAGGCCCGGCCGCAGGAGGTTGCCGTCGGCCTCTTCGCCGAACAGTTCCTCTTCGAAACGCTCTGGCGTGATCCGGGCCGAATTGACGCTGACAAACGCGCATGCCGCCCGCGAACTCCAGCTGTGCAGCAGCCGCGCCGCAACCTCCTTGCCCGCGCCCGCTGGACCGGAAATCAGCAGCCGGCTGCCGGTATTGGCAATACGCTTGATGGTGGCGCGCACTTGATTGATCGCCGGGCTATTGCCGGTGAACTCGTCGGAATTGGCGAAGCCCTGGCGAAGCTGGGCATTTTCCCGGCGCAAGCGCTCGGTCTCTGTGGCCCGCCCGACCAAATGCAACAGTTGCTCGGCCTCAAATGGCTTTTCGAGGAAATCGACCGCTCCGCGCCCGATCGCCGAAACCGCAGTATCGATGTTGCCGTGACCGGAGAAGACGATCACCGGCAGTTCGGGCTCGCGCGCCTTTATCGCATCGAGCACTTCGAGCCCATCCATCGGGCTGCCATGTAGCCAGACATCGAGCAGGACCAACGAAGGCCGGCGCTGATCGATCGCATCAAGCGCGGCCTGACTGTCACCAGCGGTGCGGCAATCATAGCCCTCGTCGCTGAGCACCCCAGCCACGAGGTCGCGGATATCGCGTTCGTCATCGACAATCAGTATGTCGAGCGCCATTGGGCCTCCGTCAGCACAGCTACCGTCATTCCGCCGCCTCCGATGTGCGCCTGCCCGCCAGCGGGTCGCAGGCAAAGCGCATGGTTACGCAGGCCCCGCCCCCCTCGGCGGAGGCAAATGTCATTTCACCGCCATGTTCTTCGACGATCTTGTTGACGATCGCGAGGCCAAGGCCGGTCCCCTTCTCGCGGGAGGTGACATAGGGTTCGACTATCCGTTCCCGATCTTTGGGCAATCCGATGCCATTGTCGATGACCGAGACCAAGATCGAATCATTATCGGGGCGGATATCGACAGAAACTTTTCCCCGGAACGCAGCAGATTCGGTTTTGGCTCTTGCATCAACAGCTTCGACCGCATTTTTCAGGACATTCGTCATCGCCTGGCCGAATTGATGGCGGTCGCAGGCAATCGACGGAAGGGCCTCATGGGCCAAGAAGGCGAATTCGATATCCGGCCGCGCAACTTCCTGCAGGAACACCGCCTGGCGCGCCAGATCGAGCGAGTCTTCATTGCGGAACACCGGTTTCGGCAACCGCGCGAACGAGGAAAACTCGTCGACCATTTTGCGCAGATCGCCGACCTGACGGATGATCGTGCTGGTCAGTTCCTCGAACAGTTCAGGATTGTCCGTGATCTGCTTGCGATACCGGCGGCTCAGCCTTTCAGTCGCGAGCTGGATCGGGGTGAGCGGGTTCTTGATTTCATGGGCAATCCGGCGCGCGACATCGGACCAGGCCGCCTGGCGCTGGTCGAGCAGCTGGCGGGTGATATCCTCGAAGGTGATGACCAGCCCGGTGCCGCCATGGCTGATCTTTACCGCCAGCGTCAGCAAATCGCCGCCCTTGGCATATTGGACGATGCCGCTCGATAGCCCTGCATCGACCAATCCGGCGATCTGCGGGGCGACATCGGCGAGCCGCACGCCCAGCGGACCCGGTCCCGGGCGGTCGAGCAGCAGCTTCTGCGCCGAGCTGTTGAGCAGCAAAATCTGGCCTTCGAGATTGGTCGAGACGATGCCGGCCGTTACCGATTCGATCACTGCTTCAATCAGCGCCCGGCGATCGTGCAATTGCTGGTTTGCGTTGAGCAGGGCCTGGGTCTGTTTTTCGATTTGCTCGGTCATGCGGTTGAACGCGCGGTTAAGCAGGCCGATCTCGTCCGCGCCGGTACGCCCCTCGACCCGCAGGGCAAAATTGCCGCTGCCGACCCGCCGTGCGGCATCAACCAACTCATGCAGCGGCTTTACCTGGCGGTCGGCGAAGCGCAGCGCCAGCCAGACGAAAAACCCGACCAGCGCCAGCGACAAGACAAGCAAGGCCACGTTAAACCGCAACTGCAGCACTCGCGCCCGCCGGGTCAGGACTTCATAGGCTTGCACAATGTTCTGCGCCCGCTGGCCCTGGCTGAACGCCAGCAGATCTGACACGCGCGCGGTATAGAGGTAAACGCCAGAGCGCCGGTCGATCGGGGTAATCGCCTCGATCTTGTTGGCGCTGGCGTTGACGACAATCGCTTCGCCCCCCTCGATCCGCGCCAGCACGGCCGGGCTCATCCGCTGACGTTCGGTGTTGCTCTCTGGATCGACGATGGCAGCGGTGCGCAGCTGGCCGTCTTCACCCTTCTGGATGATTGCCGATTCGTTGAGCTTGCGGTTGACAACCTGGTAGGAATAGAACTGCGCGAACGACGGGGCGGCAATCGATTCCGTGCTGAGGAAGGCGCGCAGGTCGCTAGCCATGGCGACGGATTCATTGCTAACGTCGCGCTGAGTCTGTTCGTGATAACCTCGGGCCAGCTTATTGGCGTTTTCAAGGAGGCCTCGCGAATTGTCGGAAAACCAGAACTCGACGCCCGACTGAAACAGCCAGGACGCGAAAATCACCACCAGCAGCGTCGGAATCGCCGATATCATCGAGAACAGGAACACCAGCTGAACATGCATCCGGCCCGATCCGCCGATGCTTTCCGCCGCGCGACGCAGCGCGAGCCGCCGCCCCAGCAGGACAAGAATCGTCATCGCAGGAACCAACATGCCGACCAGCAGTGTCGCGGTGATATCCGATGGCAGCAGCTCGCGCTTTTCCGCCTGGGCGGATAGCGTAACCCAGGCAATCGCCGACATCAGCACGAAGGCGATCACCGCTGCGGCTTCGACCACGGCGAAGAAATTCGCCCGGCGCGCGGCTATCTGCACACGCCGCCACCAAACCGGCCAGCGCCGTTTGCGTAAAGAAGCCTCGCTCATGATCGTTGCACTATTACAACACTCCTGTTGCCTGTCTGCAAGAGAAAAGAGCCGGGTAGAAGCTCAGGGTCGGCGGCTGAAAGCGTCCGGTTCGATCCCCAATTCGCCGAGCCGCTTGCGCAGCGTATTACGGTTTATGCCGAGCAACTGTGCCGCACGCAGCTGATTGCCACCGGTTTCCTGAAGAACTGCGGCAAATAAGGGACGCTCGAAAGTTTCCAGCGCGCGGTCATAGATCGTGCCGGGCGCGGGCCTGGTTATTCCCAGCCAGCTGGCAACCGCCGCATCGAACCCCTGATCGTTGATACCGGTAGCATCGGGTGTGAGAAGCTGTTGCAGCAGCGGCATCACGGCAGCAGCGTCGATAATCTCTTCGCGGGCCAGCAGCGCCAGGCGGAAGATGAAGTTCTTCAGCTCCCGAACATTGCCGCGCCAGGGTTGGCGGACCAGCAAGGCCGCGGCATCGGCGGTCAGCTGGTGACGGGGCAGGCCCTCACCGACAGCAAGCTGGAGGAAATGCCGGGCCAGGGCCTCAATGTCGTCAGGCCGCTCACGCAGCGCCGGCAATTCGATCGGCACCACATTTATGCGGTAATAGAGGTCCTCGCGGAACTGGCCAGCGGCGATCATCGGCGCGAGATCACGGTTAGTGGCCGCGACGATCCGGGTATCGATCGTCACTTCCTCGCGCCCGCCAACGCGCCGGATACTGCCCGATTGCAGCGCGCGGAGCAGCCGTGTCTGGGCCTGCATCGGCATATCGCCGATCTCATCGAGGAACAGGGTGCCGCCGACAGCCTGCTCAAATTTGCCGATGTGGCGCGCGACAGCGCCGGTGAAGGCCCCCTTCTCGTGCCCAAAAAGCTCGCTCTCGATCAGTTCGGCGGGGATCGCCGCGGTATTGACCGCGACAAACGGCCCGGCGCTGCGATGGCCGAGCTGGTGGATGGCCTCAGCTACCAGTTCCTTGCCGGTGCCCGATTCGCCGAGAATCAGTACGGTCAGATCGTTACGCAGCACCCGCGTTATCATCCGGTAGACCGCCTGCATCGGCGCGCTGCGCCCTACCAGCGGCAGGCTCTGGCCGGGCTCGTCCGGGGCAAAGCCTTCCCTGCCATCGGCATTCACCCCGACGGCTTGCCGCACTGCCTTGGCCAGTTCGTCGATATCGAAGGGCTTGGGAAAATACTCATAAGCGCCGGTGCCACTGGCGCGAACCGCCGTATCGAGCGTGTTTTGCGCTGAAAGTATGATTACCGGCATGGTCGGATGGAGCGCGCGGACCGTATCCATAGTGTCGATCCCGTCGCCATCGGGCAAGATGACATCGGTAACAAGCACGGAAAAGCGCCGATCGGACAATTGACGGTCCCGTTCGCCAAGGCTGGCGCAGCGCGTGACCGCGAAGCCTTCCGCCTCCAGCGCGGCGGTGATGACGATGGCGATGGACTCGTCGTCTTCGACCAGCAGCACACTCATGGCGCCTCGACCTCCCGCTGCTCCCGGCTCGCGGTCTCGCCAGCCATTGGGAGGTGCAGGCGGAAATGGGTCCAGCGGCCAGCATCGTCGCGCTCGTGGCCGATCCGTCCGTGCATCTCGCCGACCAGCTTGCGCACCAGCGCGAGCCCCAGCCCCTGCCCGCTCTTCTTGGTGGTGACGAAAGGATCGAAAATGCGGTCGCGCATTGCCGGATCCACACCGGGTCCATTGTCGCTGATCCGGATTTCAATCGGCAGCCGTACCGGCTCACTAGTTCCGGTGGAACTGAGCTGCAGGCCGCTGGCAAAGCGCGTCCGAACGATAAGCCGGGGCTTTACCGTTGTTTCGCAAGCATCGCGGGCATTGGCGAGGAGATTGATCAGAACCTGCACCAGCGCATCGGCATTGCCGAGCACCGAGGGCAACGAGGGATCGAACTCCTCTTCAATCTGCGGCCCTCCCCGTCCCGCTGCGCCGAGTACAGCGCTGGCACGGCGGACCGCCTTATGCAGGTTGCAAGGCTCGATCGGGGCGGTGGTGCGGCGGCTGAGAGTTTGCATCTGGTCGATCAGCTTGGCGATCCGGTCGACTTCGTTGGCAATCAGCCGGGTCAGGGCCTGGTCCTTTTCCCCGACCTTGCGCGCCAGCAGTTGCGCCGCGCCGCTGATGCCGGCGAGCGGGTTCTTGATTTCGTGCGCCAGCACCTCCGGCGCCCTCAGCAAAGCATCTTCGGCGCCGCCCGAATCCTCACCCATGGCCTCGGCGGTGCTGGAATCGTGGAGCGTAAGCACCTGCCAGCCCGGCTCGCCGACCACCGGAGCCGCCGTCACATCGAGGCGGCGGGTGCCGATACCGGCGATGGTGACATCGACTTCGCGCGCAGAAACCGGTGTTTCGCTATCGCTCAACCGCTCAGCTAGCCGCGGTTCGTCAAAGCTCAGCGTAGCAAGCAGCGGTCGCCCGGCAAGGCGGCGCAGACTTTGGCCGAGGAATTGCTCGGCTGCCGGATTGGCTGCGGCGATCTTCTGGCCAGGCGCAAGCAGCACGATCGCAAGCGGCAGGCTGGCGAGCTGCCGCTGTGCATCGGGGATGGTCATCGCCGCGCCATAGCTCAGGCTGCCTGACGCTGGAGGAACGGAGCGTAGAATTCTGACAGTGAGCGGGTCACCTCACCTGCGTCGTCGATGAAGTTGACGCGGTTGCGGAACTCGGCCGATCCTGGCAGACCCTTGGTGTACCAGCCGATATGCTTGCGCGCCATCTTGACGCCAGTATCCTTGCCATAATGGACAAGAATCGCATCATAATGCTCTAGAACCAGGGATAATTGCTGGTCGAGCGATGGCTCGGAAATGCTCGTCCCATGGCGCAGCCAATGCATGATTTGGCCCAGCAGCCACGGCTTGCCATATGCACCCCGGCCAATCATGACGCCATCCGCACCGGAAAGCTCCAGAGCACTGGCGGCATCGGCGATGGTGCAGATGTCGCCGTTGACGATGACCGGGATCGCAACCGCCTGCTTCACCTGCCGTACAAAAGCCCAATCGGCCTCGTCCCGGTACATCTGGCAGCGGGTACGGCCGTGGACGGTGATCATTTTCGCTCCCAGATCCTCGGCGATACGCGCCAATTCAGGGGCATTGAGCAAATTATGGTCCCAGCCCATCCGCATCTTGACCGTAACCGGCACGTCGACCGCCTTCACCGTCGCCGCGATCAGCGCGGCGGCCAGCGGCAGGTCGCGCATCAACGCTGAGCCGGCATCGCCGTTGACCACTTTCTTGACCGGGCAGCCCATATTAATGTCAATAATCGCCGCGCCCCGGTCCGCATTGAGCTTGGCAGCTTCTGCCATTTCGGCTGGCGAACATCCTGCGAGCTGCAATGACACCGGTTCCTCGAGTGGGTCCCAAGCCGCCTTCTGCAGCGACTGACGCGTCTCGCGGATCATTGCGGGCGAGGCGATCATCTCAGTGACATTGAGCCCCGAGCCGAACCGGCGCACCAGCTTGCGGAACGGCATGTCGGTGACGCCGGTCATCGGCGCGAGGATCACCGGGCATTCGACGCCTACGTTTCCGATTACGATCGGCGCCAGCGTGGGAGGGATGGGAAGCGGGTTCATCGTGCTGCCTAAAATTTGGGCAGCGCATAGTGGATTGCCGTCAGTACGGCAAGGGGTTACCGGCGCGGAACTATGCCCGGCACGCTCCCCCCTTCCCGCACTGCCGCCGTTGTCGTCGCCGCCGGCCAAGGGCTGCGTGCCGGACAATCGCTGCCCAAGCAATTCGCCCCGTGGCGCGGCAAGCCGGTGGTGCGGCATTCGGTGGAAGCCTTGGCGGTGAACGGCATCTCCCCGATCGTCGTCGCTATCCCCGATGGCGCCGATGAAATTGCCCAAAGCGCGCTTAAGGGCATAGCCGGCGTGCGGCTTGTCACCGGTGGCAGCACCCGCCAGCTTTCGGTCAAACTATGTCTTGAGGCGCTGGCAGGCGATGCGCCCGATAATGTCCTGATCCACGACGCCGCCCGGCCAATCCTCCCCGCCACGGTCATCACCCGCCTGCTCGGTGCGCTAACCATTCAGCAAGCAGCCATCCCGGTGCTGCCAGTGACCGACAGCCTTGCCCGGGATGATCAAGGAATGATGGGAACATCCGCCGACCGAAATGTGCTGCGCCGGGTCCAGACCCCCCAGGCGTTCCGCTATGCCGCGATCCTGGCTGCCCACCGCGCCTGGCCGGGCGCTGCCACTGCCGGGGACGATGCCCAGGTGGCGCAGGCCGCAGGCATTGCGATTGCGCTGGTCGAAGGGGACGAAGGTTTGCACAAGCTGACCTATCCTGCCGACTTCGGCCGCAACGCGCCGCCGGTCCGAACCGGCACGGGCTATGATGTCCACCGGCTGGCCGATGGCGATGCCTTATGGTTGTGCGGCGTCCGTATCGAACACAGCCAGGGCCTTGCCGGCTATAGCGATGCCGATGTCGCCATCCATGCGCTGGTCGATGCGCTGCTCGGCGCGATTGGCGCGGGCGATATCGGCGAGCATTTCCCGCCCAGCGACCCGCAATGGCGCGGCGCTGCTTCGCACATGTTTCTCGCCCATGCCGCCTCGTTGGTCGCAGCAGCCGGTTATGCCATCGGCAATGTCGACCTGACGATCATTTGCGAAGCGCCCAGGATCGGCCCGCACCGCGAGGCGATGCGGGGCCGGTTGGGGGAACTGCTGGACATTGACTTAGGCCTGGTCAGCGTCAAGGCCACCACCACGGAAAAGCTCGGATTTACTGGACGGGGCGAAGGTATTGCCGCGCAGGCAATCGCCACCCTGATCCTGAACTAACGGAGAAACCCAGCATGCGCTGTCTTGCCGCACTGGCCATTCTTGCCATTACCGCAACCCCGGTCGTCGCCGCTGCGGCCGAGCCGCCGTGCCTGACCGCAGCGGAATTCACCGCGCTTTCAAGCTACGCGCTGCCAAGCATCATTACCGGCACCGCGCAGCGCTGTTCCGCCAGTCTGCCGCCGGGCGCTTGGCTGAACCAGAACGGCGAGCGGCTGGCATCGCGCTATGCGCAGGGCAGGACTGAGGCTTGGCCGGCGGCGAAGGCTGCCTTCATCAAGCTGAGTTTGAGTTCGGGGGGCAGCGATGCCGCCAGTTTCATCCGGGCGCTGCCCGATGCCACGCAGCAACAAATGTTCGATGCGCTCGTTTCCGGCATGGTCGTGCAGCAACTGCCGCCCAGCCGCTGCGGCGTGGTCGACCAGGTGGTGCGGGTGCTGTCGCCGCTGCCACCCGAGAATACCGCAGAGCTGATCGCGCTGGCGGTCGGCATCGGTGCGAAGTCGGGCCGCGCCAAGATCGGCATGCTCAGCATTTGTCCGGCGTGATGGATAATTATCTCCTCCCCCGCGAAGTCATCGACCTCGCCATTCGCGTCGTCGCCGAGAACAAGGCGGCAGGCCGCACGGTTTCCCTTGCCGAGAGCTGCACCGGCGGGCTGGTCTGTGCAGCGCTTACCGAAATCGCCGGCTCATCGGCAGTGCTGGATCGCGGCTTCGTCACCTATTCGAACGAGGCCAAGCGAGAAATCCTCGCGGTTCCGGATGCGATCCTCGACACTTTCGGTGCCGTTTCGGTCGCCACCGCCTGGGCCATGGCGCAAGGAGCGCTGGCTCGCAGCAATGCCGATATCGCGGTTGCCATCAGCGGGGTCGCCGGACCCGGTGGCGGCAGCGCGCAGCGCCCGGTCGGCACGGTGGTCTTCGCCCGCGCCATAAGAGGCAGCGATGAAGTCGATGCGGAGGAGCGGTTCTTCGACGGCGGCAGCCGGTCGGCGGTGCGCTGTCAGGCCGCGCTGGTCGCGCTGGAACTGTTGCTGCCGTAAAGCGCCGCCGCGCGCGTTTCGAATGCCGCGACCATCTTGCGGAACGCGCGGTCGAAGTACTGGCTGGCAAGGCTTTCGAACAGGGCGTTGCGAAAGGTGACGCTGACCGAGAAATCGACTTCGCAGGCGGCGGGGCCAAGCGAGCGGAATAGCCAGATATTGTCGAGATCGCGCATCGGACCATCGATGTAATGCACCTGGATGCGCCCCGGCCGGTCCTTCTCGATCTGCGAGGTGAATTTTTCGCGCAGGCTTTTGAAGCCGACCAGCATATCCGCGACCATCTGGTGTTCGGAATCCGACTGCACCCGCGTCGCCACCACCCACGGCAGGAATTCGCCATAGCGCGCGACATCGGCGACCAGATCGAACATCTGTTCGGCACTGTAGGGCATTGTGCAGAGTTCCCGGATCGCCGGCATCAGCCTGCCTTCGCCAGCTGCTCCCGCTCACCCTGAGCAAGTCGAAGGGCGCGGGCCCGGCGCATCGCGCGGAAATCGTCGCCGGCGTGGTAGCTTGACCGGGTGAGCGGGCTGGAGGCGACTTGCAGGAAACCCTTGGCGCGGGCAATCGCGCCATAGGCTTCGAACGCCTGCGGGGTGACGAACTCGACCACTCTGGTGTGTTTCGGGGTCGGCTGGAGATATTGCCCCATGGTCAGGAAATCGATCCCGGCGCAGCGCATGTCATCCATCACCTGGTGGACTTCAAGCCGCTCTTCCCCCAGCCCCAGCATGATGCCCGATTTGGTGAAGATCGACGGATCGTGCCGCTTCACCTCCTCCAGCAGCCGCAGCGAGGCGTAATAGCGCGCACCTGGCCGGATCGTCGGGTACAGACGCGGCATGGTTTCAAGATTGTGGTTGTAGACATCGGGCCCGGCGGCAACGATCGCCGCCACCGCCGCCGGCATCCGCCCGCGAAAATCGGGGGTGAGGATCTCGATTGTGGTTTGGGGCGTCGTCCGGCGCAGCGCCGCGATCACCTTGACGAACTGACCGGCCCCGCCGTCCGGCAAATCGTCGCGGTCGACCGAAGTGACGACGATGTGTTCAAGACCCAGCTTCGCCGCCGCCTGGGCGACATGCTCGGGTTCGTCCGCATCGACCTTGCCCGGCATGCCGGTCTTAACGTTGCAGAAGGCGCAGGCACGGGTGCAGGTATCGCCCAGAATCATCACCGTGGCGTGCTTCTTGGTCCAGCACTCGCCGATATTGGGGCAGGCCGCTTCCTCGCACACTGTGTTCAGGTTGAGCGAGCGCATCAGATCACGGGTCTGGGCATAGTCCCTGGAGGTCGGCGCCATCGCTCCGGCAGAGATCGGCAGCGCGTCGGGGAGGGAACTACTGTGGAAATGCGTCTAGATCTCGGTGGTCGACG
>JANLQW010000203.1:0-4376 GCA_031368085.1 Novosphingobium sp. | reverse complement strand
GAAAGGGAGCATTTTTCGAGGTGGCCTTCTGCAGAGCGAAAAGATTTGGCAATCAGGCCAAGATAACTCGGCAACAGACTTTTTTGATTTTGTCGCTTGTGCGCATGGGTTCAGACGGAGAGCCTATTTAGACGTAGGAGGTTATTTCGAGCAATTCTTCTATATGGGAGAAGAGACTGATCTCGCAATACGATTAAGAGATCGCGGGTGGAAAATTGCACGAGGCACATCGGATCCATTACATCACCTTCAACCGCCCCTAAAAATTAATTCAGCTCCGAACTTTTATGTAAGGCGTAACTCAGTTTTATTTTACTATCTCCGTTCTCCACTTATTATATTGCCGATTAGTCTTACAGCAACTATCGCGAAAGGTATAATACACGCTTTTCGAACGAGCAGTTGGCGGAAAACGCTAGGCGGTTATGGTTCAGCTATTCGCCAAATAGCAACCGGACAAATTCGGCGTGAACCGGTGAGCTGGCAGGTATTCATCAAATTCGTCATTTCACGTAGGCGACGCTAGGAGCACTTAGGCCGCTTTGACGAAATATTCCTAATTGGCTGGGTATTTTATTCCAAGCTGTTTGATATGAGAGCCATCATGGGAAGTACGATCCATGCAGACGAAAAGCATTTCGCCTTCGAAAAAAATATGCCGCACGATAATCTACGACCTTGGGGCAAACAATGGCGATGACATACCTTATTACCTGCGAAAGGCTGACAAAGTTATCGCTGTCGAAGCCAATCCGATTCTTTCTCAAGAAATAGAGGATAGATTTCCAGATGATATAAAAATGGCAATCTGATCGTTGAGAACTACGTTCTCACCGCCGGATCAGAAAAAGGCGATGTTTATTTTTATATCCACAAATACAACCATGTTTTGAGCCAGTTCCCCGAACCCGCGAACCTCGATGATTTTGAAGAGGTCCTCCTTCCTTCAATTTCTGTGAATAGCCTGATAGACCGTCATGGTGACCCATATTACATTAAAATCGACATTGAACATTACGACGAACAAATTCTAAGAGCTCTATTCGAAAAAAACATTCGACCGCCATTTATTTCGGCGGAATCTCACAATATTGGGGTTTTCGCAGTGATGTTCGCGCTGGGTGGATACGACGCCTTTAAACTCGTCGATGGCCATTCAGTCGTGCAGCGATACCGTAATTACCCAATATCTGTTGGCAACGATATTGAAATTTATTCCTTTCCCTATCATTCGGCTGGGCCCTTCGGCGACGATGTCGCTGGAGAATGGCTGACCGGTTCCAGTTTTTTTAGCATTCTGGCCGTCAAGGGCTTGGGTTGGAAAGATATACACGCCAGCAATGTGCGAACTGGCACCCAAATCGTTGTGATCGAAACGGATGCCTCGCTAACAGTTCTACTGGCAAAAAGAGCAAAACGTTGGCTTGGCGGGATTTTGCCGCCGATGGTGCGGAACGTAGTCAAGCGAGTGCTAGGCTGGCAAAAATAGCCGATGGCGCGAAGCCGCCCGGACTACCGATGCCATCTGCGCTCGCCGCCCAACCGCCTCCCGATGTCGATATCGGCAACCCCGTCGCCGTAAGTCATGCAGAACAGCTCGCTGCCGCGCAGCCGGTCGCGCACCCGCCACAATCGCGCGCCCGTCTGCGACGCGAGCCCGGTTTCGGCGAGTTCGATCCGCCAATTGCGTTCGGGAAATTCGCCATGGTCGAAGGCGATTTCGCCCGGCTTGCCGGGGCAGATCGTGATGTCGCCGATCTGGGCGTGGAAATTGAGGAAAAATTCCTTGATCGACCACGACTTGTACCCAAGGCACAGGACGAAGTCCTCGATCCCGGCGGCGGCGTAGATGCGCATGATATGCCACAGGATCGGCCGCTCGCCGATGCGGATCATTGGCTTGGGAATATCGTCGGCGACATCGCGGATGCGCGTTCCCTGGCCGCCGCATAATATCACTGCCTTCACCGGCTCACTCCTTGCAGTGCGGTGCTCGGCGCTCCGGCGCGCTCGCCGGCTTCATAAGCCCGACCAATCGGATTGCGAAAGACTTCATATCAGCTTGCCGAGCCTTGCTTCGAGTCGACGCAGGATTGCCTCGCGGTTCCAGCGCTCGCCGGCACGGCGGGCGCCCGCTTGCCCCAGCGCCGCGGCCAGGTCCGAATCGTCGGCCAGCCTGGCGATTGCGGCGGCGAAGGCAGCGGCGTCTCCCGGCGGGGTGACGATGCCGCAGCCCTCCACTTCCCCGGCGAGGCCGGTGCCGAGGCTTGCCGTCGCCGCGACCGGCTTGCCCGAAAGCAGCATGTTGGTGAGCTTGGAGGGCAGCACGAGGTCGGCAGCGCCGGGAATTTGCGGCAGCAGATGCACGCTGGCGAGCGACAGCAGCCCCCCCATCCGCTCGGCAGGCTGGAGCCCGTGCAGCTGCACATTGCCAAGCCCGGCGCACAGCCCTGCCAGCCGCTCCCGGTTCGGTCCCTCACCGCAGATGACGAACACCAGATCATCGCGCGGCTGCAGCAGCCGCGCCGCCGCGACGACCAGCTCGATCCCCTGCTTGTTGGCGATGTTGCCCGCATATAGCGCCACCTTGCGCGTGCCCGAGCCGCCATTCGCGGCGATAGCGTTCCGCTCCCTGGGGATCGGGCGCGAAGCCCGTATTGGCCCAGTTGCGCAGTTCGTAGACGCGGGCGACCGGCACCCCCTTCGCGCCGAGCCGGGCCACCATCTGCGGGCTGATCGCCGAGACGCTGTCGCCCAGGCGGAGCAGCCGGCACTCTAGGCCCCGCGCAATCCGCGACAGAAGATTGCCGCCGAGCAGCCCGGTGGCGAAGGCGGCTTCCACTTCGAAGTCCTGAACATGGATCCACAGCTTCGCCCCGGCCAGCTTCGCCGCGAGCCAGGCGGTGGGAACGCCCAGCAGCGAAGGCACGACGGTGAACACGACCTGCGGCCGCAAGCGCCGCGCCGTTCTCAGGGCGGGGATCAACGCCGACAGCGAGAACGATGCGAGGTGCAATATCCGCTTCAGGCCAGTCGGCCGCGCCGGGATGAAATGACGGCAGCGGGTGACGCCGACGCCGTTCTCGACCTGCCGCCGGCCGGAGCGCGGCTGCCCGGGATGGCGCCGCCACTCCGGATAATAGGCCGCGCCCGCCACCACTTCGACAGTGTGGCCGAACCCCGCCAAAGTCTCGCAGAGCCCGGCGGTATAGGGGCCGATGCCGATCTGCTCGGGCGCGTAGTTCAGGCCGATGACCAGCAGGCGCAATGGCGCTGCGAGGCCGGTAGTCATGCCGCGCCGGTACGGAAGCGGCGGTAAACATCGGCGATGCCATCTTCTAGAGCGATCGACGGCCGCCAGCCCAGCGCTTCGAGTCGACCGGAATCCATTAGCTTGCGCGGCGTGCCATCGGGCTTGGACGGGTCGCAGAGAATGGCGCCCTCATAGCCAACGATGCGCGCGACCATGGCTGCGAGGTCGAGGATCGAAATCTCGCTGCCAGAGCCAACATTGATGTGGCTCTCGTCCGAGTACTGCCGCAGCAGAAAGATGCAGGCGTTGGCGAGATCGTCGACGTGGAGGAATTCGCGCAAGGGCGTGCCCGTTCCCCAGATGACCATCTCAGGTGCGCCGGACAGCTTCGCCTCATGCGCCTTGCGGATCAGCGCGGGCAGGACATGAGAGCTCGCCAGATCGAAATTATCGCCGCTGCCGTAAAGATTGGTCGGCATGGCGCTGATGAAATCGCAGCCATACTGGCGGCGATAGGCCTGGCACAGCTTGATCCCGGCGATCTTGGCGAGCGCGTACCATTCGTTGGTCGGCTCGAGCGGCCCGGTGAGCAGCGCTTCCTCGGCGATCGGCTGGGAGGCAAGCCTGGGATAGATGCAGGACGAGCCGAGGAACAGCAGCTTGGCGGTGCCGGCATGCCGCGCGGCCTCGATGACATTGGCCTCGATCATCAGATTGTCGTAGAGGAATTCGCCAGGAAAGCTGTCGTTGGCGAAGATGCCGCCGACCTTTGCTGCCGCAACGACAACCACCTCGGGGCGGTTGGCGGCGACCCATTCGCGCACCGCCCCCTGTTCGCGCAGATCGAGCCCGCGCGGCGCGGTCAGCACGTCGCATTGCTCGCCGGCCAGCCGCCGGACGATGGCCGAGCCGACCATACCGGCGTGGCCCGCGACATAGATTCGCTTTCCCGCGAGCTCAAATTGCGCCGCAGCGCTCCCGCTCATGATTTGAGCGCCAGCACGGTGGGCCTGGGCCTGGCTGGCGCTGGCGGGCGCTGTCAACTCAGCCGTCCCGCCCGGTGGGAGCATGGCGCATAACCTCAAGATCGGACGCCACCATTTCGCGGACAAGTTCGCGCACG
>JANLQW010000140.1:0-2124 GCA_031368085.1 Novosphingobium sp. | reverse complement strand
TGATTGTCGAGCAGAAGCGTTTTGAAAGCCACTTGATCCTCCGATGCATGAACGAGAAAGGCTGGTCGAATTACCGAGCAATTGGCGTCGTGCCCCAAACTGCCCTTGAACCGAACCCACTGATAATTTAGAATGGGCGATAACCGCCCGCTTGTGCGTTTATCGGTCCACTGTAGATGTCGGTATTGTTTATGTCAAGACTCACGCGCGTTGCTGCCGCTCGAGGATTGCCTCTACGCGCTACTGCCGACGCTCCCCCAACTCTCCCGATCGTCCCTGCATCGCTGTCTCCAACGCCACGGCATCAGTCGGCTGCCCGAGATCAGGGCGACAAGCCGGCTAAGCAAAAGTTCAAGACCTATCCGATAGGTTACTTCCACATCGACATCGCCGAGGTTCGCAGCAAGGAAGGAAAGCTCTACCTTTTTGTGGCGATTGACCGGACATCGAAGTTCGTCTTCGTGCACGTGTGTACCGGCGTTGCCATTCCCGGCTGATCCGAGCGCCTCGCCCAAGCCCCGCCGTCACATCCACGGCGATGCCTTTGCGGTTTAGGGCTACCCCCGCGTGGGTATCAAGGCCGCCCAACCAATCGGCCTGCATGCGCCAGGCCAGGATGTGGAGAAGGAGATCGGGGGAGCGAAGGTTGGGCGGGGCGCAGTAGTGCTCCCGCCACTTAGCGCGCAGCGCCTCAAGTCCGAGGGCCTCGAGCCCGCGAACCTCTGTGGT
Source organism: Novosphingobium sp. (assembly GCA_031368085.1). Taxonomy (GTDB): domain Bacteria; phylum Pseudomonadota; class Alphaproteobacteria; order Sphingomonadales; family Sphingomonadaceae; genus Novosphingobium. The sequence goes on along the minus strand of JANLQW010000140.1, from coordinate 1,395 downwards.
GTCAACGGCGGTCGGATTCCAGGCCAGTGTGGCGGAGTAAAAGCAGGCCAGTGATGATGCGCTGTCGCGATATGCAAAGGGCCCCGATCGGGGCCCTTTGCATATCGTCGGCGTCGTCGTGGATCAGGTGGTGGTAATTTCGCCGGTGTCGGGATCGATGATCTCGGTTGCCTGGTTTTGCTCCGCCCCGGCGGCGGTGGCGCGGCGGCGGCCTGCGGCGGACTGCTTGAGGCGGTAGCTGTCGCCGTTCATGGTCAGGATGCTGACGTGATGGGTGAGCCGGTCGAGCAGCGCGCCGGTCAGGCGCTCGGAGCCGAGTACCTAGGTCCAGTCCTCGAACGGAAGGTTGGAGGTGACGATCGTCGAGCCACGCTCGAAACGCTGCGAGAAGGTCTACAGCAGCTCGGCGCCCGTCGGTGACAGCGGCACATAGCCAAGCTCATCGATGATCAGCAGCTTCACCGCAGCCAAGTCGCGCTGCAGCTTGAGCAGCCGCTTTTCATCGCGGGCCTCCATCAACTGGTTGACCAGCGCCGCTGCGGTCGTGAACGTCACCGTGAACCCCTTCTGGCAGGCCGCCAGGCCCAGCGCGAGCGCAACATGGGTCTTGCCGGTGCCGCTGTTGCCCAGCGCGATGATGTTCTCGCGGCGCAGGATATATTCCGAGCGCGCCAGCTCCAGCACCAGCATCTTGTTGAGGCTGGGGATCGCCGCGAAGTCGAACGTGTCGAAGCTCTTCACGCCTGAGAACCGGGCCGCCCGGATCCGCCGTTCCACCGTCCGGCGTTCGCGGTCGATCAGTTCAAGCTCGATCAGCCGCAGCAGGTAGCGGATGATCGATGCCGCCCTGAGCGCATTCACGCGCCACCTTCTCATACTCGCGCAGTACCCTCGGCAGCTTCAGCTGCTTGAGATGATGCGCGAGCAGGACCTGCGGAGTGCCCGCCATGGTGCCGACCGGCATCGTGTCATCGCCTGCCCGGCTCATGTTGCCAGTCCTGACACGAGCGCCGCATAGTCGGCGGCCCGCGTCGTCTTCACATCCATCTTCGGCAGATGTGGGTAGGCCGCCAGATCAAGCCGGGGTGGCCGCCGCTCGATCAGTGTCAGTGCGATCAGCTTGACCGCGTCGAAGCCGGCGGCGCCGATATGGATCGCCTCGGTGACTGCGAAGGTGACGATCTCCATCGGCATCGCCTCCAACAGCCGCAACACCTGGATAAACTCGCGCTTGCCCCGATTGCCCATGCGCGCCTCGAGCAGATGGCGCAGATGCTGGAACACCTCCGGCAAGTCCCAGCCCTGTAGCGCGGCCGCCTGGTCGAGGGCGTTCATCTCGATCAGCGCCAGATAATGCAGCGGGTTGGCGACGAACACGCCCTCGGCGTAGCAGCG
>JANLQW010000139.1:0-2834 GCA_031368085.1 Novosphingobium sp. | reverse complement strand
GGCTTCGGCGGCCGCATCGCCATCACCGGCACCGATGCGGAGAGGCTCGACGGCGATGCCCGCACCACGCTGCGGCGCGATCACATCGGCTTCGTCTATCAGTTCCATCACCTGCTTCCCGACTTCACCGCAATCGAGAATGTCGTTTTGCCGCAGATGGTTGCCGGAAGATCGCAAGGCGATGCGGAAGTGCGGGCCAGGGAGCTGCTCGATGCGCTCGGGCTCGGCGAGCGCCTTGCCCACCGGCCAAGCCAGCTTTCGGGCGGCGAGCAGCAGCGCGTCGCCGTTGCCCGCGCGCTCGCCAACAAGCCGGCGCTGGTCCTCGCCGACGAGCCGACCGGCAATCTCGACGAGACGACCGCAGAGCGGGTGTTCGGCGAATTCGTCCGGCTGGTGCGCGGCGAGGGCAGCGCGGCGCTGGTCGCCACCCACAATGAGCGGCTCGCCCGGCGCATGGACCGGACCTTGCGGCTACACGAGGGCAAGCTCGAGTAGCGCTCTATTGCAATGCCGGGTTCAGCCGCCCACATCGAAAGTGGCGCGCGAAACATGGAGGTAGCGACGATGAGCAATTCCCCCCCGACGTTCGGAACCGACCCCAATCTCCATACTGAGGTCGAGTGGGGTGACTCCTCAACGCTCCACCGCCGGGATGACGGGGGTGGGCTGCTTTATGAACTGAAGGCGGTGCGCCGAGCGACACTGGCGGAACTGGTGCGACACGTCATGTTGATGCCCAAGGCCGAACGCCGGGAATATGTCATCGAAAAATCAGGCGATCACCGGCTTGACCTGACGGAAATCGAGGAACTGGCCGCTCGGCCCGATTTTCCGCGCGGCTAGAGGAATCGCGTTGGCCACGATAGCCGATTTTTCCGTCGCCCTGGCCAGTGGTGAAAGCATCAGCTTGGCGGACAGGGCCGGCAAAGTGCTGCTGATCGTCAACACCGCGTCCAAATGTGGCTTCACCCCGCAATATGCCGGGCTGGAGGCGCTATGGCGCAAATATCGCGACCGCGGTTTTGAAGTGATCGCCTTTCCCTGCAACCAGTTTGGCGGGCAGGAGCCGGGCGATGCGGCGGAAATCGCGAGCTTCTGCCGGCTCAACTACGGCATCAGCTTTCCGGTTATGGCGAAGGTCAAGGTCAACGGTGCCGATGCCGCGCCGATTTATGGCTGGTTAAAGTCCGAAGCGCCTGGCTTGCTCGGAACCGAGCGGATCAGGTGGAACTTCACCAAATTCCTGATCGGCCGTGACGGCAAGGTCGCGCGGCGGTTCGGCCCGGCGGACAAGCCGGAGATGCTGGAACGCGCGATCGAGGCGCTGTTATGACCTATTCGGTCAGGCTCAGCAGGTTGCTCTGGTCAATGGTCGCCACCGCCGCTTTGAGTTCGTCGATGCTTGCCGAGGTGCCCTCGGCCTCGATCATGAAGCGGTTGGCGACGACGACGCCAAACTTGCCATTATGGCCGGACGTGCTCCAGGATTCGCTCTGCATCTGGCCATCGACCGAAGCCATGCGTTCGTAGCCATCGGCGTCTTGGCGGTTGTGCTGGACACCCATGGCGTTGCCCAGGCCGGCTAGCGCGCCCAGGGCCGACATATCGATAATCCTGAGGCGGAAACTGTTTGGTCCTGCCGTGTAGGTGCCTTCGGCCTGGCTGCCTACGGCGCCCATGCCGGTCGATTCCACCGCAGTGCGCTGGTACGATCCGATAGCCGGCGGAAGCAAGGCCTGTATCCTGGCAATGTCGACCGGCGGGGTCTTGCCATTGGCGGCGTTCTGCATCTGGTTGCTGAACTCTTCCGCCTTTCCGACGTCGAGTGTGCCGCCGCCCGGCAGCGTAATCTTGCCGCCGCTTCCGGTGCTCTCGCCGATCGCCATGGCGCCGCCGCCAAATGCTCCGGAGATTGCCGCAGTTATCGGCGCGATGATCAGGAACAGGACTATCGCGCAAACGATCGTGACGGCGGTGTAGGAGGCCGCCTTTTCCGGCGGCACTTTCATCAACGGCACCGCCCCGGTGTAATAAAGATAGATGCTGTAAATGCCGAGCAGGCCGAAGAAGCCGAGCGAGGGAATCAAGCTGAAAATGCCGGCAAGCCAGGCCGCGGTCGAACCATAGGCGACCAGTTTGAAGGCGTTGGCCCGGTTGGCCTCACCGCCGAACTTCGGCGCGACGAAGTCGGCGATCAATGTCAGGACAAAGACCATGACAATTCCCAGGCCGAAGCTGATCACCGCGCCAGTGAGTGCCGCGACAATCCCGGGCCGGTACGAGAAACCGAAGGCGCCGTAGCCGAACAGCTGTCCGCCGATAAATCCGGCAAGCGGGCCAATGGCGACGAGTGGCAGGACATAGCTTTTGAGAATGTCCGCCTGGGGCGTCGTTTCCGCTTCGATCCGCAGCCATTCATTTTTGGGCGTGAGGATTATCGCCTTGGCGCGTTCGACAATGGTTTTGTCATCGGTTCCGGATAAGTCGACCATGTCTGCCCCTTTCGCAACACCGCTTAGCCAGGGAATTGCACCGCAAACTGCGGATATAGCAAGTGTTCTGCCAAAATGTCCCCGGTTTTGCCGTCTCCTCATGCTTGATCCGCACCAGCGCAGCGGTCTAATGTGAGGAATGGCCAAGCCGCGTTTCGTGCCCCTGCGGGTGTTTTCCAGCTATACCATGCTCGACGGGGCGATCGATCCAAAGGCAATCGCCAAAATAGCCAAAGAGCGCGGTTTCCCAGCCATCGCCATCACTGACCGCAATGGCCTGTACGGCTCCGTTGCATTCGCTGCGGCCGCTGGGGAAAACGGTATCCAGCCGGTGATCGGCAC
>JANLQW010000133.1:0-9024 GCA_031368085.1 Novosphingobium sp. | reverse complement strand
CCGCCACCCGCGCCGCCTTTGCCGATGCGCTCGCCGATTGGGCGGAGGAGCCGCTGCTGCTGATGGAGGTGACCGACGACCTGCTCGACACTGCGTGGCGGCATCGGCTGTGAACCGAGCCGCTAGCACGCCACTCGCCATCGCCGCGCTGCTGGTGCTCGCCGCCTGCGACGGCCGGGAGCATGGGGCGCGGGGGCCGGTCGCGACAACCGCAGCCGTGCCATCCGCCGCCGCCGCGCTTGTCCCTGCCCAGCCAAAGCCCCCCGCCGCCAAGCTGAGCGCCTGCCTGTTGCAGGGGAGCGAGCGCCTCACCGACACCCCGCTGCGCGCCGTGGGCACCGAGCCGTTCTGGGGGGCGCGGATCGCGGGGCGCTGCGTCACCTATCGAACCCTGAGGATCGGGCCGGCACCCGCGTCTGGACCCGTTACACCCCGGCACCGGGCGGCGGCGCCTGGTCCGGGGCGCTGGGCGGGCGCCGCTTCGAGCTGACCACGCGGGCCGCGCCGGGCTGCACGGACGGCATGTCCGACCGGCGCTATCCGATTGCGGTGACGCTGCTGGTGGGGGGCGAACGCCGCACCGGCTGCGCCGAGCCGCTGTGAAGCATCGTGCGAAAAAGTGGGAACCGGTTTTTCGCCATAAACGATGCGGCAAAAAAATTTGAGCGGGCGACTTGCGTCAGATTTGACGCAGCCCGCTCAAGCCGATCACTTCTTCTCCAGCGCCGCCACGCCCTTCTGCGAGGGGTTGGAGGCGTTCTGTTTCTTGGGCTTTTCCGCCTTGGGCTTGCGGATTTCCTTGCTGGTCATTTTCTGGCTCTTGGCCATGGCGCGTCTCCGGGGGCGGGCTGCCCGCAGCGATGTTAGGTGTTCGCCGCCCGGAAAGCGAGGGGTTGCCGCAACCTACCGCCGCCTTTCAGTCGAACAGGCTGGACACCGAACTCTCGTCGGCGATGCGGCGGATGGCCTCGCCGATCAGTGGGGCGATCGACAGGATACGGATGCGGGCGGAATCCTTCGCGGCGTCGGTTGTCAGGATCGAATCGGTGATGACCAGTTCCTTGAGCGCCGATGCATTGACCCGCGCCACCGCCCCGCCGGACAGCACGCCGTGGCTGATATAGGCCGACACGCTGACCGCGCCCGCATTCATCAGCGCAGCTGCGGCGTTGCACAGGGTGCCGCCCGAATCGATGATGTCGTCGATCAGGATGCAGCTGCGGCCCTTCACCTCGCCGATGATATTCATCACCTCGGACTCGCCGGCCCGCTCGCGCCGCTTGTCGACGATGGCGAGCGGGGCGTTGTCGAGCCGCTTGGCCAGCGCCCGCGCGCGCACCACACCGCCGACGTCGGGCGAGACCACCATCAGCGGCTGACCGCCCAGCCGCGCCTGAATGTCGGCCGCCATCACCGGGGCGCCGTAGAGGTTGTCGGTCGGAATATCGAAGAAGCCCTGGATCTGCCCGGCGTGGAGATCGACCGACAGCACCCGATCGGCGCCGGCCTGGGTGATCAGGTTGGCGACCAGCTTGGCCGAGATCGGCGTGCGCGGGCCGGGCTTGCGGTCCTGCCGGGCGTAGCCGAAATAGGGCACGACGGCGGTGATCCGCTTGGCCGAGGCGCGGCGCAGCGCATCGATGCAGATCAGCAGCTCCATCAGATTGTCGTTGCACGGGTAGCTGGTCGACTGGACGACAAACACATCCTCGCCGCGCACGTTCTCGTGGATCTCGACGAACACCTCCTCGTCGGCGAAGCGCCGCACCGAGGCGTCGGTCAGCGGCAGCTCGAGATACCCGCAGATCGAGCGCGCGAGCGGCAGGTTGGAGTTGCCGGCCATGATCTTCATTGCACTTGCCTTCCAGCCCACGGATGCCCGCGCCAGCCTCTAGCGAGGAGTCGCGGGAATGCAATGTTGCCGGGGCCGGCGGCGGTGGACGGGCGGGCGCCGCGGCGAAGTTGACACAGTTGACACAGTCTAGGGCGGGAAAGGCTAGTGCCCCCGGTCGCGGCGCGGCCCGGCTGGCAATGCTGCAAGCCGACGGTCCCGCGCGGCGCAAATGCGCGGGTTCCGGCCTTCCGCCCCAGCGCGGGAAATTCACGAACTTCTGGAAGGTCGCGCGTGTGACGCATGGAAAGTTTTTGCCTCACCACCTGTCCCCGCGCGGGGTGTGCGGGCGGGGGGAGTGTAGCGGGGGGCGGGGTGTGTAGGAAAGGTTGGGGGCCGTATTCAAGCAACTGCTTACGGCGTTGCGGCGCGCCCTTGATTCAGCGCGAATAGGCGGACCAGGATTTCGTCGTCGGTCAGCGTGCCGGCGCGGAAATCGTCGCCCCAGCCGTAGGCGTCGGCAACGGCCTCATCGAGCGCTTTGTGGGCGTGACCCAGCCAGGCGGGCCTTGCGTTGTAGAGGTTGGTGAGGGTGCGCTTGGCCAGTTCCTTCGCCGCCGCTTCGTTCACCGGCAGAATGCGGTCGGGGTAGCCGGGCACGACCTCGGGCACGCGCCGGACAAGGTCCGCCGGGTTGAGCCAGTTCTCGCGCAGTTCGTTGAGCCGCTCGGCGGCGGCGGCGATGGCCTGCGCGCGGGGGTCAGAGGCGTAGTCGGCGGCCGGAATGTTGGGCGTCAGGGCTTCGGGGAAGGGGTAGGTTTCGAAGGTCGATGTCGGCGTATATGTTGGGTCGTTCCCTGCTCCGATCCATTGGCCGAGTTTCAACGACCATAGCTCATGGAACTTCGAGCTTAGAACCCCGAGAGTTGTCAGGTCATCCCTTGCAATGGCTATGACCAGATTCGATGGTAGAACCACGCTGTCTTGAAAAAGAAAAAATCTGTGGCGGGAGACCTTTGGAGTTGCAAGATATCTTTTGAAGCTGCCGACAGCTCGCCTTAGGCCAGGACGGGCTTCAGCATGAATCCACCACCTATTTTTATAAGCATCGCGGCGGGATTGTGCTCGAAACGGTTTAACCTTCGCGTGTACGATGGCAAATGGGCCTTCGAACAACGCGGATTGTTCGAGCGTTGCACTTGTTCCGAAATCGATTATCCAAATGTCCTAAGTTCGTTTGGCCAAATCAGTGCCTGTGATCCAAGGCTTGAGCACCGCGCTATTCGAATGACCATTTGGGTTGGCTGGCGATGCCAGCAGCTCTCTCGCAACTTGTCCAACAATCTCAAACGAACCCACTTTGCTAATGCCTTGAAAGCTCACTCCAGAGTTTTCCTGCAGTCTTGCAGCTTCGGCAATGTCGCCGCGATCCGACGCAATGGTCAGGTCGGAATTGATTCCCGAGGCGGCCGCACCATCCAGCCTGCTTTCTTCGTCAATGGTTTTAGAAAACAAAACGATTGAGACGCGAAATGCTGCGCCATCAACGACCCAACTTTCATCGCTCCACGCCTCGAATATCCGGCCATGTTCGACAATCGGCTTGAGCACTTCGCGACTGGTGCCGCCCCGGATCGAGTTGGTGGAAACCAGCCCAGCCCGTTGTAGCTTGCCCGCTACCATTCGGTCCCATGCCGCCGCGAACCAGTAACAGACCAGATCGACACCGCCCGGCACTTGCGGCCAAGCCTTGCGCAGCGCTCTGGTGTAGTCCTCGCCCAATTCGCCGATCATCTTCTTGTTGCCCAGAAACGGCGGGTTCCCAATCACCACGTCCGCCTCGGGCCACGTCGCGCGGACGGGGATCGGCCGTCCACTCCCTTCCCCGTCACCCCGGACTTGATCCGGGGTCCCGCTGTGCGCGGCGGCGGAAAGGTCAGCGGGACCCCGGCTCGGGGGCCGGGGCGACGATGGGGAGAGGGCGGGGGTTAGGCCGGGGTCCGTGCCGGCGTCTGCATCGCACCAATCCAGCACCGCATCCCGGCACTCGATCGTCTCCAGCGGCCGCAAAATCGGGTTCTTCGCCGCATCGAAGCCATTGCGCCGCATCCACTGGATTTCGCCGATCCACACCGACACCCGCGCCAGTTCCGCGGCATAGGGATTGAGTTCGATGCCCAGCACGCATTCCGGGCCGACTCGGGGAAAGCCGCGCGGCAGGCCCAGCGCCTCGGCATCGAGATTGGCGCGGTGCTCGATATCCTTGAGCGCCCGCAGTGCGACATAGAGGAAATTGCCGGATCCGCAGGCCGGATCGAGCACGCGGAATGCCGCCAGCCGCTCGATGAAGGCCGAATGGATCGCCGCCGCTTGGTCCGTGATTTTCTCCGCCTTGCGCCGCTCGGCAGGCGTCAGCAGGCGTTCCGCGGTCCGCTTCGGCGCGCTTTTGATCAGCGCGGTCATCATCGCCAATGCCTCGGCCCATTCGGCCTCCAACGGTTCGACGATCACCGGGCGCACGATCATCTCGATCTTGGTGCGATCGGTATAATGCGCGCCAAGCTGGCTGCGCTTGGCGGGATCGAGTCCGCGTTCAAACAGGGTGCCGAGGATCGACGGATCGATGGCCGACCAGTCGCGCCTCGCCGCCTTGAGCAAGTCGTCGATATCGTCGGCGCTGACCGGGAGGACATGATCGTCCTCGAACAGCCCGCCGTTGAACCAGTCGATCGGGGTGAAGCCGACCTTGCCGCCTTTGTGCGCCATCGCGCCGAACAGGGTGCGGGCATTTTCAGTGAAGCCGGCGGGATCGCGGCGGCTGACATCGAGCATTTTGGTGAACAGATTGCCGGGCAGCAGCGCGACATCTTCGGCAAACATACAGAACACCAGCTGGTTGACGAAGTGCGCGACCCGGTGCGCCTCGTTGCCGCGGTCGCGCAGCCGCTGGGCGAGGCCGGCGAACTCGCGCGCGGTTTCCTCGGTCAGCATCTGCCGCGTCTTGGCCGGCTTGTAGCATTCGGGATCGGTGAAGGCGCGTTTCAGCTGCTCGCGCACCGCGCCGTCGATCAGGTCGTCAAGCGCGAAATCGCGGCGTTCCTGGACGGTGTTGGTCCAGTTGGTGCGCACGACGATGCGGTCCATGTCGGACACGATCAGCAGCGGCGGGTTTTCCAGCGCGACGCTGTATTGCAGCAGTTGGTTGTAGGCCTTGTCGAGATTGGCGTGGCGGCCCTTGTATTCCCAGGCGAAGCATTCCTTGCGCCAGACATCCGCCCAGCCTTCGCCGCCGCTGGTCTTGCTCGCGCCTTTCTCAAACGCGAACCATTCGCCCTTGGCGTCGGCGGTGGTCGGATCGACGATGTCCAGCAAAGCGCACAGATCGTTGAAATGGCTTTGCGAGGCGCTGCGCTCTTTCAGCTCGTTGCTGCGCCATTTGCGGATGAAATCGCTGGGGGTCATGCAAGCCTTGATCGATGGAGCCGGGGCAACGGCCACAACCGGCCCCCCGGCGCCTTAGTACCCGTTCGCGAGCGCGGGGCAATTGCGAAGCGTAGTGCCGAAGAGATTCCTCGTCTGAGACCTGAACCACCCTCACCGCGCCTGACGATGCTCCCCCGCATGGATTTTCAAAATCCCAGTAAGCTCTTCAACTTGCTGCGAACATCGGCCAATATTTCCGCGCTGACGCGGCCCTGCTGTGTCGCCTGCCTTGCCCGCCAGTCGAGACTTTTGATCTGGTCGGTCAATATCGCGCTGGGAGGATTGCGGCTGGCTACCACTTCAAACACATAGCCCTTAATCTGTGAAGTCATCGGGCAGCAGATCAGCATGCCGCGCTTAGCATTATAGCGCGCGGGCGAGAGCACCAGCGCCGGGCGGTGGCCGGCTTGTTCATGCCCGGCCTGCGGATCGAACTGCACCCAGATGACATCGCCGACATCCGGCACCCACGCGGCCATTACCAGATTTCTTTGCCCACTGGCGGGCCGAAGTCGACTTCATCGGGGAATGTGTCGGGCGACATTTGTGCGAGCAATTCGTCGAGATCATAGACCGGGGCCAAAACCGGCTCGATAATGATCCGCCCCTGATCCTCGCGGACATCGACCAACTGATCGATCCGCAAAGCCGCCGCCGCCATGATCGATGCCGGAATCCGCACCGAAGCGCTATTGCCCCATTTTTTTACCTGCAAGCGCATGGCTGTCTCCAACGAGGCAGCGATAGCACAGGCTACGCAAGTGTCAACATATGTATCTACTTGCGAACCCGGCGCTCCCCCTTCACCCACCGCACCGTCCCCGAACTAGCCCGCATGACCACGCTCTCCGTCGTCATCGTCCCGTCCTTGCGGCGCTTGACCCCGTCGAGCAGCGAGCCGTCGGTCACCCCGGTGGCGGCGAAGATGCAGTCGCCCTTGGCCAGTTCTTCCAACTGGTAGATGCGGTTGAGGTCGGTGATGCCCCATTTGCGCGCCCGCCCGCGTTCGTCATCGTTGCGGAACAGCAGTCGCCCGTTGAACTGCCCGCCGACGCAGCGCAGCGCCGCCGCTGCCAGCACGCCTTCGGGCGCGCCGCCGCTGCCCATGTACATGTCGATGGTGGTGTCCTCGTTGGTCGTGGCGATGACGCCCGCCACATCGCCGTCGGGGATCAGCTGGATGCCGCAGCCCAGCGCGCGCAGTTCGGCGATGAGGTCGGCGTGGCGCGGGCGGTCGAGCACGCAGACGATGATCTCGCTTGGGCTCACGCCCTTGGCGGCAGCGACCGCGCACACGTTCTCGGTCGGCGTTTTTGCAAGATCGATGATCCCGGCGGGATAGCCGGGGCCGACCGCCAGCTTGTCCATATAGACATCCGGCGCGTTGAGCAGATTGCCTTCCTCGGCGATTGCCAGCACGGCGAGCGCATTGGGGCCGGCCTTGGCGGTGATCGTCGTGCCCTCCGGCGGATCGAGCGCGATGTCGATCTTGGGGCCAGTGCCCTGCGCCGAGCCGACCTTTTCGCCGATAAACAGCATCGGCGCCTCGTCGCGCTCGCCCTCGCCGATCACCACGGTGCCGTCCATTGCCAGCTCGTTCAGCGCCGCGCGCATCGCCTCGACCGCGGCGGCATCGGCAGCCTTCTCATCGCCCCGGCCGATCATCCGCGAGGCGGCGATGGCTGCCGCCTCGGTGACGCGCACCATTTCGAGGACGAGGACGCGGTCGAGAACTTTACTGGCGGGAGTCGTTGGGCTGGCGGGAGTGGCGGTCATGGGCATCCTCGGGTGTGGGCTGATGGGGTTGGGCAGCAATTAGCCAGCACCGGCGCGCTTGTCGAGCAGGGCCCTGCCGCCAGTAACCTTAATCCAAAAATAACCCCGTTATGACTATGTTTGGCTGAAGGTAATCATGGGCAACCGCGCAAATGCAAGATCAGCAGGAATCCGCCGTCAAACCCGGCCAGAACGGCTCGAACGGCGCCGCTAACGGGGCGCATCGCGCACCGGGTCAGGCTGCGGCGGGGAGCCCCGGCAGCCCGGCCAATACCGTCGCCTGGTCAAGCAATTTTGCCGGCAGCGAGCATCCGGAAACCGCCCGGCTGCGGCTGCAACGCGATTACATCGACACAATCACGTCCCTGAAGCGCGAGCGCGCGGATCAGACCTACGCTTATCTTTCCAGCCTGATCGACAAGGCGAAAGAGGAACTCGGCCACGCCCGCAATGCCAGCAACGATAACCGGCGGGCCATGTTGCAGCAGCATATCGACGAACTCGCCGCCTACGTCACCGGTCATGGTATCACCGTCCGTCTGCCCAATCGCCAGCCGGGTGCGAATGAAACCGCCCAGGGCTTCTATGTCGTCGATGAGATCCCCGCGTTCTTCGGCGAGATCAAATTCCTTATCGACCTGTGGTACGACAAGCATCTGGCCAAGGTGCACGACGAAGTCTCCGCCCTGGTCGGGCTGAAGCGGCCAGCCAGCAGCGAGCGCCTGCTCAAAAGTTAAATCGAGATGCGGAGGCTGGTCGCGGCAAGATGCCTTGGCTATAGGGCCGCGAATGACGCTTGATTCTCGCTTTGCATTGCGCAGCGCCCTTGTTGCCCCGCTACTTGCCGCCGGTCCGCCGCTGGCGGCTCAACCGGCTCCAGCACGCTCGCCGCAGATCATTGCCCTGCCGCTTAACCCGGTAGTCGCCAACGACAAGCGCAGCTGCCGTGACAAATCGGCATCCGGGCTGGGTTACACCGAGTTGCAACCCGGCGCCGGCGCAAAGCCGGGCGCGACCGACATCGTGCTGGTCAACTACATCGGCTATCTCGCCGCGAGCGGCGCAGCCTTCGATCAGGCGATGACCGCCGCCATGCCCGTTGACCGCCTGATCCCCGGCTTTACCGAAGGTTTGAAGCGGATGCCCAAGGGCAGCATTTACCGGTTTTGCGTGCCGGCAACCCTGGGCTACGGCGCGAAGGCGCAGGGGCCAATTCCGGCGAACTCCGAGCTGGTGTTTCAGGTCGAACTCGTTGAATTCAAGACCGCCGCCGAGGTTGAGGCGATGCGCAAGGCCGATCCAGGTGCCGCCAAGCCCTAGGCCTCAACCAGGTCGTCGGGCCAGCTTGCCGCAGGCGCGCGTCAGGCAGCAGCCGCTAACTTGTCATTCAGCGCTTGTGCCCTACATTGGCCAACGAAAGGTTGGTTCCCCGCATTATGAATGAAGATCCGCAGCCTAGTGGTAATCCCTGGCTCAAGAGCCTGCTCGTTTGGGGCGGGATTTTTCTGGCGTTGATGATGGCCGTGTCGATGTTCGGCTCGCGGGCTGACACCGCAGCATCCTCGGTCCGCTATTCCGATTTCCGTGCCAAGGTGGCGGAAGGCACGGTAGCCGAGGTGCAGATCGGCGAGGACCGAATTAACGGCAAGTACAAAAATGGCGACAGCTTCAGCTCGGTGCCGATCCCCAACGATACGACATTGTTGCAGTTGCTGCAGGCCAACGGGGTGAAATTTGCCGGCAAGACGCCCGACGAACCTAACCTGCTCCTCTACATTCTGGTCCAGGCGCTGCCGTTTATGCTGATCCTCGCGGTTGCTTTCTTTGCGCTGCGCCAGGTCCAGAAAGGCGGCGGCGCTGGCGGGGCCATGGGTTTCGGCAAATCCAAGGCCAAGCTGCTCACCGAAAAGCAGGGCCGCGTGACTTTCCAGGAC
>JANLQW010000119.1:0-11031 GCA_031368085.1 Novosphingobium sp. | reverse complement strand
CTGCGCGACGGCCAGCTCGGCGACGAGCGGGTGCACAACATTTCGAACTACATCCGCAAAGGCAAGCTGTGGGAGGCGTTTACCGCGCCGCAGCTGCCGGTGCTGCTGATCGACGAGATCGACAAGGTGGATATCGAGTTTCCGAACGACCTGCTCCAGGAACTCGACCGCATGAGCTTCGACGTTTACGAAACGCGCGAGCGGATCGAGGCAAAGGAGCGCCCGATCGTCGTCATCACCTCGAACAACGAGAAGGAACTCCCCGACGCTTTCCTGCGCCGCTGTTTCTTCCACTACATCAAGTTTCCCGACCGCGAGACGATGCAGGCAATCATCGACGTCCACTTCCCCAAGATCCAGAAGACGCTGGTAACCAGGGCGATGGATATTTTTTACGAAGTGCGCGACGTGCCGGGGCTGAAGAAAAAGCCGAGCACCAGCGAGCTGCTCGACTGGCTCAAGCTGCTGATGAACGAGGACATGCCGCTCGACGTGTTGCAAAACCGCGACCCGACCAAGGCGATCCCGCCCCTGCACGGCGCGCTGCTCAAGAACGAACAGGATGTGATGCTGTTCGAGCGGCTGGCGTTTATGTCGCGGCGGAACGGGTGATAGAGCCCTCTCCCGGGAGGGGAGAGGGAGCATGAGCATTACGCTGGAACACACCCGCTTCGAACGCGTTCGCCCGCGGCTAGAAGCCTTCGAGCCGCGCCCTGGCTGGCGGGCGTGGATCTACGAGTTCCTGCTGTTCGGGTTCAAGCAAGGCTGGGCGTGTCTGTTCGGGGCGCTGATGCTGGCGTTGCTGCTCGGGACACACCTGTTCTATCCGCCCGATGCGGCCCTCGCCCGCTACGACTTCTTGACGCTCGCGGCGCTGGCGGTCCAGCTAGGTATGCTGTCGCTGCGGCTCGAGACGCTCGGCGAGGCCAAGGTCATCCTTGCCTTTCACCTCGTCGGGACGGTGATGGAGTTGTTCAAGACGCACTACGGTTCGTGGACCTATCCCGAACCGGGCCTGCTGCGGATCGGCGGGGTTCCGCTGTTCTCGGGCTTTATGTATGCGGCGGTCGGCAGCTACATTGCGCGGGTGTGGCGGACCTTCGACTTCCGGTTTAGCGCCTACCCGAACGGCGCCGCGACTTTCGCGCTGGGCCTCGCGATCTATGTAAACTTCTTCGCGCATCACGTGCTGCCCGACATCCGCATTATCCTGTTTACCGCGATGGCGCTGCTGTTTGGGCGCACCCGCGTGTGGTTCCGCGTCTGGCGCGAGGATCGCTGGATGCCGCTGCTGGTGGGCTTCGGCCTGGTCGCACTGTTCATCTGGTTCGCCGAAAACATTGCTACCTTTTCGCGCGCCTGGGTCTATCCGAGTCAGGCGGCGGTGTGGCACATGGTCTCGCCCGCCAAGTTGGGCGCGTGGTACCTGCTGATGTATATCTCCTTCATCCTCGTTGCCGCCGTGCACAAGCCCCGGGAAAAGCACTAATGTTCTTCAACTTCATCGACGAACTCCGCGCCGCCGGCATCGGCGCTTCCTTCAAGGAACACCTCACCCTGCTTGAGGCGCTGGAAAAGGACGTCATCGAGCAAACGCCCGAGGCGTTTTACTACCTCTCCCGCGCCACCTTCGTGAAGGACGAGGGCCTGCTCGACCGATTCGACCAGGTGTTCAACCGCGTGTTCAAGGGAATCTTCTCCGATTACGGCCAGAAGCCGGTCGATATTCCCGAGGATTGGCTCAAAGCGCTGGCCGAGCGCTATTTCTCCGCAGAGGAAATGGAGAAAATCAAGGCGCTCGGCTCGTGGGACGAGATCATGGAGACCCTGAAAAAGCGGCTCGAGGAGCAGGAAAAGCGCCATCAGGGCGGCAGCAAGTGGATCGGCACCAACGGCACCAGCCCCTTCGGCCATTCGGGCTACAACCCCGAAGGCATCCGCATCGGCGGCGAGGGCCAGCATGGCCGGGCGATCAAGGTGTGGGAGAAGCGCGAATTCGCCAATCTCGACTCGACCCGCGAGCTTGGCACCCGCAACATCAAGATCGCCCTGCGCCGCCTGCGCCGCTTCGCCCGCGAGGGTGCAGCCGAAGAGCTCGATCTCGATGCGACCATCGATGGCACCGCCAAGCAGGGCTGGCTTGACATCCATATGCGGGCCGAGCGGCGCAATGCGGTGAAGGTGCTCTTGTTCCTTGACAACGGCGGCTCGATGGATGGCCATGTAAAAATGGTCGAGGAACTGTTCAGCGCCGTAACCGCCGAGTTCAAGAACCTCGAATTCTTCTACTTCCACAACTGCCTGTATGAAGGCGTATGGAAGGACAATCGCCGCCGCTTTTCCGAGCGCACGCCGACTTGGGACATCCTCCACAAATACGGCCACGACTACAAGGTGATCTTCGTCGGCGATGCCTCGATGAGCCCCTATGAAGTCAGCCATCCTGGCGGATCGGTCGAGCATTTCAATGAGGAATCGGGCGCGGTGTGGCTGGAGCGCGTGCGCCACGTCTATCCGGCTACCGTCTGGCTGAACCCGACGCCCGAGAAGCAGTGGGACTATTCGCAATCGACCAGGCTGATCCACGAACTGATGCACGGATCGATGTACCCGCTGACGCTGGGCGGGCTGGACGATGCGATGCGGGAGCTCACGCGCAAGAAGCATTGAGGGCTGCCAGAGCGTATCAATCGTAAAGCAGAACCGGCCTGATTTCCTCGCGCCAGCGCGCCTCGTCAACCGACGCTAGCGCCTCCAGATCGCCCGCTTCGCTCCCCGCGTCATCGACCCATTGGCGCAAAGACGGCCCGCCATTGATCACATCGATGGCAAGCCGCTCCAGCTCATACTCATAGGGAAAATCGCGCCACAGCGGGTAATCCGGATAGAGCCGGCGGATCGACTTGAACGCCAGCGCCTGCAAGCGCCACGGGCGGAAGGCATGGTGATTGTAGAACCGCCCCTCGGCGTGGATCATCAAGCCGCTGCAGAGCGCTGCCGCGTGCTTGTGGAAAGTCGGCTCGTACCAGCATTCGCGGATCGCGCAGCCGGCGAGCCACTGCGGTGCAAAGCGCTGCATTTCCCTCAGCACCGCTTTGGCGTCGATATCCGGCGCGCCGAACAGCACTTCGAGAGGCCGGGTAGTGCCCCTGCCCTCGCTCAGCGTGGTGCCTTCGAGCATCACCGTCCCGGCATAGGCGCGGGCCATGTTGAGGCTGGCGGCATTGGGGCTGGGGTTGATCCAGATGCGGCTTTCCGGCCAGCCGAAGCCGGGCGACGTATCGGGCTGCCAGCCCTGCATTGCGACCACGCGGTAATCGACATCGAGCTTGAAATGCCGCACAAACCAGCGACCAATTTCGCCCATCGTCAGCCCGTGGCGCATCGGCATCGGTCCCGCTCCGACGAAACTCTCCTGGCCTGGCAGCAGCAGCGTCCCCTCGACCGGACGGCCGGCGGGATTGGGACGATCAAGCACCCGCACCGCCTTGCCGGTTCCCGACGCCGCCTCCAGCAGATAAAGCAGCGTCGTGACGAAGGTGTAGATGCGGCAGCCAAGGTCTTGCAGGTCGAACAGAAAGACATCGGCCGTGTCCATCATTGCCGGGCTCGGGCGGCGGACCTGGCCATAGAGGCTGAACACGGGCACGCCGTATTGCGGATCAGTCTCGTCCGGCGTCTCGACCATATTGTCCTGCTTGTCGCCTTTCAGGCCATGCTGCGGACCAAAGGCGGCGGCGAGTTTGATGCCGGGGCAGGCGGCCAGGACGTCGAGCGAATGGGTGAGGTCTTCGGTGACAGAGGCGGGGTGCGCGATCAGAGCGACACGCTTACCCGCGAGCGGCTTGCGCAGATCTGGTTCAGCCAGCAGGCGGTCGATGCCGAATTTCATGGCTTACTCAGGTGGCGCAAGTGTCGCCGCGAAGCAAGCGGGCGCGTGGAAATCAGGCTCGCCGGCCGGATGCGCCAGCGCCCAATAGGACTTGGTGCCGCCGGTTTCCTCGATGACGGCGGAAAGGCCCACCGCCCACGGGCGCGGCGGCAACCCCGCGAGCGGTACGGCAGCGTCGAAAACCGCGATGCTCTGACCGACCCTCGCCGTGCAAACCGGCTCACGGGCCAAGGGACGTTTTGCCATATCTTCGCGGTAGGCGATAAAGTCGTAGGCGGCCCAGCGTTCGGAGGGCGAGAGGTTGATCTCGATATAACCCACGCCGCCAATTGGCCGCAGGAAGAGCTCGAAGCATGTCGTTCGCCACAGGCCATCGGCGCGGCCTTTGCCAGCGAACGGCGGGAGCACCAGCTGGCCGGCGTCCTGAATATGCCAATGCAGGTTAAGCCAGCTTTCGTCGGCACTCGTGATGCGGGCCTTGACCTTGCTCACCGTACTGGGTGGGTAATCGGGATGGGGAATAAGCTCATGCGTTTCCAAGCGCGTTACTCCATGCTAGGCGCGCCCGCGCCATGTCCTCGTACACATCCACCCTGCTCCGCCTGCTCGATGAGCGCGGCTATATCCACCAGATGACCGATGCCTCGGGCCTTGATGCCTTGGCTGCAAAGCAGGTAATCCCGGGCTATATCGGCTTCGACGCCACCGCGCCATCGCTGCATGTCGGCAGCCTGGTGCAGATCATGCTGCTGCGCCGCCTCCAGCAGGCCGGGCACAAGCCGATCGTGGTGATGGCGGCGGCACAACCAAAGTCGGCGATCCATCGGGCAAGGATGAGAGCCGCAAGCTGCTCACCGGGGCGGACATCCAGTCCAACATCGCCTCGATCCGCACGGTGTTCGAGCGGTTCCTGACATTCGGCGATGGTCCGGTCGATGCGGTCCTGGTCGATAACGACGAATGGTTGAGCCAGCTTTCCTATGTCGAGTTGCTGCGCGACGTTGGTCCGCATTTCACCATCAACCGCATGCTCACTTTCGATTCGGTCAAGCTGCGGCTTGAGCGGGAGCAGCCGCTGACCTTCCTCGAATTCAACTACATGATCCTGCAGGCCTATGATTTCCGCGAGCTGGCCCTGCGGCACCGCTGCCGCTTGCAGATGGGTGGATCGGACCAGTGGGGCAATATTATCAACGGGATCGAGCTTACCCGCCGGATGGAACGGATCGAGCTGTTCGGTGTCACCACCCCGCTACTCACCACTGCCGACGGTGCCAAGATGGGCAAGACTGCGGCGGGCGCGGTGTGGCTCAACGAGGCGCAGTTGCCGGCTTATGACTTCTGGCAATATTGGCGCAACGTCGATGACCGCGATGTCGGCCGGTTCCTGCGGCTGTTCACCGATTTGCCGCTTGATGAGATTGCCCGGCTCGAAGCGCTGGAGGGCAGCGAAATCAACGCTGCAAAAATTGTGTTGGCCAATCAAGTCACCAGCCTGTGCCGCAGCGAATCAGCAGCAAGGGCGGCGGAGGCGACGGCCTCGGCGACATTTTCTGACGGCGGCCTTGGGGAAGATCTGCCGGAATTCACTATTCCGTCCGAAGGTCTGTCAATGGTCGATGCGCTGGTCGGGATCGGATTTGCCGCGAGCCGCGGCGAGGCGAAGCGGCTGATTGCCGGGGGCGGGGCACGGCTGGGCGGTAACGTGATAACCGACGAAACGCACGCAATCGGGGGGGCTTGCGGGGAGTTGCGCATCTCCTCCGGCAAGAAGAAGCACGGTATTCTGCGCTCGGCTTGAACTGCTATCGGCACGACGCAATGGACCGACCGGCAAGGCTCTGCCGGCCAGTTTTTGCCGGTTTACCCAATATTTGCCTTTCTCATGCATCTTGCCTCCCTTGGAAAAGCGAGATTGAGGTGATTTATGGCTATGGGTGCAGGCGCACAGCTGAGTGTAACCGATCTGCGCCGGGCGACGCGGCATCCGGTCGACTGCCCGGTGATCGCTGAACATCGCCGGCTGGGCGATATCCATCTGCAAATCGTCAACCTGTCTGCGCATGGCTTCATGGCAGCCGACGCGCCGGGTCTCACGCGCGGCGATCGCATCATCATCCGCCTGCCGGTGGTCGGCAGGATCGAAGCGCATCTGATCTGGTCCACCGAGGAAAAGACCGGCTTTCAATTCGAGCGGATCATCCGGATCGACGAATTCCTGAAGATAATTGAAACTATGCAGCCCAATCCGCGCCTGCGCCGGGATCGCTAACGCCTGCTTCCCCCCTCCCGCAGGCGGGAGAGGAATCAAGTAGCGCTACCGAATTGCACGGCCTTAAGTCCAAGGCCGTGCCAGCCCGCTTGGCATTGCTGCGCTCCACTGCCATGACTGAGGAGTGACCGAGCCGACATCGCCGCTGCAAATTCCCGCGTACCGCCTGTTCTGGTTTTCGCGGTTGACCTCGATCATCGCCACTTCCGGCATGGTCGTGGTTATCGGCTACCAGCTCTATGACCTCGCACGCAGCGACTATGGCATGGGCATTTCCCAGGCCGCACTGCTACTCGGGTTGTTGGGCTTTGCGCAGTTTCTTCCCATCGCCCTGCTGACCCCCATCGCCGGGGTGGTGGCGGACCGCTACGACCGCCGCCTGGTTGCCAGCGCTTCGGTAGCAGTCGATCTCGGGGTTGCCATGTTGCTCGCTTTGGCGACGGGGGGCGGAAAAATCACTCTGCCGCTGCTGTTCGCCCTTGCCGCCTGTCACGGGGTTGCCCGGGTGTTCCTTGGACCGGCGCTGTCGGCGATTGCCCCCAACATCGTACCGGCGGCGCTGATGCCGCGCGCGATCGCATACAGTTCGATGGCCTGGCAGATCGGCTCGGTTGTCGGACCGGCGCTGGGCGGATTGGCTTTCGGCATGGCCTCCGCCCTGCCCTATTGGGCCGGGGCGGGGCTGCTGGCGATTTCATGCCTGGGCATATTTCTCATCGGCCCCCTGCCCCCGCCCCCCGGCAGCCGCGACATCCATCCATTTCGCCAGGTTGCCGAGGGCTTCCGGTTCGTCCGGAACGAGCGCTTTTTGCTCGGCTGCGTGACGCTGGACCTGTTCGCCGTGCTGCTGGGCGGCGCGACTGCGCTGCTGCCGGTCTTCGCCCGCGATATCCTGCACGTCGGACCGGATGGGCTGGGCCTGATGCGCGCCGCGCCCGCCGTCGGTTCGGTGCTGGTTGCGCTATGGCTGACCCAGCGGCCGCTGGTGCGCAATGTCGGAGTGAAAATGCTGTGGGCGGTCGCGGCATATGGCGCGGCGACGATCGCTTTCGGGCTGTCGCGCAGCTTTCCCTTGTCGCTCGCCCTGCTGGCGCTGCTCGGGGCCGCAGACATGATTTCAGTGTTCATCCGCAACACGCTTATCCAGCTCAACACGCCCGATGAGGTCCGCGGCCGGGTTTCGGCAATATCGGGGCTGGCGATTTCCGCATCCAATGAGCTGGGCGAAATGCAATCGGGGCTTGCCGCAGCGCTGCTCGGCGTCACTGGGGCGGTTGTGTTCGGCGGCGCGGGTGCCATATTCGTCACAATCGTCTGGGCGTTCCTGTACCCTGAAATCAGGAACGCCCGGACCTTCGCGCCGCAATACCGTCAGTCTCTCCGCCAGAAAGAGCAAGCACCATGAAAGCCGACAGCATCCTCGCCACAATCGGCAATACGCCGCACGTCCGCCTCGCCCGGATGTTCCCCGATCACGAGGTTTGGGTAAAGTGCGAACGCGCCAATCCCGGCGGCTCGATCAAGGACCGCATCGGATTGTCGATGATCGAGGCGGCGGAGCAGGACGGCAGTCTCCAGCCCGGCGGCACAATCGTAGAGCCGACCTCGGGCAACACCGGCATCGGACTTGCCATGGTCGCGGCGGTCAAAGGCTATCCGCTGATACTGGCCATGCCCGATTCGATGTCGATCGAACGGCGACGGTTGATGCTGGCCTACGGTGCTACGTTCGACCTCACCCCGCGCGAGAAAGGCATGAAGGGCGCGATCGAGCGGGCGAAGGAGATCGTCGAGCAAACGCCCGGCGCCTGGATGCCGCAACAATTCGACAATCCCGCCAATATCGAAGTCCACGCCCGCACCACCGCGCAGGAAGTGCTGACCGATTTCGCAGCCACGCCGATTGATGTGCTGATTACGGGAGTCGGCACCGGCGGGCATTTGACCGCCTGCGCCGAAGTACTGAAAGCCAAGTGGCCGGGGATGAAGGCTTATGCGGTGGAGCCGACGCTCTCGCCGGTAATCTCTGGTGGCCAGCCCGCGCCGCATCCGATTCAGGGCATCGGCGCGGGTTTCATCCCGACCAATCTCCACACCCAGGCGATCGATGGCGCGATCCTGGTCGATCCGGCCGACGCCAAGGACATGGCACGCCGCTGCGCCACGCAGGAAGGCATGCTGGTCGGGATCAGTTCGGGCGCAACCCTGGCGGCGATCGCGCAGAAGCTGAAGGAATTGCCGGCGGGCGCGCGGGTGCTGGGGTTCAATTATGATACCGGCGAGCGCTATCTGTCGGTGCCGGACTTTCTGCCGGAGTGAGGCGAGGGATCGGCATCATGACAGACAATCTCGAGCCAATTTGCTACCATGACGGGAAAACCGCGCT
This sequence comes from Novosphingobium sp., assembly GCA_031368085.1. Taxonomy (GTDB): domain Bacteria; phylum Pseudomonadota; class Alphaproteobacteria; order Sphingomonadales; family Sphingomonadaceae; genus Novosphingobium. The sequence continues at coordinate 2,481 of JANLQW010000119.1, read as the reverse complement.
AACCGGCTGGCTTGCGAGCCCCGCCGGCCAACCGCGCGCCGCCATCATCCTGTTTCCGACCATCGCCAACGTCAACCCGCCGATGGAACGCCGCGCGAAGATGCTGGCCGATGCCGACTATCTCACCATGATCGCCGACTTTTACGGCGAGACGGTCGACAGTTTCGAAGCCGCCGGAACGCTCGCCAAGACACTCCGCGCCGATGCGGAAACCTTTCGCGCCCGCCTGCGCGCCGGAATCGCGGCTCTGCGCGCCCATCCCGGCGCCGCCCAACTCTCAATGGCAGCCATCGGCTTCTGCATGGGCGGTCAGGCGGCGCTGGAGGCCGCGCGCGACGGTGCCGACCTTGTCGCCGTGGTCAGCTTCCACGGATTGCTGGACACACAAAGACCCGCCCGGCCCGGTGCAGTCAAATCCCGCATCCTCGTATGCCACGGCGATGCGGACCCGATGGTGTCGCGCGCCCAGGTGCTGGCCTTCTGGGCAGAAATGGACGCGGCCGGGGCGAACTGGCACTTCCACAGCTACAGCGACGTCAGGCACGGCTTCACCGATCCCGGCAGCAATGCCCGCGGCCTTCCCGCCATCGCCTATGACGCCAGTGCCGACCGGCAAAGCTGGGCAGCGATGTTGAGCTTGTTCGACGAGGTGTTTGGTTAGGCATCCCCAAATTTTACTCGCTGGCTTCCCCGCGCCAAACCGCTACCCTGCACTTGAGATTGCAAGGAGCGGCTGTCATGTTTGTCAAGTTCACCAGTTCGGACCGCGTGCCAACGGCGGTCAATGCCGCGCAGGTCACGTTCATTTCCTCGATCACCGAAGGCACCCGCATCCGCTTTGGCGAAGGCCGCAGTGTGACCGTTGTCGAGCCGATGGACGAGGTAATCGACAAGCTCAACCGGACGCGCCACTTTCCCCGGGAGTGAGGGTGATTCGAACGTGACCCCCATGCCGTATCCCGAAGCCTCGAAGATCACGTGGCCAGGAAAAGGTAATTCCTCGGCTCGAAACCCGAGGGCTGCGACTGAGCATAACCTGCCGCGCTGAGCATGGCAGCAATCGGATTGAGTTGCTCTGGGCCCCACGCCTCGATCAGGATGGCAGGGCGTTCTTGCGCCAGCAGCGCGCCGGCTCCACGCAGGACATTGAGTTCACCGCCCTCAACATCGATCTTGAGCGCTGAAACACGCGGGCAGCCCGCATCAAGCCATACAGCATCGACTGTCGTTACCGGCACTTCGAACGAGCGCACCAGATCGGACGGAATGATCGAGGCCGAGCTCAGCGTCGCTTGGGCGCTCTCATGAAAAGTTACGGTTCCCGATGCTGCGCCGACGGCTGACTGGACGATCCGCACGTTGGCCACCCCATTCTCGTGCAGATTGGCCGCAAGCCGCCCGGCGGTGTCGGGATGGGGCTCGAACGAAATCACCAGGCCATCTGGTCCCGCCGCCCGTGCGAATTCCAGCGCCGAGAGGCCGATGTTGGCGCCAACGTCGAAAACTGTCGTTCCTGGCACAACCTGAGCGCACAGGGCTGCAACCTCGCGGTCTTCGTAATCGCCGCTGAACAGCACCTTGGTGCCGAGGTCTTCGCGGTAAAACAGCCGAACCGCCTCCCCGCTGCCGAGCCGATAGGCGAAACTGGCGGGCCGGGGCGGCAGCGCGGGCAGGATTACATGGCGCATGAGCAGCCCCTTGCCGCGATGGATGGGGAAATGGCTGAACCACGTGCGCACCGGCCACAGCATCGCCCAGATCGCACGGTGGTGCCGTTCGCGAAAGTTGGCAGTTGATCCGGTCATGGCGCGCCTGTCATGCCGTCGCAAATGCCTCGACCGGCAGGTCCATCATCGCCTCGGCTCCCGCCTCGATCTTGCGCCGAAGTGCGCCGGCGTCAGGCGTGAAGCGTTCGGCGAAATAGCGCGCGGTGGTCAGCTTGGCCTCGTAGAACGCCTTGTCCTGCGCCCCGCCCGCCAGCGCTTCCGCCGCCGTCGCGGCCATGCGCAGCCAGATCAGCCCCAGCGCGACGATGCCCATGATGTGCATGTAATGATGCGCCCCGGCCCCGGCGTTGTTGGGATTGGCCACGGCGTTCTGCATGAACCACATCGTCGCGGCCTTTAGCTCGCCGCCTGCCTTTTCCACCCGCTCGGCAATCGGGGCGAGCTGCGGGTCGGACCTGGCGGCGGCGCATTCGCCATCGACCAGCGCGAAGAACGCCTGCACCGCGCGGCCCATATTCGCCGCCAGTTTGCGGCCAACAAGGTCCATCGCCTGCACCCCGTTGGCGCCTTCGTAGATCATCGCAATGCGGGCATCGCGGACAAACTGCTCCATTCCGCTCTCGACGATATAGCCGTGCCCGCCCCAGATCTGCTGCATGTTGACTGCCGTTTCGAAGCCCTTGTCGGTGCCGTAGCCCTTGATTACTGGGGTGAGCAGACTGATCAGATCGTCGGCCAGCTGGCGCTCTTCCTC
>JANLQW010000062.1:0-17873 GCA_031368085.1 Novosphingobium sp. | reverse complement strand
GGCGCTCAATAACGTCCGCGCTGCTGTCCTTCAGCTTGCCAACGCGGCCGACATAGGCGTCAACGACCTGGCGAAGGGTCACGGCAGCCGCTTGGTCTGCCTTCTTACCATCGCGGGGGTCGATCCCTTCACGCATGTCCTGCAAGACCTTCTGCGCTTTCGTTCGCGCTTGGTCTTCAGTGAAAACCCCGAACGCTCCGATGGTGAATTGAACGAGTTTGCCCCGCACCCTCCCCATCGCAACGAAAGTCTTCTTTCCCTCGCGCGACACTCGCAGGCCGTATCCTTTGACCACCTTATCCCAATGAATGTCGTACCCTTTGGCAGGCAACGCGACCTTATCAATCATAGCCTTGGTAAGCCGTACAGGCTCCTGTTTTGGCTTCGCCATCTTGCACCCCTTTCGAACGTATTTGTAACAGCGGGTTACAGGTTACGACGAGGTGCCACGAGCTTGCAAGGACTTAAGTCATTGATTCAAGAGGCATTTACCGGTGCCTGCGGGCTATTGCCGGTAAGTAAGGACGCGGATACATAAAACTTGAAAACCGCCGTGGGTGCAAGCTCACCGTGGGTTCGAATCCCACCCTGTCCGCCAGTTTCCACCAACCTTGGCGATGCGGGCGGCCGACCTTCGCGCCTGGCTGCCGTTTGTTAAAGCATTGGCAATCAATCCAATGCTAACCATGGCCCTCGCCCGCGAAATGACAACTAAAAGCGAGTCGTCCGATGAATGCTCGTGCTGCCCCGGCATCGAAGAAGACGTTCGCGCTCGACCTGTCGGCGCGGGGTTATCAGGTTCTGTTCTGGCGCGGCGAGGTCAACCGCTGCCCTGGTTGCGGTCAGTCGCAATGGTATGTCGGCCGGGTGACCGCCGAATGCGGCATTTGTGGGACCGCCTTGCCGATGAACGAAGCCCATCAGGCGGGCTTCGATCCGGCGGGCCGCAGGGCGGTTGCGCTGCATGTGATCGCGGGCGGCAAAGCGTCAGCCAAGGGCAGGGAACGGCGGCGAGAGGAACGGATCGCCACTAAAGGACGCGTTATCGCGCTGCACATCGACGGTTCGCCCCACCCGTTCGCCATCCAGAACATATCGCCCGGCGGATTGATGGGGGATGCGCTTCCCGGCATTGCCGATGCCACATCGCTCGTCGTCGAACTGGAGGATGGCACCCTGATTCCGGCTGAAGTGCGGTGGAGCGACGGAAAATCCGCGGGCCTGGCCTTCGTGGTTGAGGGCGACTGAGGGGCGACCGTTCATCGTCGGTTTTACTGGAACCGGCTATCGCTGCCTCGACCATCCTGTCGTTCGCGACCTAGTACCGGCCCAGTGAAAGGTAAATTCGACCGATCATGAGCATCCTGATAGCCCTCGCCATGGCGCAGGCCTCCGCTGGTTCGATCACTGTCGATGTCGGCAATGTCCGCTCGGCGCGGGGCCGCGTGCTTGTCGATATCTGCCCGCAGAACCGCTTTCTCGAGGACGGCTGCATCCATCACGGCGAAGCATTGGCGCAGGCAGGGACGACCCGGGTCATCGTGCCCAATGTGCCTCCCGGCGACTATGCTGCGCAAGCATTGCATGATGAGAACGCGAACGGCGATGTCGATCGGGGCATGTTCGGCATACCCAAGGAAGGCGTCGGCTTTTCTCGCAATGCCAGAATCATGTTCAGCCCGCCCAAATGGCGCGATGCGGTGTTCAGCCATGCCGGGACCGACGCATCGATCCGGTTCAACCTGCGCTATTTTACCGGCGCCAAGGGTCCGCCACCGCCGAAGCGCTGAGGGTCAGCTCGGCTTGGCCGCCAGACGGTTGAGGTGGGTGATCAGTGCCGGGGCACCGCCGGTCTTGAGCACGCGGGCGAAATCGGAGCGCCGGGTCGCCAGTTGGCTGATCGCGTTGCGGTAATAGACATCGATGATCTTCCAGCTTCCGCCGCTCTGTCGCAGGCGGTAGTGCAGCGCCTCGGACGAACCGCCGGGACTGATAAGCGATGTTCGCACGAGTTTGTCAGCTCCCCTGGTCTCAGTCCCCACGATGGTGAAGCGCTCGCCTGTGAAACTGTCAAAATTCTTGGCGTGCTGCGCTATTGTAAGCGACCGGAAGGCTGCGACGAGCTCCGTCTGCTCGCGGGCGGACATTCCCGTCCAGGCCGGGCCAACGGCGAGCCGGGTCATCAAGGCAATATCGAAAGCGCGGTCGATTGCTGGCGCGATCATCCTCGCCCGGCCGGCTTGCCCGGCCCCGCTGCCGGCGCGCATGATGCCCAGTATGCCGCTTTGCAGCACCTGCACGGAACCGGTCGCGGGATCGGCAGCCTGCGCCAGCGCTGGGGGCGATACCAGGGCAAGCGCAAGGCTTATCGGGGCTAAGAGGGTGCTTTTCATCGTGCTCCATCCAGATTGGCTGGCCGGTTTAGAACTGTTCGCCTGTAGTGCGGATGAACAATGCAATCTACTGATCAAACGCCAAGCGGGTATGGTGCCGGCCCGCAAAAGTGGGTGTTGCTCGTTTTGGACGATTGAAATTCTGCCAGAATTCCGCCAAGGCAAGCCCCGATCAAACTGGCAGGGGGGCCTGCCCAAGCCTCAGCAAGCTTTTGCTGCCCGAATGGCGGCTTGGCAACAGGAAGATACTTGTCACGATGACCCTTCCCCTGACACAGGTTCTCCGCATCGGCGCCCACGCCGTCCGCAACCAGATCAAGGGCGGCCGCTATCCGCTGGTGCTGATGCTGGAGCCGCTGCTGCGCTGCAATCTCGCCTGCAAGGGCTGCGGCAAGATCGATTATCCCGACGCCATCCTCAACCGGCGGCTGTCTTACGACGAGTGCATGGCCGCGATCGACGAATGCGGTGCGCCGGCGGTGTCGATCGCGGGCGGCGAGCCATTGCTGCACCGTGACATGCCGCAGATCGTCAAGGGCCTCATTGCGCGCAAGAAATTTGTCATCTTGTGCACCAACGCCTTGCTGCTGAAGAAGAAAATCGACGACTACAGGCCCTCGCCCAATTTTACCTGGTCGGTCCATCTCGATGGCGACCGGCAGATGCACGATGCCTCGGTCTGCCAGGACGGGGTCTATGAAACGGCGATGGAGGCGATCAAACTGGCGCTCAGCAAGGGCTTCCGCACCCAGATCAACTGCACCGTATTCGATGGAGCGGACCCCGCACGTCTGGCAACCTTCCTTGACGAGATGGCGGCGCTGGGCGTCGAGACGACGATATCGCCCGGCTATGCCTATGAGCGCGCGCCCGATCAGCAGCATTTCCTCAATCGTGAGCGCACCAAGACCCTGTTCCGGGATCTGTTTCGCCTTGGTAAAGGCGGCAAGGCGTGGAAATTCACCAATTCGCCGCTGTTTCTCGATTTCCTCGCGGGCAACCGCAGCTATGCATGCACGCCCTGGTCGATGCCGCTGCGCACCGTCTTCGGCTGGCAGAAGCCGTGCTATCTGGTCGGTGAAGGTTATGTCGCCAGCTTCCGCGAGCTGATGGAAGACACCGACTGGGACGATTACGGCGTCGGTAAATACGAGAAATGCGCGGATTGCATGGTCCATTGCGGTTTTGAGGGCACGGCAGCGGCGGATTCGATGCGCCGGCCAGTGGAATTCCTCAAGGTCGCGCTTGGCGGGGTGCGGACGGAAGGACCGATGGCGCCAGATATCGACCTGTCGAACCAGCGCCCCGCGATCGAGGTGCATGCCAGCCAGGTCGATCGGGAAGTCGAGCGTATTCGGGTGCAGGATCCCGAAGCTTATCGCAGGGCGACGCGGGCGGCCTGATCAGCGCCGATCGAAGGCGAGGCACGGACCGACTGCCTTCACCCCGGTTGCGAGTGCTGCGTAAGCGTGGCGAAAATCCGCCACGCTGCGGATCAAACCGGACAGTTGTGACGGCTGTTTCATGATTGAGCTGAACGCCGCGCCAAGCGCCAACCCTCCCCCGGGACGCATCGCCACGGCAATTGCCGGCGGCAAATTTGCGTCGGCCTCATCAGAGATGCAGCGCAAGATCGCGAACGGCAGACCGGCCTCGGCTGCGGCACGCGCGGCGATGTGGCTTTCCATGTCGCCGGCGAGAGCGCCGGTCTCGCGATGCAGCGACGCCTTGTCTGCGGCGTTGGCAATCAGGCGGCCATCGGCGTAGATCGGGCCAGCGCGGGCCGCGGGCAGGCTGGAGGATAGGGAGGCGATCCAGCGAGGGTCGCAGGCGCCTTCAGTCTTCCCGACAAGGATTGTGCCAATCACCCAATCGCCGATCCGCAAGGCCGGATCAAGCGCGCCGCACATTCCGAAGCTGATGCAACCCGCCGCGCCCTTGGCTTCCCGCGCCAATTGCCGAGCCAGGAATTCCGCATCCCCGCCCCCGGCAATAATCTTGATGCCAGGCCCCTCGTCCAGCACCGCGCCTTCGCGCCTTGTTCCGGTAATGACGAGGACGGGCCTCACATCCCCCAAGCGATTTCACCTGAATTGGCCAGATTGACGTTGCGGTAGCGGGCCAGCGCCCAGAGCGGAAAATAGCAGGGATAGCCGTGGTAGCGCAGGTAGAACACCCGCGGGAATCCGCCGCCGGTATAGGCCTCCTGCCCCCACAATCCGTCGTCGGCCTGATGGGCGATCAGCCAGGCGATGCCGCGCTCGACTGCCGGCGAGGAAGCGGAGCCGGCCGCCATCAGCCCGAGCACCGCCCAGGCTGTCTGCGAAGCGTTGGAGGGTGCGGGTCCATGGCCCTTGCGGTCCAGCGCATAGGAATCGCAGCTTTCGCCCCAGCCGCCATCGGCATTCTGGACCGCCTCGAGCCAGGCCGCAGCCCGCGCCATCATCACGTGAGAGCCCTCCACCTCGGCCCGCGAGAGCGCACAAAGCACCGACCATGTGCCATAGATGTAATTGACCCCCCAGCGGCCGAACCAGCTGCCTTCCGGTGCCTGCTCCTTCTCCAGCCAGGCAAACGCCGCGCGCATCCGGGGCGAATCGAGCGGCTCGCCGAGCTGGGCCAGCATCGAGATGCAGCGGGCAGTGACATCGGCAGTCGGCGGATCGAGCAGCGCGCCGTGATCGGCAAAGGGCAGATTATTCAGATATTGCTTGTCGTTATCCGCATCGAACGCGCCCCAGCCGCCATCGTCGCACTGGAGGCCGGAGACCCATTCGCGGGCGCGGGCGATGGCCTCGTCGTCCGCCCCGCCCCGCCGTCCCGCCGCGCGGTCCATCGCCATGACGACGACAGCGGTATCGTCGAGATCCGGATAGTAGTCGTTGGTGTACTGGAAGGCCCAGCCGCCTGGCCGGATATCGGGGCGCTGGTCGGCCCAGTCCCCTGCGACATTGAGCACTTGCCGCGGCCGCAGCCAGTCGAGCGCGCGGTGGGCGCGTTCCACCGCCGCTTCGCTGCCGACTTCCAGCATCGCGTGGGCAGCGAGCGCGGTATCCCAGACCGGTGAGACGCAGGGCTGGCAATAAGCCTCGTCATCGGTGACGATAAGCAAATTGTCGACGGATTTGCGCGCAATCGCACATGCCGGGTGGTCCGGCGGATAGCCCAGCGCATCGTACATCATCACGCTGTTGGCCATTGCCGGATAGATCGCGCCGAGCCCGTCCTCACCGTTCAGCCGCTCGGTAACCCAAGCCGCGCAGAGCGAAATCGCGCGTTGGCGCAGCCGCTTGGGCCAGAGGCCGTCACCCAGTTTGAGCATTATGTCGAGCGTCTCGAAACCCAGCTTCCACCAGCGGTTGACGTGCGCCGCCTGGCTGCTGAGCTTCGCTTTGCGGCCGCAGAACAGCTCGTCGACCAGCACGCCCTTAGGATTGCGTGCGCGGGGCCTCAGGGCACACAGCACCAGCAGCGGCACCACCACGGTGCGCGCCCAATAGGCGATCTTGGACAGGTGGATGGGGAACCAGCGCGGTGCCAGTATCAGTTCTGGCGGGATCGTCGGCACTTCGTCCCACGAGCCGGCACCGAACAGGGCGAGCTGGATGCGGGTGAAAACATTGCCCGCCTCAGCGCCGCCGGCCCCGAGGATCGCAGCGCGGGCGCGGGCCATGTGCGGGGCATCGGGTGCATCGCCGATCATTTTCAGCGCGTAATAAGCCTTGATCGTCGCGCTGATGTCGAACGAACCATCGTGATAGAGCGGCCAGCCATCGTGTTCGGGTGATTGGCGGCGGCGCAGATAGGCGGCGATCTTCGCTTCCAGCACCGCATCCACCGGTTCCCCGAGATAGTGGCGCAGCAGGATATATTCGGCCGGAATGGTGGCATCGGCTTCCAGCTCGAAAACCCAGTGGCCGTCACCCTGCTGGCGGGCGAACAAGGCTTCGCAAGAACGTGCGATGGCCGCATCGACGCGCCCGCCAAAGGCAATCTCGCGGGGCTTTTCCTCGCTCTCACTCAACATTGTGGCGTTTCATATACCAGTGGGTGCCCCAAGGCCAAGCGGCCGGCGCTATCGCCGGTGCGCAGCGCGCCCTCGATGGTTGCGGGCAAGCCGTTCTGCACCCAGTCACCGGCGAGGAAGAGGTTGCGCCAGCGGGTGCGCTGGCCGGGTCGCAGGGCGTCCTGCTCGGGCGTGGCGGCAAAAGTGGCGCGCTTTTCCTTGACGATCTGCCAAGCCGGCAGTGGCGCGGCGATGCCGAGTGCGGCGCAGATGTCGGACCAGAAGGTGTTGGCGAGATCTGCCCGGTCGCGGTCAATCAGCCGGTCGGCGGCGCTGACGGTGACGGAAATCCGGTCGGGTTGGGTGAATATCCACTCCGCAGTGCCGCCCAGCAGGCCGAGCATCGGCGGAACTGAAGCGGCGGCGGCGAAGGCGAAATGGCCGTTGACGATGGCGCGGTGCTCGGTGGGGACGGTGAGGCCGGGGACCAGGTACCTTGCCGTCCATGCGGGGACGGCGAGGATCACGCTATCCTCCGGGTTGAGCCGTTCGGGGCCGTCACTCCACTCAAGCGCGGTGACGCGGTCGCCCGCAAATTCCAGCGCGCGGAGCCGGCGGCCGGTGGCCAAGTGGCAGCCGCTCCTGGCCAGCCATGACAGCGCGGGATCGATGAAGGCAGCGCCAAGCGTCGGCTGCGCGATGCGTGGGCGCATTGCCAGTCCCCCCTTCCCCAGCGTTTCCCGCAGCACCCGCCCGGCCAGCGCAGCCGATGCCTGTTCGGGCGCGGTGTTGAGCGCGGCGAGCAGGAGGGGGGCGAGGAAGCGCTCCCACAGCGGTCCGCTGGTCGAGATCACCTCCCCGATTGGCACGTTTTCGCCATGCAGCAATCGCGCGAGGGGAAGATAATCGCGAAACTTTGTCCCGGGTACCCTGCGTCCGGACGCCGCTGTCCACCACGGCAACCGCCCGTCATTGATCCGCACAGCCCAGCAGCTCCCCGAGGCAAGGTCCGTGAAGGCGAAATCGGCATGCTCAGGCCCGGTCAACGGTTCGCTCGCGCCGATGGCTCGGCGGTAGGCTGCGACGGCGGGATTGCCGGAGAGCACTAGATGGTTGCCGTTGTCGATTGTCAGACTGAGCCCCGCGTCGTGGTACGAGCGGCAGCGGCCACCGGCCTGGGCGGCGCTGTCGCTGAGCGAGACCGCCACGCCCGAGTCTGCCAGTACGACAGCAGCCGATATCCCGGCCAGCCCTGCCCCGGCAATTATGACGCGCGGCGCGCTCAAGACCGCAGGCTGTAGCGTAGCAGCGACCACAGCAGCGCCAGCTTCGAGACGCGGACCCGCCGACGCGGAGGCCGCCAGCCCTGGGCGATCATGTGGTGGAGCAGGCGCGAATAGGCCTCATCCATCAGGCAGGGCGCAATCAGCCGGCCCTTGGGGCGGCCGGCGAGGATAGCGTGGGCCTGGGCGAAGTGATGCCCCGCCTTACCGGCGAGCCAGCGCGCGGCGCTATCCAGAGCGGGCTCGGCGACGAGCGTTTCCGGCGAGATAGGCGCAATTCCGGCTACGGTCAGTGCCTCGATCGGCAGATAGACGCGGCCGATGGCGGCATCCTCGTCGATATCGCGCAGGATGTTGGTGAGTTGCAGCGCCCGGCCGAGGTGGTGGGCAAGATCGAACCCTGGCCCGCCCTCCATGCCGAACACCCGCACCGACAGCCGCCCGACCGCCGAGGCGACCCTGTCGCAGTAGAGGTCCAACTCGGCGAAATCAGGCCAGCGGATATCGCGGTCAACATCCATCTGCATGCCGTCGATCACCGCCAGGAAATCAGCCTTGTCGAGCCCGAAGCGCTGCACCGCCTCCGCGAGGAACTGGGCCTGTCCCGGATCGCCGCCAGCGTAGAGCGCTTCGATGTCTCCGCGCCATGTCTGGAGCTGGCGCGCGCGGTCGGCGGGGTCGCCCTGCTGATCGTCGGCAATGTCATCGACCCTGCGGCAGAGGCCATAGATCGCGAACATCGCCGTGCGCTCGGGCTTTGGCAGGACTCGCATGCCGGCATAGAACGAGCTGCCTGACACGGCGGCCTGCAGCTGGCTGGCGGTGACTGGCTCGTTCACGCCCTGCCTCTTGCGATTCTGTGCCGCAGCAAGGCGCCGGCGGCGAGCCTAGCCGACCTCGCCTTAGAATGATGGACCCGTTCGCTCAAGGGATCACGGCGCAGCAGCAAGCGGGCAAGATCCTCTGCCAGCGCCTGGATCACCGCGACTTCTGCGGAAAGCCGACGGTCCCTGATATGGGCGGCAAACGGCGCACTGCGCTGGAGCAGCAGCAATGTCTGTTCGGCGAGGCCGGTTATCACCCTGCGCAGTTCAGGCGATGCGAGCGGTTCAGCGAGGGCTTCCACGCCGATCCCCAGCGCTTCCAGCCGTCCGGTCGGTACATAGACCCGGTTGATCGCCCGGTAGTCCTTGCCGCAATCCTGCAAGTGATTGATAACCTGAAGCGCGGCGCACAGCGCATCGGACAGGGGCCAGATCGACCGATCCTCGCCGTGGACGTCGAGCACGAAGCGGCCGACCGGCATTGCCGAGAGGCGGCAATAGCCGATCAGTGCTTCCCAATCGGCATAGCGCTGCACGGTGACATCCTGCACAAAGGCGTCGAGCAGTTCCTGGGCATGGATCAAGTCCAGCCCCCTCACCCGCGCTGTCTCTGCCAGCGCCATGGCCTCCGGCATCCCTTCTCCCGTCAGCCCGGCGCGCATATCTACCAGCCGGGCCAGCTTCTCCTCCTTTGAAGCGGAGGGATGATCGGCGATATCGTCCGCCGCGCGGGCGAACATATAAAATGCAAGGACCGGCGCGCGGTATTCGCGTTTCAGCAGCAACGAGGCGACCGGGAAGTTCTCGTCGCGGCGGCCTTTACCGGAGTTCAGCTCGCTCATGGGCTCGTCACCGATTGAGCCCTAGCCTGTGCCCGCCCTTTCCACATGCCTCCGCGCCCGCGCCAGTGCTGCCAGGCTGACCACAGCACGCAGCCGGTGTAGAACGCACCGACCAGCGGCTGGACCAGTCCCCACAGCGGCGAACGGCGGTAGAAGCGCAACACCGGTTGATACATCGCCGCCATCAGCAGGAAGGCCGCCGCTCCCATCAGCCGGGCTGCGCCCTGGCCGAACAGCGCCAACCACGCAGGAACGACGAACATCAGCACCAGACTGGTGACCGTTGCCCCGAGCAGAAGCGGCGAATAGCGCAGTTGGGCATAGGCCGAGCGGGCCACCATAGCGCCGATCTCGCCGGCGCTGCGATAGGGCCGGATGCTGCGCGAGCGGTGGGTGAGGCCGAGCCAGATCGGCCCCTGCCGCTTGATTAGCGCGCCAAGGGCGCAATCGTCGATCAGCGCGCCTCGGATCGCGGCGATGCCGCCAGCCGCCGCCAGCGTCTCGCGCTCGACCAGCACACAGCCGCCCGCCGCCCCGGCTAGCGGCGAGCGCCGATTGATCCAGTTGAACGGGTAGAGCATCATGAAGAAATAAACGAAAGCCGACACGAGCGCCCGCTCGGGCCAGGTCCGGCAGTGCAGCTCGGCCATAAACGAAACCAGCCTGCGCTGCTTGCCCTCGGCGATGGTGACGAGCCGCCGCAACGTGTCCGGCGCATGTTCAATATCGGCGTCGGTCAGCCACAGATAACGCGGCGTTCCAGCTTGGGTGATGCCCTGCGACAAGGCCCAGAGCTTACCGGTCCAGCCGGGAGCCAGCGGTGCGCCCGGCAGCACTGCCACCCGCTCGCTACCTAGCCTCGCTGCAATCGCACCGGTGTCGTCGGTACTGTTGTCGTCGATCAATATTATACGAAATGGCCCCGGATAATCCTGTACGGATAGGCTGCCGAGCGAGCGGGCGATGACATCCGCCTCGTTACGCGCCGGCACTACGGCGACAACATCGGGCCATTCACGTGGCTCCCGCACGATCACGCGGTCGTCGCGCTCGCGGCACAGCCAGAAGCCGGTAGCGGCCAGTCCCGCCCAGATCGCCAGCGCCACGGCCCCCAGCGCGATCACCGCACCATCCCCTGCGCGCGGAACCAGTCCAGCGCCTCAACCAGCGCCTTGGCATAGGGCCGCGCGCTATAGCCGAGTTCGCGCTCTGCTTTGGCCGAGCTGTAATACATGTGGTGCCGGGCCATGCGCAGCGAATCGAGCGTCAGGAAAGGCTCGCGGCCCGAAACCCGCGCCCATTGCTCGGCGGCCCAGGCGAGCGGGAACAGCGGTCCGACCGGCAGTTCGACCTTCGGCGGCTTACGGCCGAGGATGCGGGCGATCTCGCCGAGCATCGCGCCAAGTGCTACATCCTGCCCGCCCAGCACATAACGTTCGCCGATCCGGCCTTTCTCCGCCGCCAGCAAATGCCCCGCAGCGACATCGTCGACATGGACGAGGTTTAACCCGCTATCGACGAAGGCCGGCATACCGCCGTTAGCCGCTTCGACGATGATTCGCCCGGTCGGTGTCGGCTTGACATCGCGCGGGCCGATCGGGGTCGAGGGGTTGACGATCACCGCCGGCAGGCCTTGCTCAGCGACCATGCGCTCCACCAGCCGCTCGGCAATCACCTTGCTGCGTTTGTAAGCGCCGGTCGCCTGCTCGGGCCGGGCGGGACGGGTCTCGTCGGAAGCGCCGGCCGGGTCGGGCAGCAGCGTGGCGACGCTGCTGGTGTAGACGATGCGGCGCACCCCTGCGCTCAGCGCAGCTTGCATGACCGCACTGGTCATGGTGAGATTGTTGCGGACGATATCCTCGGGATCGCGGGCCCAGACGCGGTAGTCGGCGGCGACATGGAACAGCTCGCCCGCCCCGGCCACGGCGCGCGCTGCGCTGGCGGCATCGCGCAAATCGGCTTCGACCAGATCGCCGGGGAAATCGGCAAGATTGGTGCGGCTGCTGGACGCGCGCACTACCCCGCGCAGACGCCGCCCGCTCGCCGCCAGCGCATGCGCCACGGCCGAGCCGACAAAGCCGGCCACGCCGGTTACGACAGTCAAATCCCCGCTCACGCGAGGCCCCCTAGAAGATTTTACGCCGAGGCGAAAGCCGTGTAGGGGCGCGGCAATGACGGTGGCGGGCTGGATCGGATACCTATTTGCGGTGCTGGCGGTGATCGGGATCGCCTATCAGCTTATCGCGCTCGTTGCGTTGAAGCGCTTTTTTGCACGGTCGGCTCCGCTTGGATCGGGAATCGAGCCGGTCGCCATCCTCAAGCCGCTTTGCGGTGCGGAGCCGAAACTGACCGCGAATCTCGCCAGCTTTCTCGCCCAGAATTACGCAGGACCAATTCAGATGGTTTGCGGCGTCGGCGATGCGGACGATCCAGCCGCCGCGGGGGTTACGGAGCTGCGACGTCTCGATCCGCAGGCCGCCATTGTCCTGACCACCGGCCCGCGCGGGTGCGGGGCCAATGGCAAAATCGGCAATCTGATGGCGATGATGCCGGCAGCGGCTCATAACGTTCTGGTGCTATCTGATAGCGATATGGCAGTGGGGCCAGACTATCTCGCCAGGCTGCTCGCAGCGCTTGACCAGCCGGGCGTCGGCGCGGTTACCTGCCTCTATGCCGGGCGCGGCGATGCCGGGATCTGGTCGGAAATCGGCGCGGCGGCGATCAGCTATACCGCGCTGCCCAACATGGTGATGGCGCTTTCGACCAATATCGCCCAGCCCTGCATGGGCTCGACGATCGCCATCCGCCGCGAAACCCTTGAGGCTATCGGCGGCTTCGCCCGCTTCGCCGATCATCTGGCCGACGATTATGCCATTGGCGAAGCGCTGGCGGCAGGGCAACTGAAAGTGGCGGTGCCGCCGATGCTGCTCATCCACGCCTGCGCCGACCGCAGCTTCACCGAATTGTGGCGGCATCATCTGCGCTGGTCGGTGACGATCCGCAGCGTTGCGCCAAAGCGCCACGCCGGCTCCGGCGTGACCCATGCGCTGGCCTTTGCCCTGCTGACGACGCCGTTCCAGCCGCTGATCGGCCTTGCTCTGGTAGCAAGTACGCTCGGCGTGCGGTGTTGGCTGGCCCGCAGCGTCGACCGCATAACCGGCACCTCCCGCACACCCCTCGTGCTGCTCCCGCTTGCCGATTGCCTGGAATTTGCCGTATTTGTTGCGAGTCTGGCGGCACGGACGATTGATTGGCGCGGCAGCCGGCTTACAATGGCGCCCCGCGGCCGCATCGCGGACTTCATCCCTTCGGCTACGGAATCGTCATGAAACGCACGCTTTTTCTCCAGGCTCCCTCCTTTGACGGCTATGACGGGGGTGCCGGCGCGCGCTACCAGATGAAGCGCGAGATCAAGAGCTTCTGGTATCCGACCTGGCTCGCCCAGCCCGCCGCGATGGTCGAAGGCTCCAGGCTGATCGACGCGCCGGCGCATGATCTCAGCTGGAACGACATCGCCCATGAGGTGGACGACAAGGAGCTTGTCATCCTCCACACCTCGACGCCCAGCTTCGGCCAGGACGTGCGCACCGCCGAGCTGATCAAGGCGCGCAACCCGCAGGCGATGATCGGATTCATCGGGGCCAAGGTCGCGGTCGAGGCGGAGAAGTCGCTGAAGGCGAGCAGCGCCATCGATTTCGTCTGCCGCAACGAGTTCGACTATACCATCGTCGATGTCGCAAACGGAATGGCATTGGCCGAGGTGCAGGGCATATCCTACCGCGCGGCAGATGGCAGCGTGGTCCACAATCCCGACCGCGCGGTAATCGAGAACATGGACGACCTGCCGATGGTCTCGCCGATCTACAAGCGCGACCTCACCATCGAAAAATATTTCGGCGGTTACCTCAAGCACCCCTATGTCAGCTTCTACACCGGGCGCGGTTGCAAGAGCCGCTGCACCTTCTGCCTGTGGCCGCAGACCGTCGGTGGACACAATTACCGCACTCGCTCGATCCCCAAGGTGATCGAGGAAATTCAGTACATCCTGCGCGAAATGCCGCAGGTGAAGGAAATCTTCTTCGACGACGATACGCTGACCGACGCGCGCGAGCGGATCGCGGAACTGTCAGGCGAAATGGCCAAGCTCGGCTTCGGCATGCCCGGCTTCGGCGTTTCGTGGAGCTGCAACGCCAAGGCCAATGTGCCTTATGAAACGCTCAAGGCGATGAAGGCGGGCGGCTGCCGCCTGCTGCTGGTGGGTTACGAGAGCGGCAACCAGCAGATTTTGCATAATATCAAGAAAGGCCTGCGCACAGACGTCGCGCGGCAGTTCACCAAGGACTGCCACGAGCTCGGCATCGTCATCCACGGCACCTTTATCCTCGGCCTGCCCGGCGAAACGCTGGAGACGATCGAGGAGACGATCAACTACGCCAAGGAGATCGATCCGCACACCATCCAGGTCAGCCTCGCCGCGCCCTATCCCGGCACGTTCCTGTTCAAGCAGGCGACCGAGAATAACTGGTTCGACGCCGCCGACCATCTGCTCGACGACGGCGGCAACCAGATCGCCCAGCTATCCTACCCGCACCTGCCCGCCTCGGTTATTTTCGACAAGGTCGAGGAGTTCTACAAGCGCTTCTACTTCCGCCCGCGCAAGATAGGCTCGATCGTGAACGAAATGCTGCGCGACTGGGACATGATGAAGCGCCGCCTGCGCGAAGGCGTCGAATTCTTCGACTTCCTGCGCCGCCGCAAGGAAGCTGCATGACGGCAGCCGCTCCAATCCGGGCCGCTGCCTGAGCCATGCTCGCCGCGCATTTCGTTGTAGCCGGACTGACGGCCGCTATCCCGGCGGAACAATTGCCCGCGCCGGCATTCGGGCAGTCCAGCCTGCTACCCGCGCCGCAAGCGCCCCTACCCCCTGAGGCGCCTGCCCCGCCCGCTGAGCTTGAATTGGACCAGGTCGAAGCGGCGCAGCTTGCGGACCCGGCTGCCGAACAGCCCGTCCCCGCAGGGCAAACGGCCAGCACCATCCCCGCTCCTGTCGAAGCCGTGCCCGCCACTCCGGCCACCCCGAGAGAGCTGGTCGCGCTTAAGTCGTTTTCCGATCCGCTTGAATTCGTGAACCGGATTTTTTACGCGATCACCCAGCCGATCGACCGCTTCATCCTCAGGCCGGCGGCGATGGTGTACAAGACAGTAATGCCGAAACCCGCCCGCGAGGGCTTGCGCAACGTGCTATCGAACATGTTTGAGCCGATCGTCTTCGTAAACGACCTGCTTCAAATCCGCCCCGACCGCGCGATCCGTACCCTGGGCCGGTTTCTGGTGAATACCGTGATCGGGGTGGGCGGGCTGTTCGATCTCGCCAAGCGCAAGCCGTTCAATATTGCCCATCATCCCAACAGCCTGGGCGACACGCTGGGCTATTACGGCGTTGGGCCGCTGGTGTATGTCTACTTGCCCGTGCTGGGCCCGACGACGTTGCGCGATTACGCCGGGAGTTTTGGCGACGGGCAGTACCACGGGCGGCTGGTTGACGTGATTTTACGTCCCAATCGAAATAGCAACCAAGTTATTACCGGGAAGGCGGATACGAGTAAGCTCGGCACGGTCATCACCGTGCTCGACGGGCTCGACAGGCGCGCCGAGAACGACGCCGAGCTCAAGGCGCTCTCGGCGGATTCGGTCGACCCTTATGCCGCGCTGCGGTCCAGCTTCCTGCAAGACCGCGCTGGCGAGATCGCCAGCCTGAAAGCCAAAGGCGACGGCAATGCACCGCCGCCGATCGAGTTCGACGATCCGCTGGACGATCCTGCTGCTGAGGCGACGGCAACGCCTGCAAAGGCTTCGTCCGAGGTGCCTTTACCCATCGCTCAATGAGTTGATTCGGCTGCGCCATTCCATCAGCGGCCACAGCAGCAGCGCGGCCCCGGTCACCACATCGCGCAGCCGCAGCACCAGAGCGAATGTCAGCGATTGCGCTGGGGTGAGGCCGAAAACCAGTCCGGCGGCGACCAGCCCGGCTTCCTGGGTCACCAGACCGGCGGGAATGAAGAAGAAGATCGCCCGGCCGGCGTAGGCGGCGCTTTCCAGCGCAACGGCCTCGAACAGGGTAAGCTCGAAGCCCAGCGCCTGCGCCGCCATCCAGATTTGCAAGCCGCCCAGCACCCAGGCGAGGAAGTGCAGCAGGATCGAGCGCGGAAGCCCCGACTTCTGCTGGTGCGCCTCGGCGGCAAGCTTGTGCCATTCCTCTCGCAGGCGGATGCTGAGGCGTGAGCGGGCGCCGAATCGCTGCCAGCCAGCCCAAAGCAGAGCGAGCCCCGCAGCCACGCCCGAAATGGTGGCGGCGGTAGAGACTCCCGGCAGGCTGATCGGCACCTCCCAGCCGCGCCACAGCACCCAGCCGGCGAGCACGATATAGGGCACCTGCGCGGCGGTTTCGGCGAATTTGTCTAGCGCGCTGGCGCTCACCGCCGCCCGCGTCTGACCCCCCGCCAGCACCAGCGCGCGCGCGCCGATCACTTCGCCGAGGCCGGGGAGAAAAAAGAGCAGGTTGTCCCCCGCATCGCGCAGCAACCGGGCGGCAAGGCTTGCCAAATAGCTTACCCCCGGACGCAGGGCGTGCAGCGCGGCGGCGCAGAGCAGCGTGGCGGCGATCTGGCCCGGCAGCGTCGCCAGCACCGCCAGCGGCGTCACCTGCGACAGGGCATCGGCGAGCAAGCGCCTAATTTCGCCCGAGCCCAGAAACAATCCGAGCAGCACTGCCGCCACCAGCAGCCACAGCAGTCGCGAACTGCGGCGCGGCGAAACAGCGCCCTTGCTCATGCCAGGTCCGCCCAGCGGCTTAGAGTGACGCCGTGTTCGTCGATCGCGGCCCTCAAGGCGGGGCTGGTCAGCGCCGACCTGATCACCACCGTCTCACCGAGCTACGCCCGGGAGATCCAGACCGCCCCTTTCGGCGTGGGCCTCGATGGCCTCTTGCGCCACCGCAAGGACTCGCTCCACGGCATCCTCAACGGCGTCGACGTCGCCGAGTGGAACCCGGCGACCGACGTGTTCCTCCCGAAGCAGTTCACCTCGACCGAGCTTGCGGGTCGCGCGCGCTGTCGTTCGGAGTTGATCGCCTCGTGTCGCATCGACCCACCCGTGGCGGGCATGCCGCTCTTCGGGGTGATCGGTCGCATGGCGGCGCAGAAGGGCGCAGACCTCCTGCACGTCGCGCTCCCAAAGCTGCTGGAGCAGGGCGCCTCGGCGATCGTCCTCGGTGCCGGCGACCAGAGCGTGCAGCAGGCCTGGCTCGCGCTCGCCGCGAAGTACCCCCGTCGCCTGTGCGTGCGGGTCGGCTTCGACAACTCGCTGGCCCATCGCATCGAGGGCGGCGCGGACTTCTTCCTCATGCCTTCCCGCTTCGAGCCCTGCGGCCTGAGCCAGATGTATTCCCTGCTCTACGGCGCGATCCCCGTGGTGCACGCGGTGGGCGGGCTGCGCGACACCGTCAGAGACCTGCGCGAGCCCGACGCGAACGGCATCGTCTTCGAGAAGCCCACGCCCGAGGCGCTCTTCGAGGCCCTCGTGCGCGCGGTCGAGCTCTACCGCGATCCCGCGGCCCTGGCGGTGGTCCAGCGAAGGGGAATGACGGCCGACTTCAGCTGGAACGCGGCCGCCGCCGAGTACGAGCGGCTCTTCTCCTGACTGTTTTTCCGGCGCGCCTGACGGGCCATCGGGTACGGTGCCTTCGACGTGGCGCAGGAAACGGAACTCGGCGGTTACCAGCTCGTGGGCAGACTCGCCGTGGGCGGGATGGCTGAGGTCTACCAGGCCAAGGCGCGCTCCACGACGCAGAAGAGCCCCGGCGAGCCCGATGACATCGTGATCAAGCGGCTGCTGCCCAGCTACCGCAACGACGCCGCGTGGGTGAAGTCTTTCGTCGACGAGGCGAAGCTCACCGTGCGCCTGCGCCACCCGAACATCGTGCGCACCTTCCGCTGCTTCAAGGCGGGCATGGACTACCTGATGGTGCAGGAGCTCGTCTCCGGCCGCACCCTCCAGTACATGCAGGACGCTTTTCGCCAGGCGGGCGCGGCGATGCCCGGTTCCGCGGCCGCGTACATCACCATCTGCCTGCTCAAGGCCCTCGACTACATCCACAAGGCGAAGGTGGGCGAGAACGGCGCCACCATCGTCCACCGCGACGTGAACCCGGCGAACATTCTCCTGTCAGTCGCCGGTGACGTGAAGCTCACCGACTTCGGGGTGGCGGAGGTCGAGGGCGTGATGCGCGGCGACTCGGGCGCGCTGCGCGGTACCATCGGGTACATGGCACCCGAGGCGGTGCTCGGCCAGGCCGTCGATCACCGCGCCGATCTCTTCGCGGCCGGGGTGATCTTCTGGGAACTCCTCACCGGCCAGCGTCTCTTCAACGGCAACAGCGAGATGGAGATGATGCACAAGGTGCGCGACTGCCGTGTGCCGCCCGTGGGCAAGTTCAACGCAGAGGCGCCAGAGATGGCCGCGCAGAT
>JANLQW010000048.1:0-1755 GCA_031368085.1 Novosphingobium sp. | reverse complement strand
GCTTCCTTGACCGACACCACGATGACGTCGCCGACGCCGGCCGTGCGCCGCTTCGAGCCGCCCAGCACCTTGATGCACTGGACGCGCTTCGCGCCGCTGTTATCCGCGACGTCGAGATTGGACTGCATCTGGATCATCGATCCGGTTCCTTCTCAGTCGGCTTGCCGAGGGGAGACCCCGGTAGTTCCAAAAATTCCTTACCCTACCCAACCCCGATTACCCTGAGCTTGTCGAAGGGCTGTTCTTCACTTTCAGCGGGGCTGAAGAGAAAGAGCAGTGCTTCGACAAGCTCAGCATAGACCGGCTAGGGGGCGTTCCTCATCATTCAAACGTCGGCCTCAACCGCCGCCGTCTTGCTCGCCGTGACGCGGTCGATAACCTTCCAGGTCTTCAGCTTTGAGATCGGGCGGGTCTCTTCGATCCGCACGGTCTCGCCAGACTTGAAGGAATTGTCCTCGTCGTGGGCGTGATACTTCTTCGAGCGGCGCATGATCTTGCCGTAAAGCGCGTGCTTCACCTTGCGCTCGACCTTCACCACCACGGTCTTGTCGGTCTTGTCGGAGACCACCGTTCCTACCAGGATACGCTTTGGCATGGGTGTTTCCTTACGCCCCAGTGGACGATTTTGGGGCAGCCGAGCCAGATTTCTCTGGCTTGGTGCGCTCGGTCTGCAGCGTCTTGATGCGGGCGATGTCGCGGCGCACTTCCTTGATGCGCGCCGGACGTTCGAGCTGGTTGGTCGCCGCCTGAAAACGCAGGTTGAATGCCTCACGCTTCAATTCGGCCAGATCGCCAGACAGCTGGTCGTCACTTTTGACGCGCATGTCCTCGATCGTGTTGGATTTCTTCGCGACCATCATTCCGCTCCCAGATGCGAGGTGTCACCCAAGCGGGCGACGACCTTGACCTTGATTGGCAGCTTCATTGCCGCGCGCTGGAAGGCAACCGCGGCGATTGGGCCGGGAACCCCGTCGAGCTCGAACAGGATGCGGCCCGGCTTGACCCGCGCCGCCCAATATTCGACCGCGCCCTTGCCCTTGCCCTGGCGGACTTCGGCAGGCTTTTTCGACACTGGAACATCCGGGAAAATACGGATCCAGAGCCGGCCCTGGCGCTTGATGTGCCGGGTGATCGCGCGACGCGCCGCCTCGATCTGACGCGCGGTGATCCGCTCCGGCTCCATCGCCTTCAGGCCATAGGAGCCGAAGTTGAGATCGGTGCCACCCTTGGCGTCGCCCTTGATCCGGCCCTTGAAGGCCTTGCGGAACTTGTGTTTCTTCGGTTGCAGCATGGTTTTTACTCTGCCTTAGCGCCGGTCGGAAGCCGGACGGACGCCGGAGGTTTGCGCCTCCATCATCAGCCGGTCCTGCGCCATCGGGTCATGGCCGAGAATTTCGCCCTTGAAGATCCAGCACTTGATGCCGATGATGCCGTAAGCGGTCAGCGCCTCGGCTTCGGCATAATCGATATTGGCGCGCAGGGTGTGAGCCGGTACCCGCCCTTCGCGATACGATTCGACGCGCGCAATTTCAGCGCCGCCCAAGCGGCCGCCGCAGGTGATCTTGATGCCCTCGGCGCCCAGACGCATCGCCGACTGCATGGCGCGCTTCATCGCGCGGCGGAACGCCACGCGGCGCTCCAACTGCTGCGCAATGCTTTCGGCAACCAGCACCGCATCGATTTCCGGCTTGCGGACTTCGAGAATGTTGAGATGTACCTCCGACGACGTCAGCTTGGCGATCTCGCCGCGCAGCT
>JANLQW010000274.1:0-19721 GCA_031368085.1 Novosphingobium sp. | reverse complement strand
CGGGGGGAGACCCCACATGGCGCGTTCGGCCAGCGGCGGCCCGGCTAAAGACGGCATGCCGACCGAAAAGGGCGGGGCCCGGGCCAGCCGCCCTGGTCCGACCGTGCCGCGCCGGTACGCCGGTCGCGGAGCGCCCGGTGCCCCAGCGCGGCACGGTCGAACCAGGGCGGCTGGCCCGGACCCAGCCCTTTTCGGTCGGCATGCCGTCTTTCGCCGGGCCGCCGCTGGCCGAACGCGACATGTGGGGTCTCACCCCGCTCGATCAATTGTGGTGCCGTATCCGGTTTCGCCAGCTGCGCTATGACGGGCCGATGACGCCGCCGGGGACCGACGAATCGCTGATCTATCCCAGCGTCGGCGGCGGCATGAACTGGGGCGGCGTCTCGGTCGATCCCAGCCGGGGCATCATGATCGTCAACGCCATGTATTACGGCAGCGTCATCAAGCTGATCCCGCGTGCTGAAACCGATCGCATCCTCGCCAACCGCCATGCCTATGCGCATGATTTTGCGGTGCCGCAGCCGCAGGCCGGCACGCCCTTTGGCGCGCAGTTGACCGGGTTTGTCTCGCCGCTGGAGGTGCCGTGCAACAAGCCGCCCTACGGCACGCTGCACGCCATCGATCTCACCACGCGCAAGCTGCTGTGGTCGCGGCCGTTCGGCATGGCGCGCGATACCGGCCCGTGGAATATCCCGACGGGATTGCCGCTGGCGATGGGAATGCCCAATTTCGGCGGTTCGATGACCACGGCGAGCGGGCTCACCTTCATTGGCGCGACCCAGGATACCACCTTCCGCGCGTTTGATACCAGCACGGGCAGGCTCTTGTGGCAAGCCCGGCTGCCAGCTGGCGGGCAGGCAAATCCGATGAGCTATATTTCGCCCAAGAGCGGCCGCCAATTCGTGCTGATCGCGGCCGGCGGACATGCGCTCTCCCGCTCACCGCTCGGCGATGCGGTGGTGGCCTATGCGCTTCCGGCCAAGCGGTGATTTGGTAAATTTGCCGCTTTCTCCCCTCCCGCTTGCGGGAGGGGAATTGGAGCCTGCCTTCACCTCTCACCCCAATGTGATAACCTTGGTTGCCCTCAAAGATGCGTTGACGCAACTACCCCACGGACCGATGATCGCCCGGAACGCGCTGACGGACCAGCCGGGGGGAACAGGGGCACACGGCGGCGATAACCAATGATGTACAATCTCAAGGCCATACAGATATTCGTCGTCGTCGCCGAGACTTGCAGTTTCCGCAAGGCGGCCGAAGTGCTGCATCGTTCGCAGTCGGCGGTCAGCACGCATATCAAGTTGCTCGAGGAGCAGATCGGCGTGTCGCTGTTCCATCGCACCACGCGGCGCGTACAGTTGACGGCCGAAGGGCAGCAGTTGCTCGGCCATGCGCAGCGCGCGGTCGCCTCGCTCGACCAGGGCATGCGCCAGATCCGCGAAGCGGCAAACATTCAATTCGGTCATATCGCGATGGGATGTGTGCCAAGCATCGCCGCAACGGTGCTTCCGGGCGTGCTCGCCGAATTTCAGCGCAAGCGAAGCGGTATCCGGCTTGAACTGCGTGAACTCGCGTCGGAGCAGTTGCTTGAAACCGTCGCGCGCCAGGATATCTCGTTCGGCATCGGGCCCGAGGTCGATCACGCGAGCGATTTCGATTTCGCGCCGATCTGCAGCGAGCCGATCTATGCGCTGCTTCCGCAGGCCTATTGGCGGACCGATCACACGGCGATCACCTTGGCGGAGCTGGCGACGCTGCCAGTCGTGCTGGCCTCTGCGTCCGCGGCCCTGCGCAATAGGCTCAACCGCGAACTGTCGTTGCGGGGCCTGGAGATCACCAACTCATTCGAGGTGGCTCACGTACAGACGATGCTGGCTTTTGCCCAAGCCGGCCTGGGGGTTGCGATTCTGCCGCGGATTATAATTCCCAGGCCGCTGGACACGACGCTTCAAGCGCTGCCGATCATCGATCCGGTCCTGGAGCGCAAGCTTTGCCTGATCACGCTCAAGGGCAATTCATTGTCGCCGGCAGCGCTCGAACTCACCGGCCTTATCGTAAACCGATTCCGCGATGCATTGGGCAACGAGTTGGCCTGATCAGCGCGCGGCTGCTGCGGCTTAACTGGAAGCGGCGGCTGGTTTCAAGGCGGGCTCAAAGCGAAACCCGCGGTAGCCCTCATCGGCGATTGCTTCGGCGGTGTCGCGGTAGACATCGAGCCCGCCGACATACGGCATGAAGACCCGCGGCTTGCCCGGGACATTCGTGCCCAGATACCAGGAATTGGCCTTCATCATCAGAGTCGCAGCGGCCAGATCATTGACGCGGCGAACCCAGGCCTGCTCCGCCTCGGCGTCGGCTTCGACGGTTTGCAGCCCTTCCCGGTCCATATGGTCGAACAGGTCCGCGAGCCATTCCACATGCTGCTCGATCGCGGCGACGACGTTGGTCAGCACCGATGGGCTGCCCGGACCCGTGATCGTAAACAGATTGGGAAAGCCCTCGACCGCGATGCCGAGATAGGAAACCGGGCCGTGGCTCCATTTCTCGCGCAGCAGGCAGCCTTCCCGGCCGCGGATGTCAATCTTGAGCAACGCGCCGGTCATTGCGTCGAAACCGGTGGCGAGTACGAGCGCATCGAGCCGGTAATGACCATCCCGCGTTTTGACGCCATCGGCGGTGACGCTCTCAATCGGATCGGACAGCACATCGACCAGCGTCACATTGTCGCGGTTAAACGTCGCGTAATAATCGGTGTCGAGGCAAATCCGCCGCCCGCCAAACGGTGTCTTCTGTGGCTTCAACGCAGCGGCAGTGACGGGATCGGCGACGGCGGCGTCAATCTTCTGATGAATCAGCCGTGCGACCTCAATATTGGCAGTTTCGTCAACGATCAGATCGCCGAACACGCCGAAGATTTCGAGCGCGCCGCGCTGCCACGCACCTTCGAACGCTTCCTGACGTTCAGCATCGTCATAACTGAAGGTGGTGCGCTTGGTCAGCGGCCGCAAATGTCCCGCCGGGTGCCGCCGCGCCTGAGCGCGCCGATCGGAATAGGTCGCTTTCACCGTTTCGAGAAAGCCTTCGGGAAAGTCGGCGTTGCAGGCGGGCACGGTGAAGCTGGGGGTGCGCTGAAATACCAGCAGACGTTCGGCACGCCTGGCGAGTTCTGGCGTGACCTGAATGCCCGACGATCCGGTGCCGATCAGCCCGACGGTCTGACCGGTGAAATCGATTTCCTTGTGCGGCCAGCGAGAGGTGAAATAGACCGGCCCGGAAAAGCTGGCGAGGCCCGGAATGTCCGGATCTTTGGGGATGGACAGGCACCCTGTCGCCATGATGCAAAAGCGCGTAGTGAAACTATCGCCCGCGCTGGTCGTCACCGACCAGCGGCCGGTGGCGTCGTCATAGATCATCGCCTCGACGCGGGTGTCGAACTGGATGTCGCGCCGCAGTTCGAGCGTGTCGGCGACGAATTCGATGTAACGCAGGATTTCGGACTGGGAGGCGTACTTCTCGGTCCAGGTCCATTGCTGCTGGATTTCGTCGGAAAAGGAATAGGAATAATCGATGCTGACGACATCGCAGCGCGCGCCGGGGTAGCGATTCCAATACCAGGTGCCGCCGACCCCCGCCGCCGCTTCGATCACTCGGACCCGCATCCCGCGCGCGCGCAGCGTGTGCAGCATGTAGAGGCCAGCGAACCCCGCCCCGACGATGATCGCATCGTATGGGTTCGTGTCGTTGGGGGCGGTCACGGTCGTCATAAAATCAGCTTGCATCGGGCTTCAGGTTGGCGAACACCTCCTGGAACACGGGGGCAACGTTTTCGCCGCCCTTTTCGGCCATATACTGGTCAATCTTCGCGCCGACGGCGGATTTCATCGATGCCGCGAAACGCTCGTGATTGGAGCGCAGGAACGCCTCCGATTGTTCGCGGTTGACGTTGACCCGGTTGATTTTGGGGGCGACATAGCGCGCAAACAATTCGTACGATCGCTTGGTCGCAGCAGTGTCGGCCCAATTTCCCGACAGGTGCAGGAACGCGCCGAAGCCGCCCGACCGCTCGATCAGCCGCTCGATCTGTTCGACGGCATCGTCGGGCGTGCCGATCACGGCAAAGCCCGATTCGATCATCGCCTGGATCGGGTCCACGCCGTCGGGCGCAAGGGGCAGCGTCGCGACGTGGCGGTAATAATCGACCCAGCGATGAAAGCCCCATTCGACGTCCTTGCGCGCCTGTTCGCGCGTTTCAGCGACGTGCATCGGGCCGACCAGTCGCCAGCCCTTGCGATTGACCACCTGCCCGTGTTCCCGCGCGGTCTCCTCGGCGATTTTCCAGTTGGACGCGAGCGCGTTGAAACCCGCGATCGATGTTGCGCCAAGCGACAGGAGGCCCATGCCGAACTGGCCGGCCAGCAGCGATCCGGTCGGCGAAACTTGGCTCGCCACCGCCATCTCGATGCCTTCTTCCTTATACGACAGGAAATGCAGCCTTGCGTCCTGCAGCGTGAACCAGTCAGACTTGTGCGTCACCGTTTCGCCGTTCAGCAGCCGTATGATCGGGCCGATCGATTCCGCCAGCAAATCGCGCACACGCGCCGTTTCTATTCCCATCATATGCGCATCGGACGGCAGCGATCCCGGCCCCATGCCGAACATCAACCGGCCGCGCGTGATATGATCGAGATTGCGAATACGTTCTGCCACCATATAGGGGTGGTGATACGGCGTTGAGACGACGCCGGTGCCGAACTTGATGAACTTGGTGCGCTGTGCGGCTGCGGCGATGAACAGTTCAGGGCTGCCGTGGATTTCCCAACCGCCCGAATGGTGCTCGCCGATCCAGGCTTCGTCGTAACCGAGCTCGTCGAGCAGTTCCATCATCTCGAGATCGCGGTGGATCGCCAGTGTGGGATCCTCGTTGGTCGGATGCATGGGCGGCATGAACACGCCGAAACGAATGCGCGAGCGGGGCTCAAGCCGCGTTTCACCGGGTGCTGTCATCGGTTGCCTTCCTGTCATGTTCTGTGCGGAAGTATCGGCCTGATCAACCATAGGGTTTGCCGAAGGGTGGCGGCGCCGTCTCGCTCAGCGAGAACCACACGCTCTTGGTCTGGAGATATTCGCGGATCGCATCGACGCCGTTCTCGCGGCCGAGCCCACTATGCTTGTAGCCGCCAAACGGCGACATGTAACTGACGACGCGATACGAATTGACATAAACCGAGCCCGCCTGAAGCCGATGCGCCACCCGGATCGCGGTGCGCATATTTTCGGTCCAGACGCCTGCACCAAGACCGTAAGCACTGTCATTGGCGATGCGGATCGCCTCTTCCTCGTCCTTGAAGCGAATGACGCTCATAATGGGGCCGAAAATCTCCTCGCGCGCCACGCGCATCGAATTGTCGACATCGCCGAGAATGGTCGGCTCGATGAAGTAGCCGTTTTCCAGTCCAGGTCGCCGCGAGGCCGCGCCGCCGAGCAGGACGCGGGCCCCTTCCTCGCGGGCGATATCGAGATAGCTCATCACCTTGTCGAAATGCTGGCGGCAGCCCATCGGCCCCATTTCCGTCGCGGGGTCGGCCGGATCACCAAGCCGCGCCGCCGATGTGTGCGCGATCAGCTTCTCGACGAACGCATCGTAAATGCTGTCCTGCACCAGCACGCGCGAACACGCGATGCACGCCTGGCCCGAGGTATTGAACATACCGAGCACGCTGCCTTTGGCCGCGTTGTCCAAATTGGCGTCCTCGAACACGATGTTGGGCGATTTACCGCCGAGTTCGAGCGTGACGGGTTTAAAGTCGCGCGCCGCGGCTTGATAGATCGCACGACCGGCAAGGTCGCCGCCGGTGAAGGCGATCTTACGCACCTTGGGGTGGGTGACGAGCGGCTCGCCGACCTCGGCGCCGGTACCGGTCACGACATTGACGACGCCCTTGGGGAAGCCGGCCTCGGCGAACAAGGCGGCGAGTTCCAGCGTGCCGACCGAAGCCACCTCATGCGGCTTGAGCACAAAGGTGTTTCCTGCGGCCAGGCCCGGGGCCAGCTTCCACACCACCAGCAGCAGCGGGCTGTTCCACGGCGTGATCGCCGCAACGACGCCATAGGGCTCATGCCGCGTATAGTTGAAATAGTCCGCCTTCTCGAGCGGCGGCACGGCGCCCTCGACCTTGTCGGCGAGGCCTGCAAAGTAGCGGAAATAATCGGCGAGATAGAGCACGATGCCGCGCATATCCGAGAGCGTACGGCCGTTGTCGCTGGTTTCCATCAGCGCAAGGCGGTCGACATTGGCTTCCATCAGATCGCCCATGCGCCACAACAGTTTGCCCCGCGCGGACGCGCTCAGCTTGCTCCACGGCCCCTCTTCGAACGCAGCGGACGCTGCCTGCACGGCGCGGTCGACATCCTCGGCGCCGCTCCGCGCGATCGTCGCCCACGGCTTGCGGGAATAGGGGTTTTCGGTCTCGATTTCCTGTCCGCTGACCGGTGGAACCCATTCCCCGTCAATGTAATTCAGATACCGATTCATCGACAATTCCGACGTTTGATGCCTTCGGTTGTGCCATCGCGCAACGCCACAGGCAATAGAACCCTATCCAACAGCTACGTACGACGCGCTATGTGGGCAAGCAGATTTATCGCATCAATTAATCCAATAAGCAGCATACTTAAAGCGTGTGGAACCCCGGCGTCGGACGACGCTGATGGCTGTTCCTGACAGCCAATCGCAATAGCGAAACATTCAGGATGCGCCGAACCGCACAACATGCTGTTTTGCGAAGTCGAAATAATCCTGGTTCCAGCAGAATTCGACCCAGCCTACCCCGGTTTGACCATCCATCTCCAGCGTCACGGCCGCTTCGTTCAGGTAGACGCCGGGTGTCCAGCGCAACTGCGTTTTGGCAAAGGTGCGGCACTCGATCGTGACACACCGCCCATCGGTGTCGGTCGCGCGCACGTTGAATTCCTTCTGCCACATCGTCTCATCATAGACGATGTCGTAGGAGACATCCTTGAGATGCCGCATGATGCCATCTTTCCACAGAAACCCGCGAATATGCACGCGGCCGAAGGACTGCATCTCGAAAAAGTGGACCGATGTGTTCGCGGTTATCAGATGCACCCATTTGTAATGCTGGTTCAGACCCCAGACGCGCGGCCCCCAGCTGTGATCGTAGACCAGGAAGCCTTCATGCTTGAAGCTTCGGCCGTCGATGCAAATACTGGCCGATAGCCGCCCATGCTGTTCGGTGCGGTCATCACCGTAATATGGCGGAATGCCATCCGGATGCGAGCTGAAGGCATAAGGCGGGTGTAGCGCCTCATACTGTCCTTCGAACTGCACGCGGTCACTTGTCCAGGCAAGATCAAACCGCTTATGCGGCTCGCGCAAGGCCAGGTGGAGTGGCCCCATTTTCCAGTCCCCGAAATCCATGTCGGCCGGGTATTCAGCCTCAAACTCTTCCTCGACCGGTGTTTCAAGCCCGGGCCCGAACAATTTGATACGGGCCTTGCCCGGCCCGCTGGCATGGAGCGAGGGGTAGATGAACCCGGCGATGCGCTCTTCCGGAAAGATCAGCATATGGGCCAGTGCTTCCCGGCCATCGGGCGCCAGCTTGTGCTTGAAGGCATGATGATCGGGGAATGCGGCAAAGTCCGCAGTGATTTCAGGCATGGGCCAGGTTCCTTTCAGGTGCGCGCCAACCGCGACAAGCGGTTGGACAAAGTCGTGACGCCGATGACATCAGTCACATTGCTGAAGCCGACGCGGTTATCCATGGTCCAGCGATAGAGGCTCTGGAACGAGATGAAGCTGGTATAGGCTGAATGCCACGGAGCAGCGGCAATCGCGGCGCCAACCATTTCCCACTGGCGCCCCTTGGCATCGGTTATGCGCACAATGCGGTGCATTCCGAGCATGCCGACGCTTTCGGCCTCCACCTCTGCCGCCGTCACGGCGCAGCATTCACCGTCAACGACAGCATAGCCAAACCGGAATGTGGTATAGACCTGCTGGCCGTTCACCACGTCAAGCGTGACAACCAGGTGAAACGCCAGATCATCCCCGAAAGTCAGATGCATCCACGATACGGGAGCCGAATTCCACTCGGCCCGCGGGCCCCAGCTGCGATCGAGGCCATCGACGCAGGATACATCGAACCGTTGGCCATAAAGCTCCAGTTCGCCGGTAATCCGCCCGACCAGGTCATAATGCCCCTTGGTCCAGCTGTCACCCGCACCGGTCGAGGCTTCGGGGTCGCCTGCAAAAACCTCCAGCATCGGATTTTGCGCCGGATCGAGCGGATCGAACGGGTCCATCAACCCCTTGAAATCGAGATCAAACCGGCAGAGCCCATCGTTCCCTTCGTAGCGGAAACGATAATCGCGCGCGCCGTTCGAGCCCTTGACCGACAGCCCGTTGGACAGGGTGAAATCCGCCATCGTTTCAGGGCATTTCACATGCATTGGCGCGTCGGAATAGTCGGCCGTCCAGGCATTTGCGTGGATGCCTTGATGGACATAGATTGAAGACAGGCAGATGCCGGCATTGGGCCGGCAAAGAACATAGGCGTTACCGCTGATCCGCGCTTCCGGCACCGAGAAGATGAGAAACAACGTTTCGGCATGATCGAATGCGGGAGAATCGGCGTTGTGAAAATGCAGGTCTGCATCGGTAATCATGGGTCGGTCGGTTCCGTAAGAGGACTGCTACCAAGCCGCCTTGGGCAGATTTTCCGGCTGAATTTCAAAACCGAATGACGCGCCCCACACCCGATTTTGGGCCACCAGCGAGCCGCTCATGCCCAGGATGGCGGCCTCCAGCGTGGCCTGATGCGGCTGACCAACAGCGGCATGGGACAAGGCGGTGACAGCGTCGCGCAGGTTGCGACTGGCGGCCTCGAATTCGGCGATGTCCGCCTCGGGGTCTGCCAGGGCGCTGTTTCCGGCCGCGATCGGATGAGCCAATGCATCCGCTACGCCAGCTATCCGCCCGGCCTCGGTGGCCAGATCGATGCAGTTGCGCAATTCCATCCGGTAAAAACGGCGTGCCTCGGGCAGGCGGGATTTGACGAAGCCGATGGTCGCGATCGCGAGCATCAATTGCTCAACGACATGCTTTTCCGCACTCCCCAGCGCGGGAGCGACGACTTCTTCCAGGGCGCGCAGGGCAACCTGCAACTGGGAGTCGAAATCCCGGATCATGCGACCACCCCCAGATAATAATCGCTCAGGTCCGCGAGCGAGGGATAGCCCAACCCGACAACAAAGTTGACGAGGACATCCTGGTGCGTACCCCGGCTGCGCGACGCCCGCGCGGAGGCGGCGAGCGTCAGGATCGCGATCAGGTAGCGGTTATAGATGTTGAAGTAGGTAATCCGTACCGGATCAACTGTGAGGCCGGATGCTTTCTCGTAGGCGGCGTAAAGGTCGTGCTCGGCCATCATGCCGGATCCCAGCAACGTCTGCCCATCCTCCGCGATATGGGCGAACGAGGGCATGACGGCGTAAGTCAGATCCTGATGGCGATCCCCGAAGGACGCGCCCTCCCAATCGAGCCATGCGGTGATCTCGCCCTTCGCTTCGTCGAACAGGAAATTGCCGCTGCGGTAGTCGCCATGGACGATGGAGACATGATCGAGCGTCGGCGCATTGGCGATCAGCCAGCGATAGATTATCTCCATGATCGGCTCTTCCTCGATCCGGTCTTCCTCCCATATCCGCCGCATGGCGTTGACCTGACGGATGACCGAGGCGTTGGAGCCAACCTCGGCAGGCGCGAAATGCTCCATGCCTTTCGCCTGGGCAATGTCGCTGGTGTGAAGTTTCGCTAAAAGATCGACGAATTGCGGGGCGAGCTTGGCGCGCAATTCAGGGCCATAATTCTGACCCAGACCGGAAACCTTGCCCGCATCATAAGAGGGCTTGGCCGTGCCCGAAGAAAAAGCGTAAATCATCGCCGGATAGGGAAGGAAATCCCCGTCAGGATCGACCCAGTAGGCGCGCGGCGCGGGGATGATCCCCTCCACCGCCTGGATAACCTCAAACTCGCGCGCGCGACTGGATTCGGTTACCGAGGCTGCTGGTTCCATCCGCAGCACCAGCGTCTCGGTGCGCTCCTCGCCGCCGTCCGGCCCGCGCCAGTCGAGATCGAACATCATCTGCAGCTTCGACGCGCCGCCCGAAAGCCAGCGGGCATTGGCGATGGTGACGGGCTGTCCCAGACGGTCGCCGATCAGCCGCTGCGTGCCATCCACCAGCCGCTCGAGCGTGACGCCGGAATACCCCTTGCCTTCCCGGCGCCGGTGCATCTTGCGGGTCAGGATCTTGTCGATCTCCGGCTCGACCGGATAGCGGGCGCGGATTTGCGCAATGACATCGTCATCAGGCTTCTGCCTCTGGGCTTCGTCAATGATCCGGTATTCGCCTGCCATCGCTTATCCCGCTTAATCGTAAAGTTCATCGGCCATGCATTGCGAAAGATAATACTGGCCGACAAAATCCGCAATGTGGCTGTGCCCCGACCGCTCCCCGGACTCCCAGCGCATCAAGCACTGATAGCCGGCGCTGGCCGGATTGAAATTATACCAGGGGCCTGCCGCAATTGTCTTGCCATGAGCGTGATAGACATCGCCTCTGTGATCTTCGAAACGGACCTTGGCACTGGTCACCAGCATGTCCGTGCGGGTTGCGGTCATCTCGGCCGAAAGGAGCGGGCGGCGTTCGCCATTTACCAGGACATAGCCATATTTGAGCGGGCCATAGCGCACCTGCCGCCCCTCAAAGCCGAGATCAAGGACCAGAAAGGCGGTCAGGTCCGAACCCAGATCGACATGAATCCAGCTGGCCCCCTTGTTACCCCAGTCATTGCGAGGCCCCCAGCTTTTGTTGACGCCTTCGATGCAATCGACTGCGTAACTCTTGTCGCGCAGCCGCAGTTGCCCGGTGACGCGGCCCTTGCCTTCCAGATGGCCATTGTTCCAGCCGCTATAGCCTTCGACCTTGCTGCCCGTGGCTTGCGGAACCTGCGCGGGGTCACGCGCATCGGTAGGCTCGCAGATTGCCGAATAGTTCAGCTCCAGTGAACAGACGCCATCGCGCGATTCATAGCGCCATTCATGCTCGCGCTCGGAACGGGCTTTGAACGTCAGCCCATTGGCGAGGGTAAAGTTCGAAAAATCCTCCGGACAACGCATGTGCATCTGCGAATCGTTGTGATGCAGCTGCCAGGGATGCATGCACATCCCCTGGTGAATTTCTATCGAGCTGTGGCAGACGCCAAGGTTCGGCCGCGTAACGACATAGAGGTTTCCGCTAATCGCGCATTCCGGCACCGAAAAGATCACGAAAAGGGTTTCGGTCCACGTGTCGTCAGCCAATTCGCGTTCGTGGAACTTGTAATCAGCAGCGGTAATCATCGGCAACACTCCATCATGCAGGAGTAGGAGTATGGCAAACCGGGCCACGTCGGTGACCCGGCTGCCGGGACATCAGAACTTGTATTTGACTTCCACGAAGTATGTGCGAGGCTCGCCCGGCACGATGATATTGAGTGCGAACAGGCTCGCAAAGCCGATGCCGCCGCCGTAATATTCCTTGTCGAACGCGTTTTTGACCACCGCCGCGACCGACAACCCGCCGCCGCGTTCCTCAATCCCGACGCGGAAATTCGCGAGCGCATAGCCCGGAATCAGCGAATTGGGGTTCAAGGATTTGCCCGTCGAGCTGAAATAATTGGACGTCTGGGCATAGAGGTCACCGCGCAGCGTTGCGTCGAAGCGCTTGCTCACCGGCACGGTCACGTCGGCGTAGAACGAGCCGGACCATTTCGGTGTATCGGGATAGGTATCGAAAGTGGCG
Source organism: Novosphingobium sp. (assembly GCA_031368085.1). Lineage (GTDB taxonomy): Bacteria > Pseudomonadota > Alphaproteobacteria > Sphingomonadales > Sphingomonadaceae > Novosphingobium. The sequence goes on along the minus strand of JANLQW010000274.1, from coordinate 7,859 downwards.
ATGCTCGTCCCTCCAGCGGTTCCCAGCACCGGCACCTGGTTGTCGGTAAATTGGGCGTCGGTGTAATTGAGGCTGCCGCCCAGCTTCAGCCACGGGGCCGGCTCGATCGCGCCGTCCAGCTCAAAGCCTTTGACCTCGGCCTTGGGAACATTGACCGTGATCCCGGCCAGCGACCCGTAAATCGCGACATAATTTGCCCGCTGGACATCCTTCACCCACATTTTGTAGAGGGCGAGATTAAGCCGCACCGGCATTTCCCCGGCAAAACCGCGATATTTCGCACCAAGCTCCACGTCGGTCGCGACTTCCGGCTTGTATTCGCCGCCCGATGTGTTGGCAAAGCCGGGGGTCGGCGGGGCGTGGAAGTTGAATCCGCCGCTGCGGAAGCTGCGCCGCGTGTTGGCATATAGCAGCAGACTGTCGGTCACCTGATTCTGCAGGCCAAACGTCCAGCTGAGCTTTTTGAAGGTATCCTTTTGGGGTGCGATAAAGCGCCCGTCCACATAGAAAGGCGCAAAGCTTGGCGTTGTAAGTGCCGTATACTGGTCAATACTGTCGCGGACAAACTTTACCCGCTCAGAGGTGTAGCGGAGGCCGGCGGTCAGCTTGAAACCGGCGAGACCGGTGTCGAGCGTTCCCTGGGCATAGCCGGCGATGGCTCTGCTGGTCGTCGTGCCGGCATTGATCTGCGGCGCCAGGCCAAAGTTGGGCAGGATCAGGCTGGTGTTGACGAGATGCTCGCTGTTGTTCGAATAATAGCCGCCGACGACGAAATCGAGACGGTCATCGAAGACCTTGCCCAATAGCTGCAATTCGTTGGAGAATTGCTTGATAAGGCCATCGCCGCCGCGGGGACCCGTGCTCGCGTCGCCGCGGCTGTCAATGGGGAATGGGGTAGCGTCGATGTCACCCGATTCGAAATATTTCGACCGGACGAAACCGGTTACGTTCTTCAGTGTCAGCGCATCGGACAATTCGAGCGACGCGATGTTCGATACAAACCACCTTTTGGTCCGCGATACGGTGATCCCATCGATGTCCACCACCCAGGGCCCGCGCGCCTTTTGCAGTGCGTCGTAACCTACCAGGCCCGGAAAAAATACATTATCCCGGACAAACGGATTGCCAGGGACGTTGTTTTCAACAGGGACGACATAGGATACGACTGGTGAGAGGCTGGATCCGCCCGCGCGAAAATATTCCACCACCAGCTCGTTGGTGAACGGGCCCTCGGGAAACAGCGTCACGCTGGCGCGGACGCCGCTACGGTCGATCTCACCGATGCGTTGGCCGTCGAACAGGTTGAGCTGAAGCCCGTTGCGCTGGCGGTAGCTGCCCGCGATGCGCACCAGGAGCTTGTCGGTAGACAGCGGGAGATTGACCGCACCCTCGACCTGGACGTCGTTAAACCGGCCATAGCGCCCGGTAATGTAGCCGCCGAACTCGGTGCCGGGCTTGGTCGTCGTGAACAGCACCGCACCGCCGGTCGAGTTCCGGCCAAACAGCGTGCCCTGCGGTCCTTTGAGCACCTGCACCGACTGGAGATCGTAAAACGCAGTCGATCCCGATCCGCCGACCTGCACCTCGTTGATGTAGGGCAGCACCGACGGCAGTGAGCTGGTGTAAGCGTCGACGGTCTGGCCGCGCAGCGAATAGTTAAGCTGACTGTCGTTCTGGCTCGCCCGCACCGTCAGGCCAGGCGCTGCGAACTGGAGATCGCGTTCGCTGGTGATCGCCTGCTCTGCCAGTGCTTCGCTGCTCACCACAGCAATGGCGACCGGCGTCTTCTCCAGGGCCTCTGACCGCCGCTGCGCGGTGACCACGATATCGCCGCTGTCCACTGCGTCGCCGGCCACTTCAGCCTGCTGGGCCACTGCCGTTCCACTCAGCACCACGGAGCTGAGCACCACCGTGGATGTCAGTGTGCGCCTAATTGCCTTGCTAATCATGATTCCCCCATTCTTGCTTCTTGCACGTCTCATTTTGCGGCTGCGGTAAAGCAGTTTACAAATAGATCAACGGTTTTTTGCGATTACGAGAAATGTAGAAATTCCCCGAATTAGTAGGATTTTCAATTGGATGGGGGCAGTCCAAACGTTTTGTCATTCCCGCTAGTTTTCAGGACTCGGCGCTTTCGACAATTAAAACCGATCACTCTAAATGAGCGTGGCGAGATGACAATTCATCACGACCATTCCCGCGGCGCGCGAACCGGTCCATGAGGGGAAAGAGGCAATGGCGCGTCTAATTTGCGGCCAGCCACATTCTTCATTCTTCCGGAAAATCAGGCATTGCCCGCTGCCAAGCGATCTTGAATGCAGGACAGGCAAATGTCTCAACCGGCGGAATGTGTCGCAGAGCCGTGTAGCAGACACGTTAGGAGAAAGTTTGGTGCCAGAAGAGGACTCGTGATTGTACGTCATATCATTGTAATATATTATCAAATTTTAATATGGCTTTGGGGACGCCCCCATATATGCCCCCAAATGGTTTGCTTAGCCTTAAGTTTCGACCAGATCTGGCGTTCCAGCTGCAGTGTTTTATGTGCGATTTCGGTGACCTTCAATCGCGTCGGCTATGATTGCGCACCCATTGCGGCGTCAATGATTTGCATCAGAGCGACCTCCTTGCTGGTGAACCCCGAAGGTACTTTCTTTGCTCCAAACGCAACCAAAGCTTCCCTCAGGATGGACTGCTCGTCTTGCGTTAGGTGAAAGACCTCAGCCCTCGTTTCGGTATTCTGCTGCCCCATAAATGCTTGGCGGAGGTCTCTAGCTTTCGTCACCCGCGCAATATCAAGAAATTTCTCAAACTCCTCTTGGGTAACGCTTTCGTGATCCATGATATGTCGCGCAACAATCTGAAGCTTCGTCCAGCCGATCTCTTCTGCATCGGATTTTGACAGGTCTCCCGCGTCAATCAATTTGCCCACATCGAGCAAACAATAAGCCATTCGACGGCTTATGCCGGTTTCAGCCTGTATTGGGTGCAAGAACGATGGGTCAGCGTCATAGAGAATTTTGACGGCCTGAGCCAACTCGAAGAAGTTCAGCCGTAGCCTACCCGACAGTTCGATCATCTGGTTATCTGTGATGGGTGCCTCCCGCGGTCGATCAGATCAGGCTCAAGGCCGATGCGAAAATTCTCGCACCTTGCCCAAGTCGAACAGTTCGCTCACGTCGACCCTGAAAGCAACTGCAATTCTGGCGACAATGACCGGCGGATTGCGGACACCGCGTTCAACGCCGCTAATGTAGCCCCGATCAAATCCGCTATCGCTAGCGGAATCCGCGAGGGTGCCGCATAGGATTTACAGCTCCCAGTTCGCCGATGCCGCCGTCAAGTACGCCAACGGGCCAAGCGCTGCCGCAATCTGGCCTTGGCACACTGCGAATTTCAGGGCTCTTCGTTGACCCCAGGCAAAGGAGCGTGAACTCGAAAGATCAAGCCCTCGCGCGGGTAGTCGATCAGCACGTCGGCACCCAACGTGTGAGTAAGATTAGAGACAAGGAGCGTCGAGCCGAAACCCTTGCGGGTGGGCGCGCTGACAGCAGGGCCTCCTTCCTCTCGCCATTCGAAGTCGACATGCTGCCGCCCGTCATCAACTGTCCAGAATATCTGAACAGTTCCTTCGAGTGCCGAGAGAGCGCCGTACTTCACGGAGTTGGTGCAAAGTTCGTGAACTGCGAGCGAGATTGCGACTGAATGGTTGGCGCTCACCTTTAGATCGGGCCCACTGATCTCAAAGCTGTCGAGCGTATTGCCTGACCCGGTGATGGCGGTCTCGATAAGTTTCCTTAACTCCACAGCTGTCCAATCAGAGGCGAGCATAAGATTTTGCGCCTGGGCCAAAGCCTGGAGCCGGCCGGTGAAAGCTTTCAGTCCTTCCTCGAGTGACGAAGCCTTGCGAAACGTTTGCATGGCAATTGCCTGGATCACCGTGAACTGGTTTTTCACGCGGTGGTTTAACTCGTGCAGCAAAATACGTTCACGTTCCTCACGCTGTCGGCGCTCGAAAATACGGCCCATCTGCTCGCCGAGAATCCGGACAGTGAGCAGGTGATAGTCATCAGGGGGCGTGGGCGTGTGAGCGAAGAACTCCAGGATTGCTATGGTCCGGCCCCGGGATTTTAGAGGGAAGCCGAAGGCACCTCGGAAACCTAAGCTTGCGCGCGGGAAATTACCCTCCTTGATGATATCCGCCACCCACAACGGCTCTCCGCTTGCGAGTATCATGCCGGGCAGCCCGACATGGATACCGAACTCAATACGTTCTGTGGCAGCGCGAAGCGGCCCCGCCTCGCCGGGCTTGTCCTCGTACCAAACTGACGTTGAAACCAAGCGCGCTGGATCGCCTTGCGTTACCAAGAACGCGTGCCCTACGGACCATCTGGATATCTGGCAGATCGCTGCGAGAACGTCATGCAGTGCGTCCTCGAAAGATTCGGCGGCCGATGCCATCCGTGCCACGTCGAACATCAGTTGCGCTTCGCTCGCCTGGCGCCGCAGCGCCTCCTCGGCTGCCTTCTTTGCTGTGATGTCTCGCAGGAAACCGATAAAGAGCGGACCATCAGCTGTGTGCGATGTCGTGATCGACAGTTCGACTGGAATTTCTCGTCCATCTGCGGTGAGCGCAGTGATTTCGATGAGGCGGTTGAGTACGCGCGGCGCTGCGCCGGTCAACAATCTTGCGATCCCGCCGTTGTGGGCGCCCCGATGGGCGGGCGGTACGATTAACTCTGCCAGGGATTTGCCAATTGCCTCCGAAGCGAACCAGCCGAATATACTCTCAGCCACGGAATTCCAGGCGACCACGATCCCATCAAGCCCGATCACAACGACGGCGTCCAGAACTGTGTCGAGGATCGGGGTCAGTTCCGCGTAGCGCGGTTTGTGCACAGTGTTCGAATACATTCCTGGTGCTACCGCACGCTTTGTGGCGCGTCTAGGAGGGATGGCGGTGGGTCACGCCCCGCTCGAAGTACCCGAAGTTTCAATATGACGTATTCCTTGCCGGTGGGGTGGTGTCCTGGCCGACCGGTTTAGACAGGCATGCCGCGAATGAGTCGACACATGAGCCATCAGCATCCATGGTGCAGATAGGCGGTCATCAGACATGAATTTCGAAAGCCCGAGCTACGACGTTGATAGCGTCTTTATAACCGACGAGCTCGATCGCCGGCCTTCCAGAGTAGCCGATTACCAAGCCGAAAATCGCGTGCTTATTGCGCTTGCTGAAGGAATAAGCAGCAACCCCGAAACGGTGCTCCAGCAGCTAGTTCAGGTGGCGATGGAGCTGACGCACTCCGATTCGGCAGGGATTAGCCTGTTGGAGCCCGGCGGGGAGCAGGACATTTTCCACTGGGCCGCAGCGGCGGGGGCGTGGGCACCGTTTCGCGGTGGCACGATGCCGCGTGAGGGGAGCCCGTGCGGTGAAGTCATAGCGCGGGAGGCGGTCCTGTTGATGAAGAACCCCGAACGCTCGTTCCCGGCGCTGCTGCAGGCCGAACCCGGCGTCTGTGAGGCGCTGCTTGCGCCCTTTTACCACGACGGAGTTCCGGTCGGCACGTTGTGGACGATCAAGCACAATCCCGACGAGCATTTTGAGGCTGAGGACGCCCGCCTTATCAAGAGCCTGGCGCGTTTCGCCTCGGCAGCACATCAGACGGTGCAGGCGCTTCACATGGCGGAGGCGGCTGGACAGCAGGCCGAAGTCCGGGCGCAGCAGCTGGTCGCGCTGGCCGAAATCAGCACCGAATTCTTTGGCACATGCGACATTGAGTTCATGCCGATCTACGGCAACGCTGCGGCAATGCGGATGGTCGGACTTACCGACTTGGACCAGGTTAAGCGAACACCGATACGGGAGTACTTCTTTCCTGAAGATTGGGCCTTCATCACCGATGAGTTCTTCCCGCGCGTACTGCGTGAAGGTCAAGGCAAAACCGAAATCCGTTTTCGCCATTTCGTAACAGGCGAGCCGGTGTGGGTCGTCTACTCCCTCGTCGTCCTGAAGGACGAGATGGGACGAGCGACCGGCCTCGGTACAGTCACGCACGACATCACCGAGCGCAAGCGCGCCGAGGCAGCGCTGCGCGAGAGCGAGGCGCGGCAGGCTTTCCTGCTGGAACTCGGCGACGCGCTGCGGCCGCTGGCCGACCCGGCGGCCGTTCAAAGCGAGGCCTGCCGGCTGATCGGCGAGCGCCTTAACGTCGACCGGGTGGCTTATACCGAGCAATACGGGGACATCTTCATCATCAATCGCGATTGGACCTGCGATGCCGCGTCCATGATCGGCCGCTACCCAGAGGCGACGTTCGGCGAAGAGTACAAGGCCCTTTACCTGCGCGGCGAGCCATTCGTGGTCGACGACGTGGCCCGAGATTCGCGGCTCAAAGACACTGACCGACAGGCGTTCGAGGCGGCGGGGGTCGCGGCCGTTGTGGGTGTGGGGTTGGTCAAGGCAGGTCGGCTAGTCGCCAGCTTCAGCGTCATCAGCGCCACGCCGCGAGCCTGGACCCACGAGGAGGTTGCTCTGGTGCGGGAAACGGCCGAACGCACCTGGGCGGCGGTCGAGCGCGCCCGCGCCGAGGCGGAGCTGCGCGAGAGCGAAAAGCGGTTTCGCACCCTGTTCGATTCGATCGACGAGGGCTTTGTTGAGTTCGAGGTCATCATGGGCCAGGACGGCCGCGCCCTCGACTGGCAGTACATGGCCTGCAACCCGGCGTTCGAGCGCCTGAGCGGGCTGACGGACATGACGGGGCGCCTGGCCAGCGAGTTCCTACCCAACCTCGAGCCCGAATGGGCCGAACGGTTCGGGCAGGTCGTGACCACCGGCGAGGCCATGCGTTTCGATCTGCCGGCGGCCCAGCTGGACCGCTGGTTCGAAGTCTACGTTGTACGTCCCGGCGGCGAGGGCAGCCGCCGCCTCATGGTGGTCTACAACAACGTCATCGAGCGCAAGCGCGCCGAACAGGCGTTGCGCGAGAACGAAGCGCGGCAGGCGTTCCTGCTAAAGCTTAGCGATACGCTGCGGGCGGAGCCGAGCGCCGAGGCCATCGCGAACCAAGCGCTCCGGATGCTCGCCGAGCACATGGGGCTCGATCGCTGCTACATTGTGACCTATCGGCTAACGGAGGACATTGCCGACTTTCCCCATCAGGTGCACGACGACCGTCTGCCCCCTATTCCCGCTCAGCTGCGTTTGTCCGATTTTCCCGAGATGGTTCAGGTCTTGTTCGATCAGACGCTGGTGATCGACGACGTAGTGACGATGGAGGGCCTTTCGGCCAGCGAGGTGGCCGCTTTCACTGGCCTCGACCTGCGTGCCTTGATCAACGCAACCCTGCGCAAAGGCGAGAACCACCCGCTTTGGGCGCTCGTAGCCGCCTCTGCCCGCGCTCGAGCCTGGACGACGTCGGAGATCGCGCTTGTCGAAGAAGTCGCCGAACGCACCTGGGCGGCGGTCGAACGCGCCCGCGCGGAGGCGGCGCTGCGCGACAGCGAGGAGCGGCAGGCCTTCCTGCTGGAACTCAGCGACGCGCTACGGCCGCTGGCCGACCCGGCAGCTGTCCAGGGCGAGGCCTGCCGTCTGCTCGGCGAGCGGCTCGGCGTGGACCGAGTGGCTTATACCGAGCATTACGGGGACATCTTCATCATTAATCGCGACTGGGCCCGCAGTGCCGCGTCCATAGCTGGCCGCTATCCAGGGGCGGCGTTCGGCGACGCGTTCACTGCCGTTTACCTGCGCGGCGAGCCCTTTGTGGTCAACGACGTGGCCCGAGATTCGCGGCTCGACGACACCGACCGAAAGCGGTTTAAGGCGTTGTGGGGCGCGGCCCTTGTGGGTGTGGGGCTGA
>JANLQW010000240.1:0-6931 GCA_031368085.1 Novosphingobium sp. | reverse complement strand
CGTTCGGCGCCGACAAGGGCACTACCCTTACCCTTTCGGCCAACAACATCTTCCACGTCGCGGCGCGCCGCCATGCCAGCTTCCTCAAGGATTTCGCACCGCTGGCCGGGCGCGACATTCGGATTAGCGCGCGCTTAAGCTTCTGAGCCATCTCCGGAAATGCATCAAGCCGCCACCGCCACCTCCTCGCTCGCCGCCGCCAGCAGCCCGCGCTCGACCGCCTTCAGCCGCGGCATCGCCGTGACTTTCTCGCCGAGCAGGTCGGTGACGTAGAAAATATCCGCCGCTCGCGCTCCGTAGGTGGCGATGTGCGCGGAGTGGACGATCAGTTTGGCCTCGAACAGCACCCGCGCCAGCCGGTTGAGCAGCGCCGGCCGATCACGCGCGCTGACTTCGACGACGGTGAAGCGGTTGGAGGCCTGGTTGTCGAATTCGACCCGGCCGCGCACCTCGAAGGCGTCGGCGCGCGGGCGCGAGAGCGGGCGGGCGGCGAGCTGGGGCACCAGCTTGCTGCGGTTGGCGAGCGCGTCCTCGATCCCGGTGCGCAGCCGCGCGAGCTGCGCGGGCTCCATAAACGGACGCCCCAGCGGGTCCTGGACAAGGAAATTGTCGACCGCCATGCCGTTGCGCGCGGTGTGAATGCGCGCGTCGATGATGTTGCCGCCGGCGAGATGGATGCCGCCGGCGATACGGTAGAACAGGCCGGGATGGTCAGCCGCCAGCACCGAGACCAGTGTCGCGCCGCGCGCCGGGTAATAATGCGTCGCGATGTCCAGCGACGCACCCTTGGCGCCGGCGAGCTGGGCGAGGTTCATGGCGATGATGTCGTCCGGCTCGGCGATCCAATAGGCATCGCCCAGTTGCGTCCCGATCTCATCGACCAGCGCCTTGTCCTTGCCCAGCCGCTCGGCCACGGCAGCCTTCCTGGCGGCGACACGTTCGGGCCGGGCGTGGCTGGCATGGCCAAGGCGAATGCGTTCCTCGGCGGCATCGTAGAGTTCCTGGATCAGCTGGCGCTTCCAGCTGTTCCACACGCCGGGCCCGACCGCGCGGATATCGACAATTGTCAGCAGGGTCAGCTGACGCAGCCGATCAAGCGAGCCCACCGCGCCGACGAAATCGGTGATCGTCTTCCAGTCGGCCAGATCGCGCTTCATCGCCGTGTCGCTCAGCAGCAAATGATAGCGCACCAGCCACGAGACCAGCTCGGTCTCGGCCGGCTCCAGCCCGAAACGCGGGCCGAGCTTGAGGGCGATCTCGGCGCCCAGCACCGAATGGTCGCCGCCGCGCCCCTTGGCGATGTCGTGCAGCAGCACCGCCAGATAGAGCGCCCGGCGCGACTGGATTTCGTGGATAATGACGCTGGCGAGCGGATGGTCTTCCTTCAACTCGCCCTTTTCGATCCGCGCCAGCAGGCCGATAGCGCGAATGGTGTGCTCGTCCACCGTGTAGTGGTGGTACATATCGAACTGCATCTGCGCGTTGACCCGGCCGAAATCGGGTACGAAACGGCCAAACACGCCGGCCTCGTTGAGCCACCGCAGCACCGCTTCGGGATCGCCGCGGCTGGTCAGCAGCTCCATGAACAGCGCATTGGCGCGCGGGTTCCTGCGCATCTCCGCATCGACCAGCCGCGCATCGCGGGCGGCAAGCCGCATCGCGTCGGGATGCAGCTCAAGATGCTCGGCATCGGCCACCGTGAAGATTTCCAGCAGCCGCACCGGATCCTGCTCGAACCAGTCGGGTGACATTATTCCCACCCGCCCGCCGAAGATGCGGTAGCCCTTGACCATCCGCACCCTGCCGCGGAAGCCGGAGAACAGACCGCGGCGCTGCTTTTTGGCGAATTGCTCGTCGAGCTGGCCGAGGAACACGCCGGTGAGCGAGCCGACGACCTTCGCCTGCAAGAAGAAATACTGCATGAAGCGCTCGACCCCGCGCTTTCCCGGCCGGTCGCTGTACTTCATCCGCGCCGCCACTTCGCGCTGCACGTCGAAGGTCAGTCGGTCCTCGGCGCGGCGGGTCAGGGTGTGAAGATGGCAGCGCACCGCCCAGAAGAAGTTTTCGGCCTTGCGGAAAGCGCGGTATTCGGCCGGGGTGAGCAGGCCGACAGCAACCAGTTCGCTGACATCGCGCACCTTGTGGATGTATTTGCCGATCCAGTAGAGGGTGTGCAGGTCGCGCAGGCAGCCTTTGCCCTCTTTGACATTGGGCTCGACGAGGTAGCGGCTGTCGCCCAGCCGCTTGTGCCGGTCGTTGCGCTCGGCCAGTTTTTCGGCGACATATTTCTGTTCGGTGCCTTGCACGACGTCGGCCCAAAACCGCCGCTGCGCCTCGTCGTAAAGCGGCTGGTCGCCCCAGACATAGCGGCCTTCGAGCAGCGCGGTGCGGATGGTGAGGTCGCTTTTGGCCATGCGGACCATGTCGTCGAGGGTGCGGCTGGAATGGCCGACCTTGAGCGCGAGGTCCCACAGGAAATAGAGCATCGCCTCGATCACCTGCTCGCACCACGGCGTCTGCTTGATCGGGGTGAGGAAGGCGACATCGACATCCGAATGCGGCGCCATCTCGCCGCGCCCATAGCCGCCGACCGCCATGATCGTCAGCCGTTCGCCCGAGGAGCGATTGCTGGAGCGGTAGACGTCGCCGATCACATGGTCGTGAATTATGCGGATGAGCTGATCGACGAGGAACGACTGCGCCTCGGCGCAGTCATGGCCCGCAGTTGGTTTTTCGGTGAGGCGGCGGGCGATCTCGGCGCGGCCGTCGGCCAGCGCCTGACGCAGCAATTCGACGACGCGCTGGCGGGCTGCAGGTCCGCCGTTCTCCCCGACCGCAGCGGCGATGGCCTCGCCCAGCGCGCGGCGGTCGATGATGGCGCGCTGGTTGGGAAAACGGCTGACGGTCATCGTTCGTCTTTAGCGCTACTCCCGCCTGCGGCATAGCGGCCTTTGCGACTTCGCCTTTCCCCGGCTATCGGGCTGGCAAGCCAACAAGCCGGATGACATTGCCTGCCCCGCTGTGCCAGAAGGCGCCGCATCGCTGCCGATCCAACCGGGCGGCCTATCAGGGGGTTACGAAACGTGCTTTCACTCTTGGCCGCTGCGGAGCCGATCTATTGGGTCGATCTGGGGCTCACCCGCGGCATCGATCTCGGCGTGTTCACTCTGCGGTGGTACAGCCTCGCCTATCTCGCCGGGATCGTCCTGGCCTATTGGCACATGTTGCGGATGATCAAGGCGCCAGGCGCGCCGCTGGCGCAGCGGCACTGCGACGACCTGTTTTTCTACTGCACGCTTGGCGTCATCCTCGGCGGGCGGCTGGGCTACGCGATTTTCTACGCGCCCGGACTGTGGTTGCAACCGCTCGAGCTGCTCAAGCTGTGGAACGGCGGCATGAGCTTCCACGGCGGCCTCGCCGGCACGGTGCTTGCCATCGCCTGGGTGTCGTGGCGCGGCGGGCTGCCGTTTCTGCGGGTGAGCGATTACATCGCCGTCAGCGTGCCGTTCGGAATGCTGTTCGGCCGCCTCGCCAATTTCGTCAACGGCGAGCTGTGGGGCCGGGTCGCGGGCGAAGGGGTTCGCTGGGCGATGGTGTTCCCCGATGCCGGCCTGCTGCCGCGCCATCCGAGCCAGCTTTACGAGGCGGTGCTGGAAGGCGCGCTGCTGGCCGTGGTCATGCTGCTGCTGTTCTGGAAAACCCACGCCCGCTACCGGCCGGGCCTGCTTGTCGGCATTTTCGCCGCCGGCATTGGCCTGGCGCGGTTCATTGTCGAGTTCTTCCGCGAGCCCGACAGCCAGCTGGCCGAATTTGCCGAACGGACCGGGCTTTCCATGGGCCAATGGCTGACGCTGCCGCTGATCGCGGTTGGCCTGTTCTTCGTCATCCGGGCATTTGTCCGCCAGCCGCTGGGCAGCAGGGCGGCGCCCGCGCCGGCATGAGCGCGGCGCCGGTTCGGCCTTCGGAGCCGCTGACGGAGATTTTCGCGCGGCTGATCGCCAGCACCGGGCCGATCAGCCTGATGCACTACATGGGCGAATCCAACGCCCGCTATTACGCCGGCCGCGATCCGCTGGGCGCGGGCGGCGATTTCATCACCGCGCCGGAAATCAGCCAGATGTTTGGCGAGCTGATCGGGGTGTGGCTGGCCGATATCTGGACCCGCTCCGGTCGCCCGGGTCCGGTCCATTACGTCGAACTTGGCCCCGGGCGCGGCACGCTGGCGTGCGATGCGCTGCCGGCGGCGGCGCGCCATGGGCTGGCACCGGATGTGCATCTGGTCGAAAGCTCAGGCGCGCTGCGGGCGGTGCAGCTGGCGGCGCTGCCGGAGGCGCAGTGGCACGACGATCTGGCAAGCGTGCCGCTGGACGGTCCGGTGCTGATCGTTGCCAACGAGTTTTTCGATGCGCTGCCGGTCCGCCAACTTGTAAACACCGAGGATGGCTGGCGCGAGCGCATGGTCGGGATCGAGCAGGGGCGTTTGCTAGCCGTAGCGGGCAGCTTGCCGATGGATGCTGCCGTGCCCGCCGCGCGGCGGCAAGCGCCCTCGGGGACAATCATCGAAACCTGCCCCGGCGCTGCCGCCATCGTCGATGAGATTGCCGGCCGGTTGGCGGCGCAGGGCGGGGCGGCCTTGCTGATCGATTACGGCTACGACGAGGCCCGGACCGGATCGAGCCTGCAGGCAGTGCGCGCGCACCGCAAGATCGATCCGTTCGCTGCGCCGGGCGACTGCGACCTTACCGCTCATGTCGATTTCGTCGCGCTGGCAGAGGCGGCGCAGGCTCGGGGGGCCAAATGGCTGGGCACAGTGCCGCAAGGCCGCTGGCTGCGCGATCTCGGCATCGAAATGCGCGCCGACACCCTTTCAGCCTACGCCCCGGAACAGGCCGACGCGCTCCAGGCGGGCAAGCATCGACTGATTGGCGACGACCAAATGGGCACGCTGTTCAAGGTGATGGGCCTCGCCGCGCCAGGCTGGCCGGATGGGGCAGGGTTCGCGCCGGCCCGTTAGGGTGTCAGCGCAGAGCTATGCGGAGGCACGCGGGGGCGGGACGCGGCGCGAGCGAAATGAAGCCGGGCCGGGTATCGACCGCGACTGCGGACAGGTCGGTGCAGGCCGGACCGTGCGCGGGCGCTGCGGTCAGGGCAACGCCAAGCCCGCTCAGCACCAGGGCCCAGAGCCCCAGCCATACCTTCCAGTTGATACCAGTGCGAATCATGCTCGCAAACTACTGTGTGGCGGTTGATTGCCGATGAGGCGATGTGGTTGCTCGGCATGGTTAACGCGCAGCGGCGCGAGGCGATGGCTAGTCCGCAAACCTGGCTAGCCTTGCGGGGAACCCGAAGGCCCACTCAAACGTAGTGTCTTCATAGACTTGCGCGATTCTTGCGCGAGTGCGGAGACACCCCATGGCCGTCAACCCCCGGACCCCTGCCAACCGCCGGCCGCCGGCTCAGCCGCCGCCGATTCGCGACCTTGCCCACGAGGCGCACAACGCTTCGCAAGACGACGAAAGCGAACAGGCCCAGTCGGTCGCCGGCGAGGTGCTGAGGCACGGCACCGATTTCGGCGACAGCGAGCGCGTGCCCAGCGGCGGCTTCGACGACGAGGGCGGCTCCACCCCCGATCTGGTCGATCACATGAAACAGATGCTCACCGATGGCCGCATCGACATGAGCGCCTATCGCGGCGAGCGCATGGACGACGACGACGAAGACGGCCTTGGCCCCCACGGCCGCGAAAACGACCGTCCGCGCGGGGCGGAATAGCTTGCTGCTACAGCCGGGCGAAGATCGCCAGCGCTACGGTGACCCACAGCGCCAGGACGAACAGCAGGCCGAACATGAATGCGCCGCCCCGGTGCATCGGGTTGTTGTAGCCCAGATGCACCGCGCTCTGCACCAGCCGCGCCGCGACATAGGCCCAGGCGAAGATCAGCGCCCAGCCAGTCACGGCATTTAGCACGAAAGCGGTCAGGCAGGCGGCGTAGAACAGCACCGGCGCCTCGAACAGATTGCCATAGTGCCGCACTGCGACGACCGCCGCCGCAGGCTCTGGCGGCCCCTGATGCGCGCGATAAAAACCCACATCCTGCCCCGCCTTGATCCCCGCCGCCCGCGCCGCCGCCATGCGGATGAAGGCGACGAAGGTCAGCAGGACGACGACCAGCATCGGCAGGAAGATGCTGACCGGATTGGTTGCATTGAACATTATAATACCCCCTCGAGTGCTGCGGGTCTCGCCCCGCCGTTCCCGGGGTGAAGATTGCCTGCTCCGGCGCGCAAAGCAAGGGCTTTGCCTAAGGCCCCGCTGCGGCGCGCGCCCGGTGACAAAGGTGACACTGTGTCACCCACCGGTCTCCCCGGTTTTGCCGTGCGGTTTCAGGAGGATGCGCCCGCCGGGTGACAGGTGACGGGTTATGCCGAAAACCGGCATCGCTGCGGTCCGGCGGGAGCAGCCCGGCGCGCGGCGAGGGGGAGAGGCGAGGTTGGCGCATGGGTCCAAGCGTGACAGGCGGACCGCGTGTAGGAAAGTTTGCCAAGCGTGAGCGCGATCCCGCGCCGCCGCCAGACACGCGTGCCGCCTGCGGCACCTGCGCCGCGATCAGGCCGCCGCCTTCTTCGGCCTGCCGCCTTTCGCCCCATTGGCGCGCGCGGCGGCGGCCTTTGCCGGAGAAGTGGCCCTGCCGGCCTGCTGCGCCATCCATTTGGCGGTGCCGAAAATGCCGTTGAGCAGGCCCGGCACGGTAAAATCGGCATCCAGCCCTTCCCAATGCAGGCCATATCCGTCGGCGATCATCTCGACCTCGGCAAACTGATCGGGCGTGCCGCCTTCCATGCCTTGCAGCAATTGCGGAGCGAAAGCGAAGGATGCGCCGTTGGTCAGATCGACAATGACGCGATTGGCCGCCCGGTCATAGCGCGCGGC
>JANLQW010000204.1:0-5646 GCA_031368085.1 Novosphingobium sp. | reverse complement strand
CTCTTGCGCGGTGCGGACGCGGCTCAGCCCCGGCTGGTCGCGCGGATCACCGAGAGCGGTGCCCAGGCGCTAAACGCGCCGCGCGATGCGATCCTGCCGACCGCGCTGGGCGGCGAAGGACCAGTCATGGCCCTGGCGGTTGAGGCGAGCGCCGGCGAATACCGCGCTGGCGATCAGATCTGGCTGCGCCAGACGGCGCCAGACGGCTTTGCCCGCCTGCTCAATCGCGATGTCCTGGCCCCCCGCCCCGGTGGTCGCTTCGCCTTCGGCCGGATGATCGACCGCGACCAGGGCCGCGTCGCTCTGCTGCCGCCCGGCCCCGGCACCAAGCAGATCATCGTCGAGAACCCGGCGTGGCTAGCGGCCGCGGAAATGCTGGTTCGCAAGCTCTGACCCCGATGGCTCGCGTTCTCTCGATCAGCACCCTGTATCCCAACGGCAGCGCGCCCAATTTCGGCATTTTTGTCGAACGCCAGATGCAGGCGGTGGCGCTGCGCGGCGATGCCGAACTGGTGCTGGTTAATCCCCTCGGCATTCCGCCCTGGCCGCTCTCGCTCCATCCGCGCTACCGCGCGCTGACCAGCCTACCGGCCTCTGAGCTTCGCGGCGGCATCACCGTGCTGCGCCCGCGCTTCCGGCTGCTGCCGGGGATCGGCGGGCGCTTCAACCCCGGGGCGATTGCGCGCAGTGTGCTGCCACTCGCCCGCCGGCTCCATGCGGAACACAGTTTCGAGCTAATCGATGCGCAATTCTTTTATCCTGATGGCCCAGCCGCTGCCCGCATCGCCGCCGCGTTGGGACTGCCCCTTTCGATCAAGGCGCGCGGGACGGATATTCACTTCTGGGGGCACAGGCGAGGGACGGCGGAGCAAGTGCTTGGCGCCGCACGGCAGGCTGCCGGAATGCTGGCGGTGTCTGCGGGTCTTGCCGATGACATGGCCGCACTCGGCCTCCCCCGCGAGCGGATCACCATTCACCGTACAGGGCTTGATCACCACAGCTTCCGTCCGCTGGAGCGCACCACTTGCCGGCAGCAGCTTGGTTTGCGCCAGGACATCACGCTGCTGGTGACAGTCGGCGCGCTGCTTGAGCGCAAAGGCCAGGCTTATGCCATCGACGCCCTGACTCACCTTCCGGATGCGCAGCTGATGCTCGCCGGCACCGGACCGGACGAAGCGCAGCTGCGGTCACAAGCGGCACAGCTAGGTCTGACCGACCGCGTGCATTTCCTTGGCCCGGTGCCCCATGCGGAGCTGCCGGTGCTGTTATCGGCAGCCGACGTTTTCGTGCTGCCAACCGCGAGCGAAGGGCTGGCCAATGCCTGGGTCGAGGCGCTGGCCTGCGGCACGCCAGTCGTCACCACAGCAATCCCCGGCGCGGCCGAACTCATCACCGATCCGGCATACGGCCGCCTGGTGCCGCGCGACGGCGCGGCAATCGCTGAAGCGGTGCGTGAGTTTATCGGTGCTCCGCCGCCGCGCGATGCCGTGGCGCGCGGCGCGATGGGGTTCAGCTGGGACGCCAATGCAGCCCAGCTGGTCGGATATTGGAAGCGGCTGGCCGGAAACTAACTCCGCTCGCGCGCCAGCCGTTCCTGCCGGTCGGTTTCGCTTTCGACCGGCACAAAGCTAGTCGATGTCACTTTCAGCCAGATCAGGATCGGCGCCGCCATATAGATCGAGCTGTAGGTGCCGACGAAAATGCCAAATGTAATCGCTGCCGTGAAGCCGAAGATGACATTGGGCCCCAGCAGCAGCAGCGCCAGCAGCGTGATGAGCATCGACAGCGAAGTTACAATGGTGCGCGACAGCGTTTCGTTGACCGACAGGTCGAGCAGCTCGGGCATCGGCATCCGCCGATACTTCTTCAAATTCTCTCGAATCCGGTCATAGACAACAATGGTATCATTGAGCGAATAGCCGATCAGCGTGAGAACGGCTGCGACGATATTGAGGTCGAATTCCATCTGGGTCAGTGCAAACAAACCTAGCGTTAGCGTCACGTCATGCACCAGCGAAAACAGCGCGCCGACGCCGAACTGCCATTCGAAGCGCACCCAGATATAAATCGAGATCGCCACCATCGCCGCAATCAGCGCAGTCATGCCGGTTTTGTACAGTTCGCCCGAAACCTTGCCCGAGACCGAATCCACCCCGTCGATCCGGGCATCGGCATGCTCCGCCCGGATCATTTGGGTAATCCGGCTCGACATCGCTTCCGAGAGGCCCGGATCGGCTTCGGAGCCTTCCGGAAGGCGCATCCGGATCGAGATCTGGTTGGGTTTGCCGAAGGTCTGGATGGTCGGCTCGCCATAGCCGAGCGCGCCGACCTGTTTGCGCAACTCGCCCACCGGTGCGGTGGCCGAGCGTTCGAAGGTGACGCGGATCATCTGGCCGCCGATGAAATCGACACCGAGGTTGAGCCCCTTGGTGAATACCAGCGCCAGCGAGGCTGCCATCAGCAGCAGGCTGATTGCGTAGAAGGGCACCCGCCAGCGCAGGAAGCGGATGTTGGTGTTGTCGGGGATGAGCTTGAGGAGTTTCATGGGGTCATCCGGGTCAAATCACGATGTCCGCCGGCCGCGCCTTGCGCAGCCAGCGCGCTACCCACATGCGGGTCAGCGTTACGGCGGTAAACACCGAGGTGACAATGCCGATCATCAGCACCACGGCAAAACCGCGGATCGGACCCGAGCCGAACAGGAACATCAGCACCGCCGCGATGACATTGGTGATATTGGCGTCGAAAATCGCCCGGCTGGCTTCCTTGTAGCCCACCTCCACTGCCTGGACGACGCGCCGACCCCTCGCCCGTTCTTCCCGGATACGCTCGTAAATCAGGACATTGGCATCCACAGCCGCGCCGATAGTCAAGACGAATCCGGCAATGCCGGGCAGCGTCAGCGTGGTGCCTGCGATCGCCATGACGCCCAGGATCATCAGGACGTTGAGCACCAGCGCAACGCAGGCATAGACGCCGAAGCGGCCGTAAGTCAGGATAATGAAGCTCATCAGCGCGATCGTGCCGACCAGCATGGCGATCATTCCCTTGCGGATTGAATCCGCACCGAGATCGGGCCCGACCGAACGCTCTTCCATCACGCGCAGGTCCACCGGGAGCGCGCCCGAGCGCAGCGCAATCGCCAGTTGGTTGGCGGTCTCCACCGTAAAGCTGCCGGAAATCTGGGCGCTGCCGCCAAGGATCGGCTCGTTGATGTTGGGCGCGGAAAGCACCTTGCCGTCGAGAATGATGGCGAACGGCCGGTTGACGTTCTCAGTCGTCAGCTTGGCAAATTTGGCGCCGCCCTGCTGGTCGAAAGTAATCGACACCACCGGATCGTTGGTCTGCTGCTCGAAGCTCTGCATCGCATCGGTCAGCCGGTCGCCGCGAATGCCGCCCAGCCGCTTGACCGCAATCGCAGAAACACTGCGGCCCTCGACCGGATCGGCGTAGGGGACGATCTGGCTGCCCGGCGGGGCGATACCCTGGGCGATGTCGGTCGGTGAGGCGGTGGTGTCAACCAGCTTGAACTCGAGGTTGGCGGTCTGGCCGAGCAGGTTCTTCAGCGCCTGTGGATCCTTGAGCCCGGGCACCTGGACGACGATGCGGTCGTCGCCCTGACGGATAATCGTCGGCTCGCGCGTGCCGAGCGCGTCGATGCGCTTGCGGACAACTTCGGTCGCCGTGTCCATTGCCAGGCCGACCGCCTGCTCGATGCCCTCGGGCGTGGGAGTCAGCACGAAACGCGAGCCGTCCTCAACCTTGATGTCCCAGTCGCGCTGGCCGGTGAGGCCAGCGCCGCTGGTCAGCGGCAGGATTTGCTCGCGGGTGGCGTCAACCTTGGAGGGATCCTGGAGCATGAAGCTCAGTTGCCCGCCGCGGCTCGAAATATCGCCGATGGCGATTGCCGGCGTCGCCTGTCGCAGCCGCGCACGGACGTTTTCCTCCATCGCCTCGATCCGCTGCTTGGCGACCTGATCGGGGTTGGCCTCCAGCAGGATATGGCTGCCCCCGGCCAGATCCAGGCCAAGGTTGATGACCGGACTCGGCAGGAATGCTGGCCAATGCGCGTTTGTCAGGGAAAATAGCGACGGCATCGCCGCCGCCGCCGCAGTCAGCGTCAGAAACCAGAACCACAGCTGCTTCCAGCGGGGAAAATCGAGCATTGCCGGTCAATCCTGCCCTGGGATTGCCGACACGCTGAGCGGCTCAATCATTGGCGGGCGCCGTGCCTGTCGGTGCGATGATGTCGGAAATTGTCGATTTGACCGCCTTTACCTTGACGTTGGGTGCCAGCTCGATGTCGGCATAATGGTCGTCGACCTTGATCACCTTGCCAACGAAGCCGCCAGCGGTCAGCACCTGATCGCCCTTTTTGATGGCCGCGATCTTGGTCTGCTGTTCCTTCTGACGGCGCATTTGCGGGCGCAAAATGAGGAACCAGAAGATTAGCGCCATGGCGACGAGCGGCAGGAACTGCATCCAGGCCGGCGGCGCACCAGCGGCGTCGGCAGCGGGAGCGAGGAGCGAAAGTAGCGGGTTCATGAGCGGACTTCGGCTTTCATTTCGGAGCTTGCCCTGAGCGGTCACCGCCGATTGCCAGTGGCCGTCGGATGTATCCAGGCTCGGATGGCGCGCGGTTAGCAGCAAAGCCTGGGCATAGCAACGCAGAGCGATGCGGCCCTCCTCGGAACAATCCCATCGCCAGCACGCTTGCCTTGCAGGCCGCACCTGCCTATAGCCCGCCACCTCGGTCGGGACGTAGCGCAGCCTGGTAGCGCATCACACTGGGGGTGTGGGGGTCGGAGGTTCGAATCCTCTCGTCCCGACCAAATTTTCAAATACTTAGCATATTCGACCCGACCAGCGGCGGGGATCTACGATTTCGGTGGTGGCAAGGTCTTGCTCTGCGTTTGTGGTGGCGCGGTGCCGGTCGGCGAATGTGTTGAGCCGATAACTGTCACCGCTCACAATCGAGATGCTAACGTGATGGGTGAGGCGCCAAGGCACCGGCCAGGCGAGCCGATCCAAGCTCCTCCGCCTAGCGGGTTGATCGTTCAGTGCCGCGTGTGATCGTCCTTCACGCGCGCGCTCAACTTGAACTTTGAAGCAGACTTCAAGCTATCTGTGCAAAGGCGGCCAGCACCCCCAATGCAATTGCCACGCCATAGGGCAACTGATCGTGCGGAGGCGAGTCTCGCCGCGAAATTTTGCGGCCCCTGATACGGCGATACACAAACCAGACCAATAACAAGCCCAGCCCTGCGCCCGACACAGCTATAAGCACCAGCGGCGCCTGCTCAAAACTGAACCAGGCCGCACCGCCGGCGAAAAACTTGGCGTCCCCGGCACCGATCCACCGCAAGCCGAACAAACCGGCGCCAACCGCCAGTGCGATCGCCGCGAAACCAGCATGTGACAGTAGCGCGCTCCACGAGCCAAACCAGGCGGCATAGCCAAGTCCTGCGATCAACAGCGCCAGGCAAAGTCCATTCGGAATACGTCTTGCCACAATATCCATGCCGGCCCCGAGAATGCAGCCCGCAACGAGCAGCCCGGCAAATACCGTTCGGGTCAACTCCATTGGCACCAACAGCGAGGCGGCTGCGGGAGGCTTGGGATCATAGTGTCAGTTCCTTGCCGGTG
>JANLQW010000107.1:0-7414 GCA_031368085.1 Novosphingobium sp. | reverse complement strand
AGGTGACCTGCGCCGGCGTCCCGTCCCGCTCGCGCAGGATCGTCTGATCTGTGCCCTCGATGTCCGCGCTCACTCGCCAGGCGCCGACGCCCTGATGGCCAAGGCATGGACGCGCTGGCCGGGAATGTCGCCCAATGCGCGGTTGACCTGGCGCTGCCGGTCGAGCCGGGACACCCCGGAAAAGGCGGCGCTTTCGATGACGATGGTGAAATGGGATTCGCCGCTGCCATCGTCGCCGGCATGGCCGTGGTGGGTGGCGCTGTCGTTGATCACCTCAAGCCGGGTGGGGGCGAAGGCGGCGGTGAGCAGGTGGGCGATTTCCTGGGCGAGCGGTCCGGTCATAATTTTCCTTCTGGAGTATCTGGCCTTCTAGCGCATCATTCCCCATGTGAAAAACAGTGACGCAAGACCGGTTCCATGGACGCCACGAGGCGAGCGACAGGCAATGCGCCTGGCCGGACTGCGGCGAGTCCGGCGAATTTCGCGCGCCGGGCCGGCGTTCGCCGGGCTTCGACGGGCCGGGCGAATACCGCTGGTTCTGCCTCGATCACATCCGCGCATTCAACGCCGGCTACGATTTTTTCGCCGGCATGACGCCCGACGAGATCCTCCATGCGCAATCGCCGCTCGCGGGCTGGGAGCGCGAAACCCGCGCCTTCAATCTGACCGCCGGCATCGACGCAGCCCCACGCTGGGCCGATTTCGCTGACCCGCTGGAGGCGATCAGCGCAAGGGCGCGGATGCAGCAACCGGCGGAGCGGAAGGACGGCAAGATATTGCGTTCCGACGAGCGCCGCGCGCTGGAGGTACTGGGTCTCCCGCTCGATGCCAGTCGCAACGAACTGCGCAGGCGCTATTCCGAACTGGTGCGGCGCTACCACCCGGATCGCAATGGCGGCGAGCGCAGCTTCGAGGCGCGGCTGCAAGGCGTGGTCGAAGCCTATCAGCTGCTGCGCCAGGCGGCTGCCTTCGCGTGAAGGTTGGTGTAATTCAGACAATTTCCCCTCCCGCTTGCGGGAGGGAGGAAGAAATGCTCAGTCCGCCTCGCACAGCGCCTTCAACTGGTCCGCGCAAGCGCCCCAGCCGTCGGTGAAACCCATCTCCTCGTGTTGCTTCATCGCATCGTCGGACCAGTGGCGGGCGCGGGCGGTGTAGCGGGTGCCGTCTCCTTCGGGCGCAATTTCCCAGATGCCGATCATGAACGGCCCGGCCGGCGTAAAGTCGGCGGTGACGGCATCGGTGGTAATGAAGCGGCGGCCTTCCTCATAGGCAAGATAAATGCCGTTCTGCGCCTCCCGCTCGCCGTCCGGCCCGTGGAAGGTCATGTTGCATGCGCCGCCGGGCCGGCGGTCCTGCTGGTCGATTTTCGCCTGCCATGGCACGGGGCACCACCATTCTTCCTGGCGGTCGGTCATCACCTTCCAGACTTTCGCCGGCGGGGCGGCGATGAAGCGGGTGACGGAAAGTTCGCGCGAGTTTGCGCTCTCGGTCACAGGTCGGCCTGCGATCCATAGGGCTTGGTTATGAGTTCGAGGAAGTGCCCGTCGGGATCCTCGAAATAGAACCCGCGGCCGCCCCAGTGGCGGTTGATCTCGCCCGGCTTGCTGCGCATGGGGTCAGCCCAGCAGGTCTGGCCGCGTTCCTTCACCATGGCGAAACCGGCGTCGAATTCCGCATCGCTGACGAGGAAGGCATAGTGCTGCGGCGCAATCAGCCCCTCTTTCTCCATATAATCCATCGACACTCCGTTGCCGAGTTCGGCAACGAGAAAATTGCTGAAAGGCTTGGCCGGCGGCAGGCCCAGCAAATCGCACAGGTAGGCGGAAGAGCGGGCCTTGTCGCTGCACCAGACAATGGTGTGGTTGAGCTGCGCGGTCATAACCGAAAACTCCCTTCAATCGCGGTCGGGCGCCCTTTCGAAGAATTTCAGCATCGGTCAGCCCTTGCGCGCTGCCTCGATTGCCGCAACGTCGATCTTTTTCATTCCCATCATTGCTTCGAAAGCGCGTTTGCTCTCATCGCCCCCGGCCGCCATCGCCTGGGTGAGTACGCGCGGAGTGATTTGCCATGAGATGCCCCACTTGTCCTTGCACCAGCCGCACTGGCTTTCCTCGCCCCCGTTGCCGACGATCGCGTTCCAGTAACGATCGGTCTCCTCCTGATCCTCGGTGGCGATCTGGAACGAGAAGGCCTCGCTGTGCTTGAACCTGGGCCCGCCGTTGAGGCCGATACAGGGGATCCCGCAGACATTGAATTCGACCGTCAGCACGTCACCGGCCTTGCCATCGGGGTAATCGGCTGGTGCCCGCTGGACAGCGGTCACATGGGTATCGGGAAAGGTCGCGGCGTAGAAGTTCGCTGCTTCTTCGGCGGCGCCTTCGAACCACAGGCAGATGGTGTTCTTCCAGTTCATTTGCGCATCTCCTCGATGAGCCCGTTGTCGACCGCCTTCGCTGCTTTGTAAGCAGACCGCGCCTGGAGCCGTTCGGCATAGGCGACGAAGGCCTCGTTCGGCGGGATCGTGCCGAAGGTCAGGCCCCAGTCGATCTGGCTGCCGACATAGACGTCCGCCATGGTAAACCGGTCGCCGCAAACATAGTTCCGCCCGGCGAGATGCTGTGCGATTGCGGAGATCGCGCGTTCGAAATTACCCCAGCCGACAAATCCCTGCTTTTCCAGCGGAGGCTCAAAGCCGAGCGATCGCGCCGTCACCGCCGCCTCGACCGGGCCGGCGGCGAAGAACAGCCAGCGAAAATAGTCGGCCATTTCCGCATCCTTGGGCAGCAGGCCCGCTTCGGGGTGCATCTCGGCAAGGTAATGACAGATCGCCGCCGCCTCGGTCACCACCCGGTCGGTTCCATTGTCGTGGTGAACGATGGTCGGCACCTTGCCCATCGGATTGGCCACGAGCAGGGCTGGCGGCTTGTTGTCCCAGCGCACCAGCACCTGCTCGTAATCCGCACCCGCCTCATGCAGCGCCCAGCGGGCGATCTGGCCGCGCGACATCGGGTTGGTGAAGAAGGTATAAGTGGCCACAATCAGCCCTTCTTCGCGCCGACGAGGCCGAAGTGGGCGCCTTGTGGATCGATGCCATTCAGCGAGAAATCGCCGCCGGGGATCTCCATCGGGCCGTTAATGACGCTACCACCGCCCGCACCGATGGCAGCAACAGCAATATCGATATCGGCCACCCGGAAGTACTGGTTCCAATGCGGCGGACCCATTTCCGGGGTTCCTTTCATCATCGCGCCCAGCATGCCGCTGTGGCTAATGAACTGATAGCTCCCCATTGGGCCCATATCCATCGAATCGCTGTTCACCCAGCCGAATTGTGCGCCGTAGAACGCCCAGGACGCGGTCTGATCGGGGGTGACCAATTCGTTCCAGGCGCAATGGCCGATGCGCGGCCGGTCCTTGGAAAAGGCATGACTCTCGCCTTCGCCTTCCGGCGACATGACATAGAATGGCGCGCCATGCGGATCGGCGACCATGGCGATGCGGCCGACCGTGGGAATATCCATCGCCGGCATCAGCACGCTTCCGCCAGCGCCGGTGATCGCGGCGATACTGGCATCGACGCTGTCTACCGCAATGTACCCGAGCCAGGCGGGGCGGGCGCCATGTTCCGCCATTTCCGGGGTAATCGCCATCAATCCCGCGACGCTCCCTTCGGAGGCAGTGATGATGCGATAGTCCATGTCGGGCATGCCGCTATCGGCAATGCTCCACTCCAGTACCGAGCCATAGAATGCCTGCGCGGCATCGGCATCGCCGGTGAGCAGTTCGTACCAGATGAAATCGCCTTGGATATTGGCCATGATTATTCTCCCAGTGCCACGACGGGCGTGAAACCGCCAAAGATCATGCGTTTGCCGTCGAACGGCATGTCGTCGGGCATCGGCATGCTGTCGTCCTGCATCATCCTTTCCTGAGCCGCGTCGCAGACTTCGCGCGAGGGCCATTCCATGAAGGAGAACACCACCTTCTCGTCAGGTTCCGCCTTCACCGCGCAGCGGAAATCGGTGACCTTGCCTGCGGGAACGTCGTCGTCCCAGCATTCGACCAGGCGTGTCGCGCCGTAGCCCATGAACATCGGCCAGGTATCCTCGGCCATTTTGCGATAAGCCTCGCGCTGGGCGGCGGGGACGGGGACCACGAAGCCCTGGACGTAGCTGTCGGCGCGGTGTTCGCCTTGTTCGACGATCGGCTCGAATCCGCCATAGATCATGCGCTTGCCATCGAACGGCATCGGGTTTTTGTCAGGATTGAACCGGTCGTCGCTTTTCATCAGCTCGCTCATCCGCGATTCCATTTGGCTTCGCGCCGCCTTGTCGGGCCATTCGATCCAGCTGAAGACAATTGCCTCGTCGTCTTTGCTGGCAACCGCGCCGAAAAAGTCGGTGGTTTTGCCGTGGGGGACATTATCTTCCCAGCATTCCACGACCTGGCTGGCGCCATTGTCGATGAATACGGCGTCGCTCATGCGGGCATGATCGATGAACTTCTCGCGGTTGGCCTGTGGTACCGGGACGACAAAACCTTCGATATAGGACATTTTCGATCTCCTCGGTTGGAACGCTATTAACTGATCGGAGAACGCTCATCGCTGCGGATAGTTCGCAAATTGATATTCGGGCCGCGCCGTTTTAACGATTTGCGCGGCGGGTTGCCCTCAATCAGCGCCAAGCCGGTCTAACCAGAGAAGACCTGCGCCAGGGCGGTAGCGACGCCATGAGAAGGCCCCGGGCAAGTCTTTAGCGCCGCGCCTCGCGTTCGGCGATTTTCCGCCACGCCGGCCGCTGGCAGACCCGCGCGTACCAGGCTGCGGTGCGGGGATGTGTCTCGGATTTCGGATCATGCCCGACATAGCCGAGACTGCGGAACACCGACGCCACCGAAACATCCGCCAGCGTGAACGCATCGCCAACCAGCCAGCCGCTCTCCGGCACGGCACTTTCGAAATAGCTGAGGATGCCCGGCAGTTCGCCTTCGCCCTGCAGCGCGATCGCCTCATCCCCGCCGACCTTGAGGATCTTGGGGCCGACAAGGCGGTTGAACAGGATCTTGAGGCCCGAGCCGGCCAGGATGGTGTCGGCGAATTCGTCGAACCACATCGCCCGGCCACGCGCCTGAGGATCGGCGGGGAGCATGGCGATTTCGGGATGCTTGGCTTCGAGATAGGTGACAATCGCGGTGGAATCGGCGAGCCGGTATTCACCGTCCCTTATCGCCGGAATCTTGCCGAACGGGCTGGCGGCGGCGAACTCGGGGTCGGAACTGTTCGGGCCCGACATCACCAACTCGTAAGCAATGCCCTTCTCTTCCGCGACAAGGCAGACCTTGCGGACGAAAGGCGACAGAAGCACGCCGTAAACCTTCATGCAAATCTCCGGGTCGAGTGGCCTATGAAGCGCAAAGCTTATTGCAGCTCTGCTTGTGCCCGTATAGGCGATAGCGCCTATGACCGACATCCCCAACATTCAGCCCGACAGCCGCTCGGCCACTATCCTCGATGCGCCCGACCGCGAGATCGACGTGCGCAAGCACTTCGGCATCGACATTGACATGGCTGTCCCCGCCTTTTCTGAAGCGGATGAGCGCGTACCGGATTTCGATGCCAGCTATGTGTTCGATCCCGACACGACGCTGGCGATCCTGGCGGGCTTCGCATTCAACCGGCGGGTGATGGTGCAGGGCTATCACGGCACCGGCAAATCCACCCATATCGAGCAGGTCGCCGCAAGGCTCAACTGGCCGTGCATCCGGATCAATCTCGACGCGCACATCAGCCGCATCGACCTGATCGGGCGCGACGCCATCGTCCTGCGCGACGGGCTCCAGGTCACCGAATTCCGCGAAGGCCTGCTGCCCTGGGCCCTGCAGACGCCGACCGCGCTGGTGTTCGACGAATATGATGCCGGCCGCCCCGACGTCATGTTCGTCATCCAGCGCGTGCTGGAAGCCGAGGGCAAGCTAACCCTGCTCGACCAGAACCGGGTGATCCGCCCGAACAAATGGTTCCGCCTGTTCTCCACCGCCAACACGGTCGGTCTCGGCGATACTTCGGGGCTTTATCACGGCACCCAGGCGATCAATCAGGGGCAGATGGACCGTTGGAATATCGTCGTCGGGCTGAATTATCTCCCGGCAGCGGTTGAAAGCCAAATCGTGTTGTCGAAGTCCGAAGGCATGAGCGACAAGATGGTCGCCGACATGGTCAAGGTCGCCGACCTCACCCGCCAGGGTTTCATAAACGGCGACATCTCCACCGTGATGAGCCCGCGCACGGTGATCACCTGGGCGCAGAACACCGCGATCTTCAAGGACGTCGGCTTTGCCTTCCGCCTCTCGTTCCTCAACAAATGCGACGAGACCGAGCGGATGCTGGTAGCGGAATATTACCAGCGGGTGTTCGGGACGGACTTGCCTGAGAGCGTGGTGGGGAAGAGCTAAATCCTCTCCATTTTTGCGCAGCACAAATGGGGAGGGGGACCGCCCGCGAAGGGGGAGGTGGAGGGGGTATTGCAGCGTCGGATTCACCCCTCCGTCAGACCTTCGTTCTGCCACCTCCCCATTTGCGCTGCGCGAAAACGGGGAGGAATTCACTCCGGATATTGCGCCTCCACGAAATACAGCCCCTGCGGCGGTGCGTTGAGCCCCAGTGCGGCCCGATCCGTCGCTGCCAATGCTTCAGCGATCCGGCTTTCCTCCCACCGCCCCAGCCCGACCAGCACCAGGCAGCCGACCATCGAGCGCACCTGGTGGTGGAGGAAGCTGCGCGCCTCGGCCTCGATCGTCACCCGTTCGCCTGAACGCGCCACATCCAGCCGGTCAAGCGTCTTCACCGGGCTGGCCGACTGGCAGTGGCCCGAACGGAAGGTGGTGAAATCGTGGCGTCCGACGAGACGTTGCGCGGCGCGGTGCATGGCGTCGGCATCGAGCCGGTGGCGCACAAGCCAGGCCCGCCCGGCCTCAAGCGTCAGCGGCGCGCGGCGGTTGACGATGCGGTAGAGATAGCTGCGCCCGGTGCACGAAAAGCGGGCGTGCCAGTCGTTAGGGACCAGCTCGCAGCCGGTCACCGCGATCGGCCGGGGCCGCAATTTCGCATTCAGCGCCTCGCCAAGCCGGAACGGCGCAATCGGCTTGGCGATGTCGACATGGGCGCGCATCGCCAGCGCGTGGACGCCGGCATCGGTGCGCCCTGCGGCATGCATGGTCACATCCTCGCCCGTGACGGCCAGGACAGCCTCCTCAACCGCCTGCTGCACCGAAGGTCCGTGCGGCTGGCGTTGCAGGCCCATGAACGGACCGCCATCGAATTCGAGTGTCAGCGCGAAGCGGGTCAAGCCGTGCTAGCCTTCTGCGGCTTGGGGCTGGCTGGTCTCGATCAGGGCGAAGCGCACGGTAACGCGCG
>JANLQW010000085.1:0-5167 GCA_031368085.1 Novosphingobium sp. | reverse complement strand
TCTCAAATCCAAGTGCCGAATCCAAGCCGCGCGAAGCGCGCGGATCCCCGATTCTTTCTACACAAATCCCACACAGGCAGATGGAGCTGGATTTTACCGTTTGTTTTCAGGAAGTTAGTTAGATCTTAAGATCTGGAGCGGGTGAAGGGAATCGAACCCTCGTCGTAAGCTTGGGAAGCTTCTGCTCTGCCATTGAGCTACACCCGCATTTCCGCCGAAAATCGCCATTCTGGCGGTGCGGACAGAGACTGATCTGCCGCTTGGTTTACACGCGGTATCTCAGCCTTGCTGCGCTTGCCATAAGATCGCCGCTCTGGTCAACGTAGCAGCGGCGAAATCATTCGGCAAAGCGCGCGCACGGCGCGGGCCGCCATCTGGTCCATGTTGAGGCCGGAGTTGCGGCTCCGGTAATCGCTCGAGAGGTGGCAGGCGTCAAATCCCCGCGTGCCACTGATAGCCGTGGCCGTCCTCCCAGTAGCCGCCCTTGCCGCCATAGAGCCCGGCCAGGCTGGAGCGCGCTTCCACGCGCATGACGTATTTCGCATGCTTGTAACCCAGCTGCCGCTCGACTCGCAGCCGCAGAGGCGCGCCGTGGCCGATGGGGAGCGGCTGGCCATTCATCCGCCAGGCGAGGATGGTCTGCGGATGGAAGGCATCGGCGAGGTCGATCGATTCGTAATAGGGGGCGCTGCCGAAACGGTCGGCGCAGTGGAACACGATGTAGCGCGCGGCGGGCAGCAGCCCGGCGAGGCTGAGCACCTGCCCAAGCTGCGGCCCCTGCCATTGGCCGATCGCGCTCCAGCCCTCGACGCAATCGTGGCGGGTGATCTGCGTGCGCTGCGGCATTGCCTGTAATGCGGAAAGCGGCAGCGCCAGCGGACGCCGGACCAGTCCGTCCACCACCAACAACCACTGGGCAAAGCCAGACGCGGCGTGTTGCCGATAGGTGCTGTCTTCGACTTTGCTGTTGCCATTGACGCGGAAAACTGGCGACAAATCGGCGAGCGAATATTCACGCGCGAGTGCGCCGTCGCCGCCGATCAGGCGCTGAGAGCCCCTATGCAAGCCCTCGGCCTGCTGCAACACCGAGCGGAAGCCGGGGCTGGCATTCAGCCGGTCGCAGCCTGCCAGCACCAGTCCGCCCGCTCCAAGCGCGCCCGCGCCGAGCAGTCGGCGGCGGGTAAGGATCGCCGATTGCCCGCTCATTTGCGTTCCTCGCGTTCGCGCGGCAGCCGGTACCAGCCCGTGATCATCGAGCGCATTTCGTTGATCGGACCAGCCAGCACGACCATGATGACATGTACGAGAATGAAGGCGAGCAGGCCGAAAGCGGCGAGGAAATGCAGCGAGCGCGCGCTCTGCCGGCCAGCAAATGCGGCGGAGATCGGCACTGCGGCGTCGAAGCCGGGCGACATGGCGAGGCCGGTCAGGATCACCAGCGGCAGCAGCACCAGCAGAACGCTCAGATAGGCGAATTTCTGCAGCACATTGTACCGCAGCGCCGCCGCGCCAGTGGGAAAGCGCAACCGGGCATGTTGTTTAATGTCGCGCCAGATATGCGCCAGCCGCCACTCGCCGCGCGCCAGCAGCAGATCGCGCCGGATATGGCCGTTCGCCAGCGACCATAGCAGATAGACGAGCGCCCCCAGCCCCAGCACCCAGGCAAAGGCGAGATGCCATAGCCGCGCATCGGCAAGGCTGTATTGCGACGGGATCGTCGCCCAGCCGGGAAAGGCGACCCTCTGCATTGAGCCATCGGGCCCGGGCGACAGGCCCAGCACGCCGGTTGACTCCAGCGACAGCCCGCCAACCCGCAGCCGGCCCTCGCCCTGCGCCGCGCCGATCTCCAGCCAGGCATAATCAGGATTGGCGCCGTATTCACCCCAATAGAGCCGGGGGTGGGCATTGAAGATCATCAGCCCGCTCATCAGCATGATAAACAATGCTACGACATTCACCCAGTGCCAGAAGCGGGTCGACAGGCGATGGCGGCGGACCAGGTCGCCGCCCTGGGGAATCATTGCAGCGGGCTCAGCCGTCGTCGCTGTCAGTGCCATATCGCTCATAAGCGAATTTCCAGCCGGGCGATGTCTTCGGCCCGGTCGATGTCGAGGGTGACACCTTCCTCTGCTACCTCGACAAATGCAATATCATTGCGCGCCCCCAGCAGCCGCCCGGCGCCTTCATCGCCCCGGAGACCAGCGATGGCGGGGAAGGCTGCGGCGGAAAGCAGCACCGGGTGGCCCTGCTTGCCCTGCCAGCGCGGAATGGCGGCGAATGCAGTGCCGAGGCTGGCCGCCAGATCGGCGGCAAGGCCGAGCGGAATGAGCGGCATGTCGCCGAGAAACAGCAATGCGCCGTCCACCGCCCCCGCCGCCGCGATCCCGGCTTTGAGCGAAGCCGAAAGTTCCGGGCTGGCGATGCGCAGCGCCGCGACCGGCGGCTCTCCCGGCCAGTCACCAATGTCCAGGGCCGGTCCGCACACCACGATCACCCGCTCGACCGGCGCGGCGCGGGCGGCGCGGATGGCGTGGGCGATCAGTGGCTCGTCCCGAAAGCGCGCGGACAGCTTGTCGCCGCCAAACCGGCTGCCCGCGCCCGCCGCGAGGACGATCGCGACGAGCCTCATGCCCGTTCGCGCGCGGGGTTCATTGCCTGCAGCACTTCGGCAAGGATACCGGTCGCTACTTCCCACGGCGCCTTGCCGAGGCCGGGAATGCCAGGCGACAGGTGCAGCTTGGCAAGTTCCGCGTCGCTCGCACCCGCAGCCTTCAGCGCGGCGTGCCGGCCGGGCGCGCGCGACCTTGCGCCGATCATGCCAACATAGCCCGCGCCGCGCCGCAGTGCGTGCAGGCAGGCGGCGAGGTCGTGGTGGTCCTCATGGGTTGCGCCGACAAACGCGGTCCAGCGATCGACGCCAAGCCGGTCCAGCGCCGTGGTGACTTCCTCGCGGACATACTGCGAAACGGCAAAAGGCGGCGGCGCGTCCGGGCCGTCGGGGCGCACCAGAATCGTCTCGATGCGGGCTTCGGCGGCCAGCTTCGCCAGCGCCAGCGCGCCGGGGTCGCCGCCGGAAACCACCAGCCGGCGCGGGGGATCGTAGCGCCGGGCAATGCGCAGCGGATCGCCGCTGACGGCAAGCAGCGGGCCGGTCCCGACGCTGACCCGCTGCCCGGTGCCGTCGCTCGACCACAGGCACTGGCGGCGCGCACTGGCATGTTCGATCAGCGCCCGCGCCGCGCCGCTGTCGGGGGCAATCCGCTCGACCAGCACATGCAACGTGCCGCCGCAGCGCAGGCGGATGTCGATCCACGGGCTGCCGGTTCCGTAGTGGAGATGCTGCGGCTTGCCGTCCGCCAGCACTTCGGCAGCGTGGGAGGCAACGTCAGCCTCGATGCAGTCGCCGGAGAAATAGCCGCTGGCGTGAGGGGGATCGAACAGCATCTGCGCGCCGGCTCCGCGCGGGGCGCTGCCCTCGACCTGGAACAGCGTGGCGAGCGCAGACGACCGGCCCGCGGCGAGCGCTTCGGCCAGCGCCGGGCGAATATCGTCGTCCCAGCCGAAGACCGGCCAGTCAGCTCCTTCGAGCAGCGGCGCGGTCATGGTTCACTTGGCGGGCTTTGCCAGAAAGTCGAGGATCGCCGCGCGCTGCTTGGCATCGGATACCGAGACCACCATCCGCGTACCCGGCACCAATTTCATCGGCGCGGTAAGGAAGCGGTCAAGAGTGGCGCGGTTCCACACCAGTTTAGAAGCTTTCAATGCCGGCGAATAGGTGAATTTGGTGGAAGCGGCCTTCCGGCCGACAAGCCCGCCAAGGTTAGGCCCCACCATCGCCCCCGCGCCCGGCGCGACTGAGTGGCAGCCGGCGCAGCGCTGGCGGAACAAGGTAGCTCCGTCCGGCCCCGGCGCAGCAGGCGCGGCGGGCAGGGCGGTGGCCATGGCGAGCGGGCCAGCAGCGGCTAGCGGAAGGATGATCTTGAGTTTCATGTCCAGCACAGGTCCTGCTTGCGATAGGGAAATAGTGCCCATTTTTATCGTCTGGCACATTAGCCATCCGTGAACCGGTTAGCATGGCCGCCCGCAGTTGGCGCTAAGTTTCCGCGCGGCCATAAGCACGCGCTGTCCGCACTTGACAAGCACCGCGGCAAATTCGCGAGACCAATAGAACCGGGGATTCGCGCTATAGCGGCAAATTGTCCTTCTGGACCGCGCTGGGCCGGAAGCGTAATCCCGGCTTTCTGTGATTGGAAGGATTGCTCACGCATGACTATACGCGCCACGCCCCATTTCGATTTCGGCCTGCCCGAAAGCGCCGACATGATCCGCGAGGCGGCGGCGCGCTTCGCCGATGAGCAGGTCGCCCCGCTGGCGGCCAGGGTCGATGCCGAAGACTGGTTCCCGCGCGAATTGTGGCCGGCGATGGGCGCGCTGGGGCTGCACGGGATTACCGTCGAGGAGGAATTTGGCGGGCTGGGGCTGGGCTATCTGGACCACACCGTCGCGGTTGAGGAAGTCAGCCGGGCCTCGGCATCGGTGGGGCTCAGCTACGGCGCGCATTCCAACCTCTGCGTCAACCAGATCCGCCGCTGGGGCAATCCCGAGCAGAAGGCGAAATATCTGCCCAAGCTGATTTCGGGCGAGCATGTCGGCAGCCTTGCCATGTCGGAAGCGGGGGCGGGCTCGGACGTCGTCGCTATGAAACTGCGGGCCGAGGCGGTCGTGGGCGGATTCCGGCTCAATGGCACCAAATTCTGGATCACCAATGCCACCTATGCCGACACACTCGTGGTCTACGCCAAAACCGGCGACAACAGCCGCGGCATAACCGCCTTCCTGATCGAGAAGGACTTCCCCGGTTTTTCCATTGGCCAGAAGATCGACAAAATGGGCATGCGCGGCTCGCCGACGGCGGAACTGGTGTTTGACGATTGTTTCGTGCCGGAGGAAAACATCCTCGGCCCGCTGCACGGCGGGGTCGGCGTGCTGATGTCCGGCCTCGACTATGAACGCGTGGTACTCTCCGGCATCCAGATCGGCATCATGCAGGCCTGTCTCGATACGGTGATCCCCTACGTCCGTGAGCGCAAGCAGTTCGGCCAGCCGATCGGCACCTTCCAGCTGATGCAGGCCAAAGTCGCGGACATGTATGTCGCGCTGCAATCGG
>JANLQW010000033.1:0-2341 GCA_031368085.1 Novosphingobium sp. | reverse complement strand
GCAGCGGCGCGATCGTGGTGCATGCAGGCACCCCCGGCACGGACATGAATTTGGCGTCTGCGGGCCGCTGCAGGAGTATCCCATCAGCATGCTGCGCAACGGCTGTGCCGGTCCAGAACATGGCAAGGCAAACCACGGCGGCGGCGCGAAGCCGGATTTTCATCATCGAAGGCTCTCCCGTCAAAGCGCTTTTTCGGCGTTAAGCGCCTGGAAGGGCGGCGGTGGGAGATGATCCGCGGCACCGTTCGCCTTGGCGGAGCGATACATCCATTCGCAATCGATGAATTCGCCTTCCGGGATGCCGTTCGTCCCGACGCCGCTCAGCCCGGCGTAGAAGATCACGAAGAACGTCGCACCGTCAGCGCCAATGGTCGGCTTGTGGTGGATCCCGCCCGCCTCGACAATATAATCGCCCGTGTACATCGTGCCATATTCGTACGAGAAATCCCCCTCGAGCACGAGCGCATGCGCTTCACCGAAATGATGATGGTCGGGAGTCTCGAGCCCGCTGCGCATCCTGATCAAGGCCGTGAACATGCCGTGGGCGCGGTTGATGTAAAGCAATTTGAATTCGCTGCCTTCCATTGCCCAGGGGGTCCAGGGGATCTGCTCGCAGCGCACGAGCGACGAGCCATCGGGGAAGACTTTGGACTGGTAGCGGTCGGCAATGGCAAATCCGTCGGCGTCGCCGGTTACCCGAGCCAAACTGCCGATCTCTGCTGTCTGAACAATGCTACTCATCGACGCTCTCCTGCAAGAATATAGATGCCCGGTCCGCGCCGGCAAGAATCGGTTTGGACATATCAGAGATGCCTAAGCGCCGGAAGCCACTATCGCGGAGGCCGCATAAAAGGGCCCGTCTTCATAAATGCAGCTGACTAGCTCGACCGGCATTCCGCATCGCCAACCTGTCTCGTCTCCGATGAGCGGGCAGGCCAGCCGGATGCCGGCGTCAAGGTCGACGATACCGATCGCATAGGGCAGGTCGGGATCGAAGATTGCCGGGCCGGCGTGAACGCGCGTCCACGAATAGAGCCGGCCGGTGGTGCCCACCTCCAACCACCCGATCTCGCTGGCCCAGCAGGCGGGGCAAATCGGTTTGGGAGGGAAGCTGCAATGGTTGCAGCGGGCGCAGCGCGTGACCAGGAAACGACCTTCCGTCAACGCATTCCAGAACAGCTGTGTGAATTCGGTGACGCGCGGCGGGTAGCGGCGCGGATGCGCGATGCTGCGGATGGGCATGGTCATCCGGCTGCCTCCAGGACATGGACCAGCGCCGCGTTATAATTGCCGAGTTCATTCATCAGCAGACCCAATCTGGCGCCAGCAACCTGACGGGCACCCGCACGGTCGCGTAACTGGTCGCACAATTCGACAAGGTTATAGAGAGGCGTTGCGTAGGACGGGTGGCCGCGCGATGTCAGCCCCCCCGACGTGCCGAGCGGGATCCGCCCGCCGAGGCTGGTTTCGCCCGCCGCCGCCGCATGCGCTCCCTGGCCGCGCGGAACGAGGTTAGCGGCCTCGCTGGCGAGCACCTCGACGATCGTGCATGGCGCATAAAGCTCGGCCAGATCGAGGTCTTCGGGGCCTATCCCGGCAGTTTCGTAAGCAGATGCCGCTGCCTGTGCGGCCGCATCGAATGCAATCATGTCGGTCGGCACGTCAGCGAGCTGGTGGACTCCTTCGTGGTGGAAAGCGCGTCCTCGGACCACAACGTAAGGCCGGCCAAGCCGCCGCGCATAATCTTCGCTGGCGACGATCACGCAGGCGGCCCCGTCGCCGCGCGGCGGAACTTCGTACAGGCCGAGCGGCTCGACGATAGGCCGCTGGGCCAGCACTTCCTCCAACGTGATCGGCTTGCGAAACTGGGCCAGCGGGTTAAGCGCCGCATGCGCGCGGTTCTTGACCGCGACCGACGCCACCAATGCCCGGTCGACCCCATACTCATACATGTAACGCTGCATATCGAGCGCGTACCAGCTGATCGGCGTGAACCCGGCCGGCGCATGAAAATCGACATCGCCGGTTTTGCGCATGCTTTCCATCATATGATCGCGCGCGCTGACCGCAGTTTCCATGTTGATGCCGACCGCCAGCGCGACATCGGCGCGGCCAAGCAGAATCTCGTCAACCGCCTTGTCGAATGCCAGCGCCGCGGTCAGCCCATTGCCCAGCACTTCCATGACGATCCCGCTGCACGGCAGCCGGAGATAGGCCGTGAGGAATGTGCTGAAATATTGCTGGCGCGTGTAAGGTCGGGGCTGCGCCACCACGACAGCGCCGATACGCGCGCGCTCGACCCCCGATTGTTCGACCGTGTCGACGATCAGCCGCGCCAGCA
>JANLQW010000002.1:0-5517 GCA_031368085.1 Novosphingobium sp. | reverse complement strand
ACTTCGCGTCCAGCCCCTCATACCGCCGCTGCAAATCGAAAAATCCGGGCTGGCTCATGATGCAAAATCCCTCAGCGGTTCAGCATCCTTGAATCGGATTTAGATTGCCTTGGAAAGGGAGCATTTTTCGAGGTGGCCATTAGCTGCCCCTGCTCCCTCAATCCCCCGTCAAAATCCGGTCGACCAGCTGCTTCACCGACGGCGTGAAGTTATTCGAATAGAACAGGTCCTGCTTGAACCTACAAGCCCAATGTCCAGCGAACATCAGGTCGCGGCGTTTATTCCAGCCCCTGAAGCTTCCTCACGGATCGCCAGGGTTGGCGGCTGTTTGCTACCGCCGCACAGCCTTGAACTGTCCGCGCTCGTTCCGCCGGTAGGTGAGCAAGCGCGGCCCTTCCCCCACAGTGCGCAGAAAGTACCGCCACATCATTGCGTACAGCGGGACTGGTGCCTCCACTCCCTCCTGGCTCGTTTCTCCGGTCAGCAAGTACCGCAGCAGCAGCAAACCCGCGAGCGGCACAGCAATCAATGCTGCAAAGGCAGCGAATACAATTGTTCCGGTCAGCATTTGAAGCGCCCCCTCGATTAAATTCCCGCTGCGACCGAGGCTTACAGCCGGCCGACCATTGCCACCCTGTCTGCCGCTTAGTTCAATCCCCGGTCAGTATCCGGTCCACCAACTGCTTTACCGACGGGGTGAAGTTGTTCGAATAGAACGGGTCCTGCTTGAAGCGATAGGCCGAGTGACCGGCGAACATCAGATTTTCGTCCACCGGCCCTCCATGTGCGATATCCTGCAAGGTTTTCTGGATGCAGAAGCTGCGCGGGTCCGCCAGGCGCCCTGTCGAATAGTCGTCATGGTCTTTCCATGCCGAAAAGCCGCAGTGCGACAGGCAGCCCATGCAATCGGCCTGGTCCTTGCGGATCACCTCACGCTCACCCAGCGTAACGAACACCACCGTGTCATCCGGCGTGCGGACAGCTTCGGTCAGACCCTGTGCGACCCAGCCGCGGGCCCGGTCGCGGTCTTTGGCGGTAACCCAGAAGTTTTTGCCCTTGACCCCGGCATCGAGCTGCACAGTATGTTCACCGGCTTGGACTCGTGAATAGGGGATCTGGCGTTCGCTGCGGGTCTGGAGGTTGCGGAGGAACGATGTGCGCACCGCAGACGAATAGAAACCGGTCGGCGAAAAGCGGTGGAGCAATACGTCGCCCGGATCGAGATCGCGCAGCGCGTCCTTCCAGCCCTGCGGAATCGGGCTTTCCTCGGTGAGCAGCGGCCGGGTGCCGAACTGAAAGGCGATCGAACCCAGCTCCGGATTGTCGATCCAGTTGTCCCATTCGCGCAAATACCATACGCCCCCGGCCATGATAATCGGCACTGAATCGGCCACGCCCTCGGCCCGCATGGTGTCGCGCAGCGACTTGACCCGGGGATAGGGATCCTCGGGCTTGAGCGGATCTTCGGCGTTCGACAACCCGTTGTGCCCGCCCGCCAGCCACGGGTCTTCATAGACCACCGCCGACATGAGCTCAGACACCTTGTGATAGGCGCGCTTCCACAGCGCGCGGAAGGCGCGGGCCGAGCTGATGATCGGCAGGTAGGTGACGATGAAACGCTGGGCGATTTCGGACAGGCGGTAGGGCATGCCAGCGCCGCAAGTCACCCCGGCGACCATCCCGCGCGTTTTTTCCAGCACGCCTTCGAGAATCTGCTGCGCGCCGCCCATTTCCCACAGCACATTGATGTTGATCGCACCGCTGCCGCCGGACATGTCGTAAGCGCGCTTGACCTGCTCCACCGCGCCGTCGATGCCGTAGCGGATCAGTTCCTCGTGCCGCTGACGCCGGGTCAGCGCCTGGTAGACTTGCGGCACGATCTTGCCCTCGGCGTCATAGCTGTCGGCGTTAACCGCGCTGACCGTGCCAATGCCGCCGGCTGCCGCCCATGCGCCCGAGCTGGCGTGGTTGGTCGCCGATACGCCCTTGCCGCCCTCGATCAGCGGCCACACCTCGCGGCCACCGTAAAGAATCGGCTTGAGACCCTTGAAGCTCATTGCGTCCAATCTTTCCTTAACGCTCAGTACGGTTTGCCGGGCGGGCCCGTTGCGGCGCGCCGCAGGGCCTGATCGCCGCAGCCGCGGGCCGTTCGCCCGCTGCTTCAAACTGCGCGTAATAGCCTTGCAGTTCCGGTCTACGTTCAAAACGCGCCAAGCGGAAGCCCACTGCGCCAAATTCGCAAAACAGCAGTGCGGGCGGGATGCCATGTTCGCCGGTCGGCCGGTCGACCTCGACAACGATCACCTGCCCGCCGGTCCGCAACGCCGGGCGGAGCCGCCAAAGGAAGGCGTAGGGCTCGCTGACCTCATGATACATATGAACCAGGAAAATCCGGTCGAAACTTGCCGCCGGCAGACGGGGGTCGTCCGGCGCTCCGAGCTTGATAAAGACATTGTCGAGCCGCTCGCGCTCGACGCGCTGGCCGAGCCGCTGCAAGGCCTTGGGGTCGATATCTTCGGCCAGCACGCGGCCGGTTTTCCCTACCCGCGCAGCCAGGCGCACGGTATAATAGCCCTCGCCCGCACCAATATCGGCAACCGTGGCGCCCGCGCGAATGGCGGCGAGGTCCATCACTTTCTGTGCTTCGTTGAGGCTGTCGCGCTTCGCTTCGGTGGAAAAGCTGTTGCCCCGGACTGCCGAGACCGGGCGATAGGCCCGCGGGAAATCCTGCGCGCTGGGCGAGCGGGCGCTTTCCGACTTTCCGGGGCTGCACCCGGCCAGCGCCAGAACGGCCGCAAAGGCAAGCCCGCGACTTGTCAATCGACGTCCTCGACCGTCACCTTCTCGCCGGTCACCCGCT
This sequence comes from Novosphingobium sp., assembly GCA_031368085.1. GTDB lineage: Bacteria > Pseudomonadota > Alphaproteobacteria > Sphingomonadales > Sphingomonadaceae > Novosphingobium. The sequence goes on along the minus strand of JANLQW010000002.1, from coordinate 2,657 downwards.
GCGACAGCGCAGCGGCCATGAACGGATCGAGAGCGCCGTCGAGCACGTCGTCCGGCGATGGCGAAGTCACCCCAGTGCGCAAATCCTTTACCAGCTGATAGGGCTGGAGCACATAGGACCGGATCTGATGACCCCAGCCGATGTCGGTCTTGGCCTGATATTCGCCTGAAGCCTCCACCTCGCGCCGGGCGAGTTCGGCCTCGTACATCCGGGCTTTCAGCATGTTCATTGCGGTCGCGCGGTTCTTATGCTGCGAGCGGTCAATCTGGCTGGCGACGATGATGCCGGTCGGCATATGGGTGATCCTGACTGCCGAATCGGTGGTGTTGACGTGCTGGCCGCCGGCGCCGCTGGCCCGGTAGGTGTCGATCTTGAGGTCGCTTTCCTTTATCTCGATGTCAATGTCGTCGTCGATCACCGGATAGACCCAGACCGAGCTGAAACTGGTGTGCCGCCGGGCGGACGAATCATAGGGACTGATCCGCACCAGCCGGTGGACGCCGCTTTCGGTCTTGGCATAGCCATAAGCGTTCTCGCCCTTGATCAGAAGGGTGCAGCTCTTGATCCCGGCTTGTTCGCCCGAATGATATTCGACCATCTCGACCTTGTAGCCGCGCCGTTCGGCCCAGCGGGTATACATCCGCTGGAGCATCTCCGCCCAGTCCTGGCTTTCGGTGCCACCGGCGCCGGCATGGACTTCGAGGTAGGCGTCATTGGCATCCGCTTCGCCCGCCAGCAGCGCCTGGACCTTGTCGGCATCGGCGCGCTCCGCCAACGCGGCGAGCGCGGCGATGCCTTCATCGATGGTAGTCGGGTCGTCTTCGGCCTCGCCCAGTTCGACGAACTCGACGGCGTCCGCCATATCCTTGCCAATGCGCGTGACCGCGCCGATCGCGGCTTCAAGCCGCTGACGTTCCCGCATCACGGCTTGCGCATCTTTGGGGGTGTCCCAAAGCTTGGGATCCTCGACCCGGGCGTTGAGCTCGTCGAGGCGGCGCAGGGCGCGCTCCCAGTCGAGGAACTTGCGCACCAGCGCCAGCGCGGCTTCGATCCGTTCGATATGGGCCTGCCCTTCGGCACGCATGCTGATTGATCTCCGAAAACGTCGGCGACCCGCTAGGCCGGGTGCTCCGGAATGTAAAGTTTTCGCGCGATCAGCGGGCTGTCTTGAGCGCCTTTGCCGCCGCAAGCGTCAGCCGCACGTGGTCGCGGTTGCAGCGGTTACCAAGAATTGGTAATATGCGATCGATGGCCGGCAAAAACACCTCGATCTCCCTGGGAGACCACTTCGCCGACTATGCCCGCCGCAAGGTGGATTCCGGCGAATATAGCTCGACCAGCGAAGTCATCCGCGATGCGCTGCGCCTTCACGAAGAGCGTTCGGTGTTCAAATCAAAGCTGATCGAGGCCATTGATGAGGGGTTGGCCAGCCCGATTGATGAAGGCTTCGACATCGACGTCTGGTTCAAGGAAGAGTTCGGCACCCAGAACGACCCCAAGTGCGGCGACTGATATTTCGCCGGATTGTGTCGGCAGAGCTGCGCGCGATCGGCAAATCGACCAAGGCCCGATGGGGTGATCGGCAAGCGTCGATTTACGTCGCCGAGCTGCGGGATCGGATCAAGTCACTCCGCGAATACTCGCTGCGATTTCCCGAGATCGGCAGCAACAGGCCCGGCTTGCGCAAGATGACCAGCGGCCACCATGTGGTGTTCTATCTGGTCACCGAAGAGCAAATCGAGATCGTCCGCATCCTGCATGAGCTTATTGATCTTGCCGGCGTGACCAGATGGCCCGAAATCTGCCTCCAGTTCCGACCATTCTGTTACGCCGATTTCGCTTAAGCCTGCTATTGGTCGTCAATGGCAAAGAACCACGCACCAAGGCCGAATCGAACTTAAAGCGTTGGGATGTTTCACACACATCGGAACAGAATTCGGGCAATAGGTCGGCACAGGCCTGGTGTAAGATGGCCTTCAATTCTATCCCGACCGGACGTTACTGGGTATCGACCGAATAGCATGGTAGGCCGCGTGTGGCCTATGGGTGGCAAGAGGCAAACCAATTTATGAATGGCAAGGAACGGGCACCTCGAAACAGGACGATCACCCTTACTGAGGCTGATAAGAGTGCCCTAAGGGGTCGCCTTTTTACACCGACCGAAGTTCCAAGCCCGGCCCACAATTGCACCATCCTCGGCGACTGCCTTGAGGTTGCTGGTCAGTTATCACCTGCCACCATTGATCTCCTTATCCTCGACCCTCCTTACAATTTGAATAAGCGCTGTGGCGACAATACCTTCTCAAAGCGCCCCATTGACGAATATACCGACTGGCTTGGATCCGCATTGGACATCTTGCTCCCTTTGATGAAGCAAACTGGCACGGTTTACATCTGCGGTGACTGGCACACTTCCGCGTCTATTTTTGCGGCGGCATCTAGCCGTCTTCGCATACGCAACCGCATCACATGGGAACGCGAAAAGGGGCGGGGGGCGAAATCGAACTGGAAGAACTCAAGGCCACCTCGAAAAATGCTCCCTTTCCAAGGCAATCTAAATCCGATTCAAGGATGCTGAACCGCTGAGGGATTTTGCATCATGAGCCAGCCCGGATTTTTCGATTTGCAGCGGCGGTATGAGGGGCTGGACGCGAAGT
>JANLQW010000001.1:0-13364 GCA_031368085.1 Novosphingobium sp. | reverse complement strand
ACTTCGCGTCCAGCCCCTCATACCGCCGCTGCAAATCGAAAAATCCGGGCTGGCTCATGATGCAAAATCCCTCAGCGGTTCAGCATCCTTGAATCGGATTTAGATTGCCTTGGAAAGGGAGCATTTTTCGAGGTGGCCTTGTGGCGTCCGCGTCCGCTTCCCTTCGATGTAGTCGAGCGTGTGAGGCGTGAAGGCCCCAATGACTGCCTCACTCGCCAGTATTTTGGCGATGTAGCTCCGTTGCCAGTAGCCTCCACGTCCCCACGGCTTCACGCCTTCACCATTGAGGGCCGAGGCGATGGACGCTTGGCCCACGCCAGCCAGCGTATCCTTGAAGATGCGCCGCACGACCCCTGCCCTGTCGGCGACAAGTTCAAGCTGCCCTGTCCCCGTCTCCAGCCTTATCCACGCGGGGACGCGGCTGGTGAGAACGCCACCGCTGTCCATACGCTTACGTTTCGCTTTCCACGCTTCCTTGAGGCGGCGAGCCTTCGTGGCGCTCTCTTCATGGGCGCGGGAGAGGATCGAAAGGGAAATGATGAGCTGCACCATTCCAGCACCGGCGTTAGCCGTTTCCCAACTGTATTCCTGCCCATCAAGGAGGGTAACGACCCGTATGCCGCTTCGCAGGAGGGACATGAACGAGAAGTGCGCCTCGCCCACCTCCTGGCGGGTAATCCGATCCAGACTTTCGACGAGTAGGAGACTGCCTTTGGGCACCTCCCCGGTTGCAACATGCTCCATGAACTTGCCTAGGTGGCCCTCTATCGCATTCAGGCCTCGGAATGCAGACACTCCGATGTCATGGAGGGTTAGCGTATCGTCTAGGTCAAGTTCGTGTTGAGAGCGTAGGCTTCCGCGAGGGCCGTCTGACGCCTGAAGCTGTCTCCCTTCAACTGCTCCGGGGTCGAGAAGCGAAGATAGCTAAAGGCCCTAGGCTTAGCCTCCTCATTATTTTTCAATGACATATACTCCCGTAAGCGTGTGGGGTCCTATGTCAATAACCTGTTGATGATCGGCCCGCCGGGCGCCGGCAAATCTCTGCTGGCGAGCTGCCTGCCCGGCATTCTGCCTGAGCTTACCCCGGCCGAAGCCCTCGAAACCTCGATGGTCGCCTCGGTCGCCGGCCTGCTGGTCGACGGGCAGATCAGCCGGGCGCGCCCATTCCGCAGCCCGCACCATTCCGCCTCGATCGCGGCGCTGACCGGCGGCGGGCTCAAGGTGCGGCCTGGTGAAGTCAGCCTGGCGCATCTTGGCGTCCTGTTCCTCGACGAGCTGCCGGAATTCCAGCGGGCGGTGCTCGATTCGCTGCGCCAGCCGCTGGAAACCGGCGAAGTCACGGTGGCGCGGGCCAATGCCCATGTCACTTTCCCGGCGCGGGTGCAGCTGATCGCGGCGATGAACCCGTGCCGCTGCGGCTGGCTCGGCGATCCCGCACTCGGCTGCAGCCGCGCACCGCGCTGCGCCGCCGACTACCAGAGCAAGGTCTCCGGGCCCTTGCTCGACCGCATCGACCTGCATGTCGATGTCGAACCGGTCAGCGCCGCCGACCTCACCTTGCCCCCGCCAGCCGAGGGCTCGGAACAGGTCGCCGCCCGGGTGGCGCAGGCCCGCGCGGTCCAGACCGCGCGGCTGGAGGGCACGCCGATGCGCACCAACGCCCAGCTCGACGGCGAAATGCTGGAAGCGCACGCGACGCCCGACGAGCCCGGCCGCAAGCTGCTCGCCCAGGCGGCCGATGCCATGCGGCTATCGGCGCGCGGCTATACAAGGATGCTCAGGGTCGCGCGGACGATTGCGGACTTGGCCGGCATGGAAGCGGTGGGGCGCATCCATGTCGCGGAGGCGCTGAGTTACCGCAGAGTGGCGCCGCGGGCTTGAAGGGCCGAAACTAGGCGGCGATTGGGAAATGTGGATCACCTCCACCCCCCAACCCGTCTTTCCTGAGCTTGACGAAGGACTGCTTTTTCTTCAGGCTGTAGCGCACGAAGCACGAAGAAAAAGACAGTGCTGCGACAAGCTCAGCATCGACGGTTTTGGGTCAAATAATCGGTACGATGCCCTAGGCGGCGCTCGCCACCATACCTGAGACGAAGCCTTCGACGTCGTCCGCCGCCATCGGTCTGGAATAGATATAGCCCTGCACATCGCGGCAGCCAGCACGGCGCAATCCGGCAAGCTGGACCTCCGTCTCGACACCTTCGGCAATCACATCGAGACTGAGCGCGCGGGCGAGTTTGACGATGGCGCCGACCACCGCCTCCGCCTCCCGGTCGTTGCCGAGACTGGTGATGAACGAGCGGTCGATCTTGACCTTGTCGACGGGATATTTGCGCAGGTAGGAAAGACTGGAATAGCCCGTGCCGAAATCGTCGAGCGCGATAGTGAAGCCTATCTCGCGCAGCGTGCGCAAGGTCTGGTGGGTCGCAAAATCGTCGTTGAGCAGCACGCCTTCGGTGATCTCGAGTTCGATCCGCCGGGAATCGGCTCCGGTCTCCTTGAGGATTTGCCGGATCAGCGGCAGAAAGCCGGTCGAGCGCAACTGGATCGCCGAAACATTGACCGCCACCCTGAGGTTGGGCCAGCGCAGGCTGTCGGCAAAGGCCCGGCGGAACGTGAACGCGCCCAGCGCCTCGATCAACCCGCCTTCCTCGGCAATGGCGACAAAGCAGGTTGGCGCAACCGCGCCGCGCAGGTGATGGTCCCAGCGCACCAGCGCCTCGACGCCGGAGGTATGCCCCCGCGCGTCGACCTGAGGTTGGTACACCATGGTGAGCCCGTCATTAGCCAGCGCCTCGCGCAGGTCCGCCTCAAGGCTTTGCCGCGTCTTGAGCGCAAGGTCCATTTCGGGCTCGAAGAAGCGGTAGCACGAGCCGCCCGCGTCCTTGGCGCTGTACATCGCGAGATCCGCCTGGCGGAGCGCCTCGCCGCTATCGGCCCGGCTGTCGGTGATCACGGTCACGCCCGCCGATGCGCCGACAAACATCCGACCGAAATCGAGCTCTATCGGTTCGCGCAGAGTGGCGATGATGCGTTCGGCCAAGGTCGCCAGGCCTTTGGGCGAAACCGACGTGCAGAGGATGGCAAATTCGTCGCCGCCCAGCCGGCAGATGGTGTCGTTGGCCCGCAGAAGGCCCTGTAGCCGGGATGCCACCTCGATGATCAGTGCATCGCCCGCGCCATGGCCGTAGCAATCGTTGACCTGCTTGAACCGGTCGAGATCGATCAGGAACACGCCGATCGGCTCGCCGCCGCGCTGCAGTGAACGCAGAGCAACCGATAGCCGATCCTGGAACAAAGCGCGATTAGGCAAGCCAGTCAGATGATCGTGGAAGGCCATGAAGCTCGAGCGCGATTCGCTGGCGACAAGCGCCTGCGCCCCGCGCCGGGCCCGCATGTAGAGAAAGGCGGTGGCGGCCATCAGCAGGGCCAGAAGCGCCAGGACCGGGGGCAGCGCTTGATCAAGCAGCTGGCTGCCGGGAGTCTGCTGCCGCCAGCTCAACCGGCCGATGGCGGCGCCATTGCTGCGCAGCAGATAGGAAGCCTCGCCCGGCGCCGCAGCAGTTGCGACCGGCGTCGACGAAAGCCCCGACAGCAGGAAGCGGCGGCCGAATTCGGTCATGAAATCGGCATTGAGCGACTCGACCGTAATCACGATCGGCGCGCGACCCGGCAACAAGACCGTGCCGAAATCGGGCTGCACCAGCGTTGCCGAAATGACGCTCGGTGTACCGCCAACTCGGCTGATCGCGCTGGCCTGGATCGGTTTGGACAGCATGACCGCGAACGGCGGGCGAGCGATGATCGGCGCTCGCCGCGCTTCGCCCTGACGAACAGCTGCGATCAACGGCGCGGCCTCGCTCGCCATGCCGGCGAACTTTTGTGGCGCGATGTTCGCGCCTGCGGTCATGCCGTAAATCGGCTTGTCCGCCGCATCGAGCACATAGGCCTGCTCCAGACCGCCGATGTCGTGGAGAAACTGGCCGACATTGGTCCGCGCCCACTCCGGGTCGAACTTGACACCCAGATTGAGCAGCGCGTCGTCCCAATTGGTCTGGCCGACAATACGGGCCTGGGTTTCCTCGATCCACCCGGCCACGCCATGGGCGACTTGCTCCTGCTCGCGCAGCCGGGTTTCGCGATCGACCGTGACGGCGAGCATCGAGAGGACCATGACAACGCCGGCGAGCACCAGCATGAAGCCGAATAAGGCAAGCAATATGCTCGACCATTTCCCGAGATTGCGTTTGTCCATCCGATCAGCCCTCAAGCGCTAGCGCCTGGAGTATAGGCCTGCGAAGCTGCCTATCGGTTAAGCAACATAGTGAATCGATTTTTAAGGGTTGGCGGCAACGTGACGCTTATCGCCGGAAATTCAATCGTCGCGGTCCAATTGCCGCAATACTTCGGCAATCGCGCCCGGATCGCTGGCAAAGGCGAGGTGGTTACAGCGCAGGGCAATGGCGCGGTCTCGCTCGCCCGGCCAGCCGCAGGCCGAACGCGGCGCGACGACACCGTCGCGGGGGCTCCACAGGGCGATGGTCGGCACCGGCGGCTTGGCGGAAAAATCGCATTCGACCGGCGGCTCGTCGACCGGATGGCCAGTGATCAGCTGATAGGCGCGCCAGGCATTGTTGGCCCGCCGGTCGCCGGAAAACGGCGAGCCCATGGTGATCACCCGGCTGACCGTCTCGGGCTGGCGGCGGGCGATCTCGCGCGCATAGAGGCCGCCGAGGCTCCAGCCGACCAGCGCCACCGGCTCGCCGTGCAGCCGCGCGAGCATGGCGACCCGGCCGAGCAGGAAGGCGAAATTGTCAGGCGTCGGCCCCAGGTTGAAGCCGAGGCCCCAGGGATGAACGCTATGCCCGGCGGCGATCATCGCGCCTTCCATGCGCCGCATGCGCAGCGGATGCGCGCCGAAGCCGGGGAGCAGCAACACCGGCTGCGGCCTGATCGCGGTGTGGGGGGTTAGAGACCCGCTCCCGCGCCGGCCCAAAATGCCAAGCTCGCCCAGCAACAGCCTCAGCGACGGCGTGTGTGCGCCAAGCGGCTGGGGCTGGCGGGCCAGCGCCGCGCGGCGCAACACCTCATCGCGGGCTTTCAACGAGCGCGCGCTGGCCTCACGCCACATCACTCCGCCGGCGTTCAGCGCTGCGTCACGAAGGGTGTCGATTTTCGCCATGCGGGTTTCTAGCAGACCAAATCCTTACGCCGCCTGAACCAGCTCATCGACAGATACATTGCTCATTTGTCTTCGGTTCCGTTGCATTCGCCGACGCGGCGCGAGGAGATCGCCATTGTCATCTTCATCTGCGCACCGGCGCTCATATTGGTCTGCGACGAGACGCGAACGGCGTAATTGTCTTCACCATAGCTGCCCTGCATCGTCATTTTGGCAGGTCCGGGTCCGCGGTTGCAAGTCACTTCCGCATCAAGCTTGCCGCCGGCCATGGTAAAATGATCGTAGGTGCAACCGGTTGCGGCTTTCTGGAAAAAACTGGCGTCCGGACGGTTTGCCTGAGCAGGCGTGAGGCAGGTGAAATAAGCCTTTTTTGCCGACATCGCGCTGTTCATGGCATCGCGCGCCTGCGGCGGCACGCCGGGCATGTCCAGCGACTCAATCTTCAAATTCGATTCCCAGCGCCCCGAGCGTGGCTTGATATCGCTCGCTGCAATTTTGCTGGCGACCGCTGCAACGCTCTCATTTTTCGCTTCGACGTCCGATTTGCTGTTGCAGCCAGCAATAGCCAGGGTGGCAGCTAACGACAGGTAAGCGACAAACCGCATCTCACTCTCCCCCGGGTACCGGCGACAAACGCCGCACCGCAAAGGATCGTATCATGCGGCCCAATTGGCTACCAGCGGGATTGCGCCGCTAGTGGATCGAAATCACGCCATCGACTGCGCGCCATTCGGTCGGACCGATCAACTGGCTATGCGCCACCCGGATCGAATGCAGGGTCGCGTCGATCTCGCGCCGCCAGAAATCGAGAAAGCGCGCGAGCGCCGGAAATTCCGGGGCCATGTCATAGTGCTGCCAGATGAACTGCTGCAGCAGCGATGGATGGTCCGGCATGTAATAGTGGATTTCCACGGTGGCCAGGCTGAAGCCCTGGAGCTGTCTTACAAAATCGCGTTCCATTGGCGGTACTAACCCCCCATTACTGCGGTTGCTACAGGCGCCTTGCAGGCCGTTCTCCCCTGAAGGCAATCTTGCAACATCTGCCTGTGACGTCAAGCTACGCCACAAAACTTGCCAAAGGATTACAAATACTTCGGCACTCTAAGGGCGAGAGTGCCAAGACATGACGCCTCAGCTGGACGTGCCCGCTCCTTCGTACCAGACCAGCGGCTCGTCGTCGCCGGGGCCGAATACATAGCGTCGCAGCACCGCGCCCGCGCCGCTCAGCTCGGCGGCGATTTGCACCCCGTCATACTGGAAGCGGGTGGTGACCGCGCCGCTGGTGATCGCATCGAACCGCCCGCCCGGGCCATAAGTGAACTGCACCCCGGTGTCGCTACGCACCGCCAGCTCGTTCTTGGTCGAATAGGTGTAGGTCGGCGCACCCGCGCTGGTCAGATTGCCGCGCGCGTCGTAGCTCGGCACAATCGTGCCCGAGGCGGTATACTGGTTGAGCGCGTTGGCCGTATAGGGGCGGTCCGAAGAAAAGGGTAATTAGTATTGTGTCCCCGGAAAATCCGGAACTCTCCGAACTTTCCCCGGAACTCCGGTGCCAACGACACCCTTCAAAAACGATGTGTAGACAGCAGCTTATGGGACAATCGGTGCCAGCCCTTTATCTTGCCCTCTTAATTTTTTTGATAAGAAGCACGTTTTCTCCAAAACAGAAATTGGGGATTACGGAGCCTGCCAGAACTTTTCGCTGAAGAATCGAAGCATCCTCGTCACCGAGAGATTCGAATCTGACCAACTGACCGGATATGACGACTTTATTGCCATCGAATCTAGAGAGCTTTTGCGTCGCTTGGTCCTTGAACACTCCGCTGATGCAATCGGGATAGTGCCGCTTCGCCCGCATCGCTTCCCGGCTAGCGAAGAGCATCACCTCACCCCGAAGCCGTAGCCATCCTGTTAAACTAACTTCTCCCGTTCCCTTTACCTGTGTGGTGAACTCGGCAGGAGCTAACGCTTGGGACGATGCACAAGACGCAGATGTCGATGCTGCAAGCATTATCGCGGCTCCCCAGACTTTCATCGTCGATCCTTTGCTCATGGCCGCAGTCCGTAGAGACCTGTCGCCGACGTCGCGCCCGGTCGTATTACCCAGACACCATCGGGAGCGATGCCGTACAATGGCACGCCTTTACCAAAATCCTTCGGCCCTGGTCCATACTCAGCCCACGAAGGATGGGTATGAATAATCGCTTGGTAACCGGGGCGAGGCGGTGTGCCTCTGTTTTCTCCGACACTGCCTTTCGATCTTCCATTGATTCCCAGATACGCAATATCAGCCGGGCCATACAATGCCCATAGCTGCTCTTGCGGATAAGAAAGTCTGTAAGTTCCAGGGACACAATACAAATTAGTAAATCGTTCCATTAATTAGTATTGTGTCCCCGGAACTGCCGGAAATTCACTTGTGCCCTGCGCCCCATTCTCGCAGCTCTCCATCGGGAACACGCCTTTCCCTTGAGGAACCGTTTCTACATCCCACTTAGCTGACAGTAAGCGGACCAGACGGTTCGATAGCTGGTGAGCTTTTGCAGGGTCAGAGCCAGTGCCGAAGCCTAAAGCGACTTGATACGGTGGAAGGCCCAGATTGCCGCCCATGACAAACGTACCACCTGTCCCCTTAATGCCTACATTGATCGCAAGGGCCGGATCACGTTTAAGAGCCTTATCGGCCCCCGTGGCCTTTAGGTTCTCACTCGTCTCCGAACTTCCATCCACAAATTGAAGATTCTCCGCATCTGCCGCAGCGCGCATCATATCTTTCAAATGCTTCACACCTTCTTGGTTATGAACACACATTTGAACAGTAAGATAAGTTTCATCTCTCTTCGCGCAGCCTGAAAACAGAATTACACCTATGGATAGCGGTATAACCATGCGGCCAAGTCGGAACGCGCTTTGCGCGAAAGAGTGTGCTGTTAGAAACATGCGTCTGCCGCCTGCGTAATTCCGGGGACACTAATTCCGGGGACACAATACTAATTAGACATGATCACTGCACCATTGAAGAGTAATTAGTATTGTGTCACGGGACTTCAGCCAAGCTCAGCGGCGACCTGCGCGCCGTCATACTGGAACCGGTGACCGTGGAGCCGCTCATGATCGCATCGAACCGTCCGCCGGGGCCGTAGAGGAACTGGACGCCGGTATCGCTGCGCAGTGCCAGCTCGTTCTTGGTCGAACAGGCAGTAATTAGTAGTCTGTCCCCAAAATTCTGCGTGGCCTTATCCACTCTACGTTTTTTAGAGGAGATTTTTCTCGCGCAATAGTTGCATCGCGCCTTGCGAAAATTCGGCGCCAGGCGTGTCGCCGCCAATTATTCCCATCAGGATATTGGTAGTCTGCGGATCATCGTTGCTGGTGACATTGATGAACCGGCGGTTGATCCCCGCTGGCATCGCAATGGTGTCGAGCGGGCCAAGAATAACAGATTCGATACCATCGCCGACTTCCCACTGAAACTCCCACGTACCCGTCATGGGGATGAAAGTCTCGATCGTGTCATGATTGTGCATGAGCGCTCCATTACCACTGACACACTCTGCGTATCCGATGTTGAACCCCTCTTGGACACGGATTCCAGCCTTCTCCGCCGCTTGCGCTCCGACAGGAGAAACCACTGCACCGCCGCCCTCGGTTGGCTGGAAGCCCAGGACATTGTAAATGACCCGTTCGCTGCCGGGATAGTGGCTATCGGGCAGACCACCGTCAAAGCCTTCAAGATCTGCAAACCGGGCCACCCGCTGCATCATCTCGTCACGCGTAACCTGCCTGATGGGTAAACTCATCGCGCTCTCCCAAATCCCTTGTAACTAGCGATTACGACCGTTCGCAGCGAAAGTCGATATCCTATCCGCAGCGGCCAATTTGTCAAATTCGAGGAAGTTCTGGGGACACGGGAAGTTCTGGGGATTACGGCAACAGGTGCAACAACCCCTTAACCGGCAACGCCCCTCATATCGCCTCACCGGCAGCCGAGGCACTCGCCCAGGCCCATTGGAAATTATACCCGCCCAGCCAGCCGGTGACATCCACCGCTTCGCCGATCGCAAAGAGCCCGGGCACTCGGCGCGCTTCCATCGTTTTGGAGGAAAGTTCAGCCGTGTTGATCCCGCCCGCCGTCACTTCAGCCTTGGCGAAGCCTTCGCTGCCGTTGGGCAAGAAGCGCCAGTCAGCCAGCCGGGTCTGCACAATCGCAAGGTCGCGGTCGGTCATGGCGGACAGCTCGCGATCAGGGCCAAGCTGCTCACACAGTCTGGCGGCGAGGCGATCGGGGAGGCTCTCGCCCAATAGCTTGCGCAGGCGGGTCCGGGGCCGCACACGCTTGGCTTCGAGCAGCCAGCCGGCGGGGTGTCCGGGCAGGAAATCGACACCAAGCTGGTCGCCACGCTTCCAGTATGACGATATCTGCAGGATCGCCGGGCCGGACAGGCCGCGGTGTGTGAACAAGGCCGCCTCGCGGAATTCAGCCTTGCCGCAGCGCACCACGACATCGGCAGCGACGCCCGACAGTTCGCGGAACAGCACGTCTTCTCCGCCCAGCGTCAACGGCACCAGTGCGGGACGGGGTTCGACGATCTTCAGCCCGAACTGGCGGGCCAGTTCATAGGCCAAACTGCTCGCGCCCATTTGCGGGATTGACGGCCCACCGGTTGCCAGAACAAGCGCCGGCGCGCTGGCGGTGCGGGTGCCCACGGTGATGCGAAAAAGCCCATCGGCATGGCTGACATCGACAATCGGCGCACCGCAGGACAGCTCTACGCCGCCCCTCGCGCATTCTTCCAGCAGCAGCGCAACAATCTGGCGCGCCGAGCCATCGCAGAACAACTGCCCCAATGTTTTCTCATGCCAGGCGATGCCGTACCGCTCTACCAGCGCGATGAAGTCTCTCGGCGTATAGCGGCTCAGCGCCGACTTGGCGAAGTGCGGGTTTTGCGAGAGAAAGCGGTCGGGCCCCGAGGGCAGACCAGCGTGCAGATTGGTGAAATTGCAGCGCCCTCCGCCAGAGATCAGGATTTTCTTGCCCGGCTTCTCGGCATGGTCGAGCAGGAGCACCCGCCGCCCGCGCTGCCCGGCAATGCCGGCGCAAAACAGCCCAGCCGCGCCCGCGCCCAGCACGATGGCATCGTGGGTATCCGTCATAGGGTCATGCGGGAGCAAGCTGTTCAGGGGCAATATAACGGTTTCTCATAGGCAAATTCCCTTGGAGCATGGATGTTACTTGCCACCGCGCCGCCTGACAATTGCCGCCCGCATTGCGGACTGGCCCGCGGGCATCCATATCTGCACGCATGCCCGAACTCGTCATCCGCCGGGGGCTCGCCGAGCCCGATACCTCCGCCAGCTTCGTCCCGCACAAGCCGCTCCGCCCGGAAAAGTCCGAGGGCGGGCGGCCGTTTCGCATTGTCTCGGAATATGAGCCCGCCGGCGACCAGCCGACCGCAATTGCCGAGCTGGTCGAGTCCGCCCGCGCCGGTGAGATGACGCAGGTGCTGCTCGGCGTCACCGGCTCGGGCAAGACCTTCACCATGGCCAAGATGATCGAGGCGCTGCAGCGCCCCGCCCTGATCCTCGCCCCCAACAAGATTCTCGCGGCGCAGCTATACGGTGAATTCAAGAGTTTCTTCCCCGACAACGCGGTCGAATATTTTGTCAGCTATTACGATTATTACCAGCCCGAGGCCTATGTTCCGCGCTCGGATACTTACATCGAGAAGGAAAGCTCGGTGAACGAGGCGATCGACCGGATGCGCCATTCGGCGACCCGCTCGCTGCTCGAACGCGACGACGTGATCATCGTCGCCTCGGTCTCCTGCCTCTACGGCATCGGTTCGGTCGAGACCTATTCGGCGATGATCTTCGACCTCAAGAAAGGCGCGTCGGAGGACCAGCGCGAGATCATCCGCAAGCTGGTCGCGCTGCAGTACAAGCGCAACGACGCCGCCTTCCAGCGCGGCAACTTCCGCGTGCGCGGCGACAATCTCGAGATTTTCCCCAGCCATTATGAGGATATGGCCTGGCGTGTCAGCTTCTTCGGCGACGAGATCGAGGAGATCGCCGAATTCGATCCGCTGACCGGCAAGAAAGGCGCAATCCTGGGGCAGGTGCGCGTGTTCGCCAATTCGCACTATGTCACCCCCGGCCCGACGATGAAGCAGGCCGCCGCCGCGATCCGCTTCGAGCTCACCGAGCGGCTCAAGGAACTGGAGGCGGAGGGCAAGCTGCTCGAGGCGCAGCGGCTCGAACAGCGCACCAATTTCGACCTCGAGATGATCGCCGCCACCGGCTCTTGCGCCGGCATCGAGAACTACAGCCGCTTCCTCACCGGCCGCCTGCCGGGTGAGCCGCCGCCGACCCTGTTCGAATACCTCCCCGACAACGCGCTACTGTTCGTCGACGAAAGCCACCAGACCGTGCCGCAGATCGGCGCAATGTCCAAAGGCGATCACCGCCGCAAGATCACGCTTGCCGAATACGGCTTTCGCCTGCCCAGCTGCATCGACAACCGCCCGCTGCGCTACAACGAATGGGACGCGATGCGCCCGCAAACCATTGCCGTCTCCGCCACGCCGGGCAAGTGGGAGATGGAGCAATCGGGCGGCGTTTTCGCCGAGCAGGTAATCCGTCCGACGGGGCTGATCGATCCGCCGGTCGAAATCCGCGCCATCGAGGACCAGGTGCAGGACTGCATCGAGGAATGCCGCAAGGTGGCTGCGGTGGGCTACCGCACGCTGGTCACCACCCTGACCAAGCGCATGGCCGAGGACCTCACCGAATTCATGCACGAGGCGGGGCTGCGCGTGCGCTACATGCATAGCGACGTTGAGACGTTGGAACGTATCGAACTGATCCGCGACTTGCGGCTCGGCGTCTACGACGTTCTGGTCGGGATCAACCTGCTGCGCGAGGGGCTCGACATTCCGGAATGCGGGCTGGTGTGCATATTGGACGCCGACAAGGAAGGCTTCCTGCGCTCCGAGACCTCGCTGATCCAGACGATCGGACGCGCGGCGCGCAACATCGACGGCCGCGTCATCCTCTACGCCGACCGCATCACCGGCAGCATGGAGCGGGCGATGGCGGAAACCGACCGGAGGCGCGAAAAGCAGCACGCCTTCAATATCGAGCACGACATCACCCCCGAGAGCATCAAGCGCGGCATCCAGGACATCGTCGCGCATACCGCCAGCCGCGACAGCGTGCTGGTCGATATCGACGATCCAGAGCGCAACAACCTGGTCGGGCACAATCTGCGCGGCTACATCGAGGAGCTGGAGAAGCGCATGCGCAACGCCGCGGCGGACCTGAAGTTCGAGGAGGCCGGCCGGCTGCGCGACGAAATCCGGCGGCTGGAGGCGGACGAGCTGGGCATTCCGGACGGGCAAAAGCGCGCGCCGATTGTCGGGCGGAGCAATGAGGGCAAGCCGGGTACGCGCAAGGGGCGGTATGGGAAGTCCGGGCGGACGAAGTGGGGGCGGTGATGCTTGCAGTTTTCACGAATTTGTGCTAGCAAATCATCCTTGAAGGAGACTCGCAATGGCAACTGCAACCGTGCGCAATGTCGACGATGAAGACTATGGCATCGTGACCGCAGGGGCCAAGAGACATGGCCGCTCGACGTCAGAGGAGTTGCGCCTTGCGATTTCCGAACACGCTCGCAAGCTGAGAGTGGAAATGCAGATTGAGCGTATGCGAGAGATTCGCGCGCTTAGTATCGGCAAGCTTGGCCCTTACCCTGATAGCGTTTCGCTGATCCGTGCGATCAGGGATGAAGAATGATCGTTGTCGATGCCAGCCTTGTCGTCAAATTGTTCCGCGACGAACCATACAGCGATCTGGCAGAAAAAATTTATGCCGAATATAGCGGTGAACTTGCCGCTCCAGACCTGATTGCCGTCGAAGTCGCGGCAGCGCTTGTTCGCAATGCGAATATGTTCAAGCCATCGCGGCCCTTTATCGAAATGGCATTGGCGGAATTCGGCCAGATGCTTCGCGACGTTACGATTGCCTTGCATCGTTTGAGCGACCGGCAACTCGCCCTCGCAGCGAACCGCGCCATCGACCTCGGGCACCCGCTCAAGGATTGCATCTACCTCGCGCTGGCAATGGAGTTGGGCTGCGATCTGGTAACCTGCGATGCGCAGTTTGCGGTGAAGGCGAAGGGGGTATG
>JANLQW010000057.1:0-21624 GCA_031368085.1 Novosphingobium sp. | reverse complement strand
CCTCGCCGGTCTGCCGGGCCGGCGACTTGTCCGCCTGATCCTGCGTGCGCTTCGGGTTGTGCCTGGATGACATCGTTGATCTCCTCGCCGGATCAACGCGGGCCAATCGCTAAGGTTGCACGTCGCGCAGGGCTGGCTCGGGAGCGCGGTCGCGCAGCGTCGCGGTTTTCAGTTGCGGTTTTTCGGCCAGCTCGCCCTCATCCATGATCTGCTGACGAAATTCGTCGCGCTTGGCGTGGATCGAGGCGATGACCGGCCCCATGGCCACCCCGAGGTCGACCAATACCGCTTCCGACAGCTGCAGCGCCGCCTCCAGCGTTTCGGGCACCGCATGGCTCGCTCCGGCGCGGTAGAGCTGCGCCGCGTGGCCTGGGTCGCGGGCGCGGGCGATGATCGGAAGTGCCGGGAACTGGCCCCGCAGCCGCTTGACCAGCCGCTGGGCGGCGACCGGCTCGTCCATCGTCAGGATCACCGCCGAGGCGGTGTCGATGCCCAGACGGGCGAGGCTGGCGGCATTGGCGGCATCGCCGAAGGTGGCGCGGTAGCCGGACTTTTTCGCCTCGCGGATCAGGTCGGTGTCAGCGTCGATAGCAATATAGGGTTGGCCGTGGGTTTCCATCATATCCGCCACCAGCCGCCCGACCCGGCCGAAGCCGACGATGATCGCCCGCCGCTCGCCGGGTTCCTCATCCACTGGTGGCCCGGACTCGTCGACCCGGCGCGCAAGCCGGCGGCCGATCAGCGCCAGCAGCGGCGTCACGGTGAGGCCGATCGCCGTGACCGTCCGCCAGAACTCGGCAGTTGGTGCATCGATCAGCCGGGCGCTGGCCGCCGCCGTCAGCACGATCAGCGTGGTTTCGGAAGGGCTCGCCATTAGAATTCCGGTCTCGGTCGAAGTCCCCGGGCGGGCGCCCATCAGCCGCAGCAGGACGCCGGTGACGATTGCCTTCAGCAGCAGCACACCAGCGGTGGCGCCCAGGATCGGCAGCAGGTTCGCCCATATCGCGGAGAGATCTATCGCCATGCCGACGGTGATCAGGAAGACGCCCAGCGCCAGTCCCTTGAACGGCGCGGTGATCGCCTCGACCTCGCCGTAATATTCGGTTTCGGCGATAAGCAGTCCGGCAATCAGCGCGCCCAGGATCGGTGATAGGCCGGCGGCGGCGGTCGCCAGGGCAGCGATGATCACCACCACCAGGCTGAGTGCAAGGAACAGCTCCGGGCTCTTGGTCCGGGCCGCCTGTGCGAACAGGCGGGGCAGCAGTAACCGGCCGAAGGCGAACAGCCCCGCCACCACCACCAGGCCGAGCACAATCGGGCGCACGACCCCGCCCACGGTATCATCCTGACTGCCGGGCGCCATCGCTCCAAGCAGGAAAATGATCGGCACCAGCGCGAGATCTTCGAACAGCAGCATCGACAGTGCCGCCCGGCCAACCGGGGTGCGCTGGTCGGTGATGCGCAGCACCAGCGCGGTTGACGACATCGCCAGGGCCAGCCCCAGGGCAAGCGCGCCGGGGACTCTCATTCCCGTGGCGACGAGCACCGCCGTCATCAGCGCCGCCGACACCAGCAATTCCAGCGAGCCGAGACCGAACACGCCGCGCCGCATCGACCACAGCCGGGCCAGTGAAAGCTCCAGCCCGACGGAAAACAGCAGCATGACGATACCGAATTCGGCGAAAGGTTCGAGCCGGCGCGGATCGCTGATGGAAATATACTGGAGCCAGCCGAAATCGGCGGCGTGGCGGCCAAGACCGAACGGACCAACCGCCACGCCGACCAGGATGAAACCGATTACAGGGGTAATACGGAACCGGGTGAACAGCGGAATGACAATTCCGGCGGCTGCCAACACGACGAGGGCATCCGAGAGTGCTGAAGTAGCGAAGGGCTCGAGCATGACTTGATGCTAGGCGATCACGGGCGCACAGTCACGGCATGGTGCGCAAGGCTCAGACGAATTTGTTGATCGTCGGCGGAGGACCGGCCGGGATGATGGCCGGCCTGCTGTTCGCCCGCGCCGGAATCGACACTTTGGTGCTGGAGAAGCACGGCGATTTCCTCCGCGATTTCCGCGGCGACACGGTTCATCCCTCGACGATGGAGGTTCTTTCGGAACTCGGCATGCTGGAGCGCTTTCTGGAGCGGCCGCATAATCCGCTCGACCGGGCCGAGATCGATTACAACGGCGAGCTGATGAAGATCGGCGATCTCAGCCATTTGCGCATGCCGGCGCCATTCATTGCAATGATGCCGCAGTGGGACTTCCTCGATTTCCTGCGCGACGAGGCGCTGGCGTTTCCTGGGTTTGGCTTGCGGATGGAGGCGGAGGTCGCCGCCGTGACCGAGGCGGATGGGCGCGTCACTGGCGTTCGGCTCGCCGATGGCGAAGAGCTGACCGCGCGGCTGGTGCTGATGTGCGACGGGCGCACTTCGCTGGCGCGGCAAATGCTGCCGCTCACAAGTCTCGGGGCCCCGATCGACGTGTTCTGGTTCGCAGTGCCCAAGCGGACTGCCGGGAATGCCCTGCGCGCCGCAGTGCGCGGTTACCGGCTGATCGTGCTGATCGATCGCGGCGATTACTGGCAATGCGCCTTCATCATCGCCAAGGGCGGCGGCGAGGCGATCAAGGCGCGGGGCATCGCGGCATTTCGCGAGGATGTCCGCGCCGCCGCGCCGGACCTGCCGTCGCTGGACGAGGCGCTGCCCGACTGGGATGCGGTGCGGCTGCTTTCCGTCGTGCTCGACCGGCTGACCGATTGGTCGCGCCCCGGCCTGCTGGCGATCGGCGATGCCGCGCATGCGATGAGCCCGGTCGGCGGTATCGGCATCAATCTGGCGATACAGGACGCGGTCGCCGCCGCCAATATCCTCGCCGCGCCGATGGCCCGCGGAGAGGATATCACACCGCTGCTGCCCCGGGTGCAGCGGCGCCGGATGCTGGCCACCCGGCTGATCCAGGGCGCCCAGCGGCAGGCGCATGAGCGGGTGCTGCGGCCGTTGATCGAGGGGCGGCGGGCGGTTCCCATGCGGCCGCCACTGGCGCTGCGCCTGCTCAATCGGTTCGCGCTGCTGAGGCGGATTCCGGGCTATTTGATCGGCCATGGCGTGCGGCAGGAGCACGTCCGCTCACCGTTGGCGCCAACCGCTACGTTCCCGTCAGAAACGCCACCAGCGCCTTGACCTTCTTCTGCCGCCATTGCGGCAGGGGCGCGACAAGCCAGTAGGCGCGGCGGCAGGGTTCGGGCGGGGAGGCGGCGGTACGCTCACCGGCCAGAATTGCGGGAACCCGCGCGCGGCCCATGCCCGCCATGGCGGCGGCGAGCGCCTGCCCGGCATCGCTGACCATCAATGGCGGCTTGTCGTCCTCGCCCTCGCCACCGGGCGAGGGGTCGCCGGGCCAGCCGATCCAGTCGCCCCCGCCATTTGTATCGGCGCCGACAATAACCAGCTCGGCGGCACCGATCTGCACCCCTTGGAGATCGCCCGGCCCTTCGGTCCACCGCACCGCGAGATCGAGGTTGGCTTCGGTGAAAGCACTCATTTCGCCGTCTACCAGCGCATAGCGCACGTCCGGATTGTCGGCGCGGAAGGCGGCAAGGCGCGGGGCAAGCCAGACGGCGAAGAAATCGCGCGGCGCAGCGATGGTATAGACATGGCTCGATTGCCCCGCCTGCATTGCCTGCACCGCATCCTCGAAATGGAGGAAGCCGGTGCGCAGGGCCTCAAGGCCGGCCGAAGCCTCATCGGTAAGTTCGAGGCCCTTGCTGGTGCGGCGAAACAGCACGACGCCGAGCAGATCCTCCAGGGCGCGAATCTGCTGACCGACGGCAGCCGGGGTCACCGCCAACTCGTCGGCCGCGCGGGTGAACGAGAGATGGCGCGCGGCGGCATCGAACACGCGCAGGGCATTGAGAGGCAGATGCGTGCGCTTCATTGCGCTTCCCTATGGCGATAGGGTGGTTTGAACAATGGGGTTTGGAGGCGCGTGCGCCCTACTTCTTTCGTCCCGCAAGCTGGAGAGGGACCGGTTGCCCTGCCAATTTGAATGGAAGCTGACGCCTTCAGCCCGCAGTTGCGGGTGCCGCTAAGGCGAAGAACGGGATCACAGCCTTGATCGTCGCGCCATCATCGCGGCGGAAACTGTAATGGCCTTCCATGCTGCCGGTCGGCGTCGTCAGCGGGCATCCCGACACATAATCATGCGATTGGCCGGGGCGTAGCATGGGCTGTTCGCCGACTACGCCGTCACCATCGACGAAAGTCACTTCGCCCCGCCCGTCGGTTATGCGCCAATGGCGGGTAACCAGTTGCACGGTGCGATCACCCGCATTTTCAATTCGGATGTGATAAACCCAGAACCACTTGGCGGATTCGATGCGCGACTGTTCCGGCAGGAAATTCACCGCAACGCGCACAACGATGCCATTGGTCATCGCCGTGTGCTGGAACAGCTTTTTCATGGCGCTCTGGAAAAGTTCGTTCATGACAGGGTGAACCTAGCGTCAAATTGCCTGCGAGACAACCGGGGCCGAATGCTCCGCTCAAACGCGATTGTGGGCAAACGCCCGAACAAATTCTTCGTTCCGCTGGTCAGTCCCTGCCCGGGATACTCCGCCGTTCATTGCAAATCGGAAGGCAACGCCTGGCATGGTGCCGGCCGCCTTACAAGCCAACGGCCTTCAGCGCCTGGTCGAGGTCCTCCATCAGATCCTGCGGATCTTCCAGCCCGACGCTGATCCGTAGCATACCTTCGCTCACCCCCATGGTCTCGCGGACCTGCGGCGTAAGGCTGGAATGGGTTGTGGAGGCGGGGTGGGTCATCAGGGTTTTGGTGTCGCCGATGTTGTTGGAGATATCGATCATTTCCAACGCATTGAGCATTGCGTGCGCGGCTGCCCGCCCGCCATCGATCACGAAGGAGAACACCGAGCCGGGCTTGATCATCTGGCGGTTGACCAGATCGTGTTGCGGATGGCTTTCGAGCCCTGGGTGCAGGATGCGGGGCACGCGGGATTCGAGGAAACGCCCTACGGCGAGCGCGCTGTCGGCCTGGCGGTGGGCGCGCAGGTCGAGTGTTTCCAGGCCCTTCAGCACCACCCAGGCGTTGAACGGCGAGAGCGTCGGGCCGGTGTTGCGCTGGAAGGGCAGCAGCGTGTTGTTGATGAAATCGGCCGAACCGCACACCGCGCCCGCCAGCACCCGGCCCTGGCCGTCCATCAGCTTGGTCGCGGCGTAGGCGACGACATCGGCGCCGAATTCGAGCGGGCGTTGCAAGGCGCTGGTGGCGAAGGCGTTGTCGACCACGCTGGTGATGCCGTGCACCCTGGCGATCTCGCAGACTGCAGCGATATCGACGATATCCATGGTCGGATTGGCCGGCGTTTCGAAGAAGAACACCTTGGTGTTCGGCTTCACCGCCGCCGCCCAGGCGTCATTATCGCGGCCGTCGATGGACGTTACTTCAATGCCAAAGCGGGGCAGCAGATTGTCGGTCACCCAGCGGGTTGGGCCGAAGGCGGCGCGGGCGATGACCATGTGGTCGCCGGCCGAAAGCTGGCATAGCATCGCCGCCGTCATCGCCGCCATGCCGGTCGCCTGGGCGCGGCAGGCCTCGGCCCCTTCCATCAGCGCGATGCGTTCCTCGAGCATCTGCACGGTCGGATTCTGGGTGCGGCCATAGGTCATCCCCGCCTCCTGCCCGGCGAAGCGCGCGGCGGGGGTTTCGGCATTGTCGTAGCTGAAGCCGGAGGTGAGGAAGATCGCTTCGCTGGTTTCACCCTGTTCCGAACGCCAGGTGCCTCCGCGCACGGCGCGCGTGGCGGCGCGCCATTTCGAGGTGATCGAACGATCCTGACCGGTGGTGCGTTTCATGGGCGGGCTTTACGTTCATTTCCGGCGATAGAAAAGCAGGCAAATCCTCGCTCGAATTAAGCGTTGCGGCTGGCTCCGGGCACCCACAGCACATCGCCGCCAGACCCGGCATTGATCGCGCGGGCAAGGACAAAGAGGTAGTCCGACAGCCGGTTGATATAGGCGAGCGCCGCCGGGTTGACCGGCACCGCCGCTGCCAGCGCCGTCATCGTCCGCTCCGCCCGGCGCATGGCCGCGCGCGCGACATGCACGCGCGCCCCAGCTTCGCTGCCGCCGGGCAGGATGAAGCTGGTCAGCGGCGCGAGATCGGTATTGAGTGCATCGATCGCCTGTTCCAGCCAGGCGGTCTGTTCGGGGACCATCCGCAGCACCATCGGCGACGGCGCGAAATCTTCTCCCGGCGTGGCGAGATCGGCGCCAAGGTCGAACAGATCGTTCTGGATTCGCGCGGTTTGCGCGGCGTGCGGACCCCCCGCCAGCGCGAGCCCGGCAAGGCCCAGTGCGCTGTTCGCTTCATCGACCGAACCGATTGCCTCCATCCGCACCGCATGCTTGGCGACGCGCGAGCCATCGACGAGCCCGGTGGTTCCGTCGTCCCCCGTGCGCGTGTAAATCTTGTTGAGCTTAACCAAGGCTCTAGCGGCTTATGGCCAGCAAAATGGCGACGACGACCACCGCCAGCGCCTGATATTTGATCCGCGCGAACATCATCTTGTTCTGCATCAGCTGCATCTCGGTGGGACCGGCGCCGGGATCGCGGTCAAGTTCTTCCTTGGTGGTATTGAGGAAGGCGATGATGCCGCGCACCAGGCTGACGACGACCATGATCACCAGCACGACGATCAGCGGGATAAGGATATAGTTCATGGATCGCTATTTAGGTGCGCGACGAGCGAAATACCAGCGGGGAAGCGATGCGCGCGGAGCGAATTCGCCAGCGCCGGCCCGTCCTCGGCGAAGCGGCGGCGCTCGGCCAGCCCAAAGCCCCTCTGCGCCGAGCCGCGCCGCTTGGCCAGCTTGCGCCCGTCGGCCTCGACCAGCAGGCCGTGGTGATGCCAGCGCGGCACTGGCAGATCGAGCAACGCCTGCAGCAGCCGGTGGATGTGGGTGGCCAGGAACAGGTCGGCGCCGCGCGTCACCAGCGTAATGCCGTCCGCCGCGTCGTCGAGCGTGGCGGCGAGGTGGTAGCTTGCCGGCGCGTCGCGGCGCAGCAGCACGACATCGCCGAAGATAAGCGGGTCCGCCTGCTGGATGCCGGCCAGCTCGTCTTCCCATTCAAGCGGCCCTGCCAGCGCAATTGCCTTCGCCATATCCAGCCGCCAGGCCGCACCCCCTGGATCTGCCGCGCGGCCTCGGCAGGTGCCGGGATAGATTGGCCCGTCCGGCCCCGCAGACGCGGCTGCTGCGGCAATTTCGGCGCGGGTGCAGCGGCACGGGTAGAGCAGACCCATCGCCTTGAGCCGCTCGCCCGCTGCGGCATACTGCGCCAGCCGCGCCGACTGGAACACCGCCGCGCCGTCCCAGCTGAGGTCCAGCCAGGCAAGATCGGCGAGGAGTGTCTCGATCAGCTCCGGCCGGTTGCGCGTGCCGTCGATATCCTCGATGCGCAGCAGCACTTCGCCGCCACGCGCCCGGGCCAGATCATGCGCGACAATCGCCGCATAGGCATGGCCGAGATGCAGCAACCCGTTGGGGCTTGGAGCGAAGCGGGTGCGGATCATTGGATCGTTTTAGTCACCCGGTTGTGGATTGACACGCGATGAGGTGCTTGACGTGGCTCGGTGAGCGGTGTTGAATTCCCAGCCATGCACTGCCATGAAACCGTAACCCCGGTTTGCGACGGGAGGCCATGCTCAAGTCGGAGCTGATTGAGCGCGCGGCCCGCTTCCGCAGCGCCGGGGATGACCCTACCCGCAATCTTTCCGCTTGTCCCGCGCTGGTGCTCAATGCGGACTACACGCCGCTGTCGTACTATCCGCTGAGCCTGTGGCCCTGGCAGACGGCGATCAAGGCGCTGTTTCTCGAACGGGTCGATATCGTCGCCAGCTATGAGCGGGAGGTGCACAGCCAGCGCTGGACGATGCAGATTCCCTCGGTGATCGCGCTCAGGCAATATGTGAAGGTTTCGGAATTCCCGGCCTTCACCCGCTTCAACCTGTTCCTGCGCGACCGGTTCAGCTGCCAGTATTGCGGCTCGCCCAGTAATCTCACTTTCGACCACGTCATTCCCCGCAAGCTTGGCGGCAAAACCAGCTGGGAAAACGTCGCCACTGCCTGTGCGCCCTGCAACATGCGCAAGGGCGGGCGCACTCCGGCGCAGGCGCATATGCCGCTGCTGCTTAAGCCGATCCGCCCGACCAACTGGCACCTTCAGGAACGGGGCCGAGGCTTCCCGCCCAATTATCTCCACGAAACCTGGCGGGACTGGCTTTATTGGGACATCGAGCTGGAAGCGTGAGCCGCGCGGCATGATGGTGCGAATCCTCGGCGTGCTCACGGGCGAGGTCAAACCCTTCCGCCGGCCGGACGAGCCGAGCGCGATCGCCAAGCGGCTGGTCGAGGGGCCAGTTGCGGTGGACGTGCTGGGGCTGGCGGGTGACCAGTAGGCCGATCTTACGGTGCACGGGGGGCCGGACAAGGCGGTCCATCACTACCCTGCAGACCATTATCCCTTCTGGCGAAGCGAGTTAGCCGGCCATCCGCTGCTCGTTGCGCCGGGCGCGTTTGGCGAAAACATCTCCACACTGGGGCTGGTCGAGGCAGACATTTGCATCGGGGACCGTTTTCGCCTCGGCAGCGCATTGGTCGAAGTGAGCCAAGGCCGCCAGCCCTGCTGGAAGCTCGACCACCGCTTCGGCAATGCGGCAATGACCGCGCAAGTCGTCGCGACCCGGCGCTGGTCCAGGTGGGCGATGCGCTCTTACTGGTCGGACGGGGGCAGGGGGAATGGAGTGTGGAACGGGTTTTCGGCCTCCTGATCGGCGGTGACGGCAAACGCGAACGCGGGGCGCTGCGAGCGTTGCATGGCCATAGCGTGCTGAGCGAGGCTTGGCGCCGCCGCGCGGAACAGCTGCTCGGGGAGGGCTGATAACCAACCTTCCACCCATTGGCGTCTAGGCAGGCCGTATACCAGCGGAGGGAAGTTTTAAGCGCCGGACGCTGATTCAATCGAGCCGCGCCAGCAATTCCTTGGCGAATGCGGTCAGGGTATCGTCGCGCGCGCCCATGATGACGATGCGGTCGCCGGGGCGGGCGATCGCGGCGATGCGTTTGCCGCAATCCTCGCGCGCGGGGATGTGTTCGGCGGTTCCGCCCGCCGCCGCGATCAGCGCGGTGATGCGCTCGCTGCCCTGGCTGCGGTCAACGGTGCCGCCGAAATAGACCGGATCGCAGAGCACGGTGATGTCCTCCGGACCGAGCAGCCGGGCGAAGGTTTCCGCCAGCTCCGCGCCCATCTGGCGCAGCGGGCCGTAGCCGTGCGGCTGGAAAAAGGCGATGACGCGGCCGGGGTGGGCTTTCAGGGTGGCGAGGGTAGCGGCGACCTTGTCCGGGTTATGGCCGAAATCGTCGATCACGGTGATGCCGGACGGCGAGGTGCCGAGAATGTCGAAACGGCGGGCGAGGCCGGCGAAGCTGGCGAGGGCGGCGACGGCTTCCCCCACGGGCAAGCCGGCCGCATTGGTCCCGGCAATTGCGGCGAGGGCATTGGCGAGGTTGTGCCGGCCGGGGACGTTGAGGGCGAGGGAGTGCGACGTGCCATCGCGCCGGTCGAGGATGGTCGCGGCAAGGCCGGCCGGGCTCTCGGCGATGCTTCCCGGTAAGACGCCGATCATCGCCGCGGCGCTATCGATTCCGAAAGTGACCAGAGCTTTGGCGTGTGGGGCGAGGGCTGCGGTTTCGGCATCGTCGAGGTTGATCGCAGCGACATCGGCGCGGGCCAGGAAATCACCGAACAGCGCGCGCAATTCCGCCAGGCTCTTGTGATCAAGGCTAACATTGCCGAGCACCGCCACCCTGGGGCGATATAACGCGATCGAGCCGTCGCTTTCATCGACCTCGGAAACGAAGTCGCCGCCGCTGCCCACCCGCGCGGAGGCAAACGGCGCGTCGGGCGAGGCGAAATTCTTCATCACCGCGCCGTTCATGATCGTCGGATCGCGGCCCGCCTGGGTCATGATCCAGCCGGCCATGCCGGTAACGGTCGACTTGCCGCTGGTGCCGCCGATGGCGATGCCTAGCGGGGCCGCGTTGAACAGCGCTGCCAGCAACGCCGCCCGGCTCATCCGTGGGCAGCCGAGTTCCTTCGCACGCACCATTTCGGGCACGGTGTCTTCGACGGCGGCCGAGGCAACCAGCGTCTGCTCCGCCGAGGCGATCCCGCTGCCATTCTGCGGGAACAGCGTGAAGCCGAGGCTCTCCAGCCAGGTGAATTTCTCCGGGGTGCGGCCCTGATCGCGGCTGCGGTCCGAGCCGGAAACCTGTGCGCCGTGCGCGCGCAGGATCAGGGCGAGGGGGAGCATGCCCGAGCCACCGATGCCGCAGAAGAACCAGGGGTGGCCAAGGAGGTCGGGAGAGGTGAGGGAGGGAGCGGATGTCATTGCTGCCTCGCTATCGGCTTTCGCGCGAATGACAAGCCGGTTACAGAGGCCCCCATGCCTCGCATCGCCATCTGCGCACCCTCCACCCCGATAACCCCGGACGACGCTGCGCGCGTGATGGCGCTGGCGGAGGCGGAGTTTCCCGATATCGAGCTGCACTTTCATGCCCAGTGCTTCCAGGTCGATGGCCATTTCGCCGGGCCGGATGAATCGCGCCTCGCCGCCTTTGCCGAATGTGCCAGTGATTCCCGAATCGACGCGGTGTGGTTTGCCCGGGGCGGCTACGGCGCCAATCGCATTGCCGGGGCGGCGCTAAGCCAGCTGGGAAACGCCGCTAAGGACAAGATTTTCCTTGGTTATTCCGACGCCGGCTATCTGCTCGGCGCGCTCTATCGCGAGGGGATCGGCCATCCGGTCCACGGGCCAATGCCGAATGATATTCGCCGCGATGGCGGCGAGGACGCGGTGCGCCGGGCGCTGCGCTATTTCAGCGGCGACCGCAGCTGCCTGGAGCCCTCGCTGGATCACCATCCGGCAGTAGCCTTCAATCTGATGACCCTGGCCATGCTCTGCGGTACACCGCTGATGCCGGGGCTGGCGGGCCATGTTGTCATGATCGAGGAGGTGTGCGAGCATCTCTACGCGGCGGACCGGCTGTTGTTCCACGCGACGGCGCATCTTGGCGGGATTGCCGGCCTGCGCCTCGGTAGGGTGAGCGAGGTGCCCCAGAACGACCGGGACTTCGGCGCTTCCCCGGAGGAAATCGCGCGTTATTGGTGCGAGCGGCATTCAATTCCCTTCCTCGGTAATGCCGATATCGGGCATGATGCGGCCAACAAAATCGTGCCCTTCGGTCTTGTCACCGACAGCCTGCGGCCATAGGGCGCCCGCCACGACGACAGGGGGTGATAATGCGCGCATTCGTATTTCCAGGGCAGGGCAGCCAGAAAGTCGGCATGGGTCTGGAGCTTGCCGAGGCCAGTGCGGCGGCGCGCGCGGTGTTCGAGGAAGTGGACGACGCGCTTGGCCAGAAGCTTTCGGCGATCATGCGGACTGGGCCGGACGATCAGCTCCTTCTTACCGAAAACGCCCAGCCGGCGATCATGGCCAACGCCATCGCCGTGCTGCGGGTGCTTGAGCAGGAAGGCGGGATTGCGCTGGTAGACAAGGCCGATTTCGTGGCCGGTCACAGTCTTGGCGAATACACCGCGCTGTGTGCCGCAGGCGCCTTCAGCCTGGCCGACACTGCACGGCTGTTGAAGCTGCGCGGCCAAGCAATGCAGGTGGCGGTGCCGGTCGGGCTAGGGGCGATGTGCGCGCTACTCGGGGCCGATATCGACAAGGCGCAGGCGCTGGCCGATGCGGCGGCGCAAGGCGAGATATGTACTATCGCCAATGACAACGACCCGGGTCAGGTGGTCCTGTCCGGACACACCGGAGCGATCGAGCGCGCGATTGCGATGGTGAAAGATTACGCCATCAAGCGCGGCGTGGCGCTGCCGGTGTCCGCACCGTTTCACTGCCCGCTGATGCAACCGGCCGCCGAGGCCATGGCCGAGGCGCTGGAGCGGACGCCGCCCCGAACCTTGCGTCTGCCGCTGTTCGCCAATGTCACTGCGGCGATGGTGACCGATCCCGGCGAAGTGCAGCGGTTGCTGGTGGAGCAGGTCACCGGCCGCGTGCGCTGGCGCGAGAGCGTGCTGGCGATGCAAGGTGCCGGGGTCGAGCGCTTCGTCGAGCTGGGCGGCAAGGTGCTCGGGCCGATGATTTCGCGTACTGCGGCGGATGCCGATGTCACCAGTGTCGTCGGAATGGCCGATATCGAGGCTTTGGCGAAGGCGCTGTAACCGGCGGGCCTCGCGCTAAAAGTGGGAAGGAAAGCTTCGATGCCGATTGCAAAACTCACCGACGCCCAGCGCGAGACGGCGCTCGCCCGCCTGCCGGAATGGACCCTGCGCGGCGACGGCCTGGCACTTACCCGCCGCTTCACCTTCACCGATTTCAGCGAAGCCTTCGCCTTCATGACCCGTGTCGCGCTTCATGCCGAGAAGGCGGATCATCACCCGGAGTGGGCGAATGTCTGGAACCGCGTCGATATCACGCTGACCACCCACGATGCGGGCGGCCTGAGCGATCGGGATGTGGCGATGGCGACGGCGATCGGCCAATACGGCTAGAGCGGTGATTGGGAAATGTGAATCACCTCCACCCCCCAACCCGTCTTTCCTGAGCTTGTCGAAGGACTGCATTTCCTTCAGGCGGTTGCGCACGAAGCACGAAGAAAAAGACAGTGCTTCGACAAGCTCAGCATAGACGGTTTTGGGTCAAATAATCGGTACGATGCTCTAAACGGCAAGGCCAGTCGCCGTCGCCCTATGCCGGTTGCATCATCCGCCGGGCGCGCCGGCGCAGAGAACCCGGCGCCCATTTGGCCGCGAAGCCGAGCTTGCGCGCGGTGGATCCGACCAGAGTATGGATTCGGCCGCCATGGACGGCCTGCCAGGCTGCCTCGGCGACCCGTTCGACGGGGGTGAATTCCAGGCCCGCCGCGACGACCCGATCGCGCTTGGTCTGGCTGGTGGCGGCATTGGCCGGGCCGGCCAGCAGCGGGGTATCGATGAAGCTGGGCATGATTGAGCGAACCCGGATGCCATCGTCGCGCCATTCATTATCGAGCGCCTCGGTGAGCCCGCGCACGGCGAATTTCGTCGCCGAATAAAGCGCCAGGCCGGCGGAGCCGTACAGGGCCGAGGCGCTGGCGGTGTTGAGCAGGCAACTGCCAGGCGCGGCTTTGAGATAAGGGTGAGCTGCCCGCGCGCCGTTGACGACGCCGCGGAAGTTGACCGCAATCAGCCGGTCGACCTCGCTCTCGTTGAGCGCGATCAGCGGCCCGCCATAGGCCACGCCGGCATTGTTGACGACGACATCGATGGTCCCGCCCGCCGCCGCGGCGAAATCGGCCAAAGCGTGTTTCCAGGCTTCCGCGTCGGTTACGTCGAGCGGGTGGGCCGAGCTGCTTGCGGCTGGCAGCAGGCCTGCGGTTTCGGCCATCCCGGCCTGGTTGACATCCGCCAGCCCGACCAGCCAGCCGCGCGCGGCGAAATGGCTGGCGATGGCCCGGCCGATGCCAGAGCCGCCGCCGGTGATGAAGACTGCCTTGCGTGGACCCATTCTGCCGCTCCCCTTGCCCGGTTCATAACCGATCCGTCCGGGTGAAGTCGAGCCAATTGGCGCGCACCGTCCTACGCCAATCCCACCACCGCGATCAGTAGATTGCTGGGCATCAAGGGGTCACTCCGGCATTTCCGGGGCAACGGCTTTCGGCACCACCGTGCGCTCCACGGGTTGCCCGGCCATGCCCGGACTCCCCTGCCAGCTGTAGCCCGCAAGCGCGATCAGGACTGCGGCGCCCGCCAGTTCCAGCGCCATCCGCGAGCAGCGGCGGCTGAGAACCAGCCCGAGGAAGGTGAGACCGGCCAGGCCGATCGCCAACACCCAGCCCATCAGCGTTTCCTCCCCAGTCTGATCCGGCGCGAAAGCAGCCAAAGACCGCCGATCAGCGCCAGCAGTGGCACGATCCACAGCGGCAGAGTCGCCGGTCTGACCTGCGGTTTGAAGCTAACCCAGTCGCCGTATTTGCCGACCAGCCAGCTGCGCACCTCTGCCGGGGTCTGGCCAGCCGCGATCTGCTCACGGATGATCCGGCGCATGTCGCCGGCGAGCTCGGCATTGCTGCCCGAGATTGGCTGGCCCTGGCAGACGACGCAGCGGATCGCATCCATCAGCGCCAGCGCCTGGCTTTCCTGGCGAGCGTCGGGCAGCGATACCTCGGCATAGTCCTGCGCCAGCGCCGGAGCGGTGAGCAGCAGGGCGAGGAAGACGGCGATCCATGTCCGCATCATTGCTTCTCCAGCAGACCGAGCAGCTCGGGAATGTCGGTCTCCATCACCACCCCGATGTGCTGGTGGAGAATCTTGCCATTCCCGTCGATAATGAAGGTTTCCGGCACGCCCGAGGAGCCCAGCGCGACCTGCAACCGGCTATGGTCGTCAAGGCCGATGCGCGCATAGGGATTGCCGTTTTTGGCGAGGAAGGCCTGCAGGGCGGGCGTCGTGTCGTGCACGGCAATGCCGTCGACCGGGACGCCCATTGCCTGCAAACGCAGCAGCACCGGAATCTCCGCGACACAAGGCAGGCACCAGCTGGCAAACACGTTGAGCAGCCGCGGCTTGCCCATCCGGTAATCGGCGGTCGCGGCGCCAGGCCGGCCGGGGATTGCCGGCGGCGCGGTGAATTCGGGCAGTGGCTTGCCGACCATGCGCGAGACGATGACATGGTCCGTGGGCTTGCGCAGGCCGAGGTAGAACAGACCGAGCAGCAGCAGCCCGAGCACGAACGGCAGCCAGAGCAGCCATCGCCGCGTCATGCCGGCGCTACTTGCGGAGCGGGCGCCGGTGCGGGTGCGGGCGCAGGCTTGGCGACGATATCGCGTCTCACCCGGCCGATCAGCGAAAGCATTCCGCCCAGCGCGATCATCAACCCGCCCAGCCAGATCAGCGTGACGAACGGCTTCCACCACATCCGCACCAGCCAGCGGTTGCCGACGGCTTTCTCGCCGATGGTCAGGTACAGCTGGCCGTTCCAGAAGGTCTTGATCGCGGCCTGGTTGGTCAGCATCGGCGGGTCGGTGAACTGGTGGAGCTGCGGCGCCATGACGAAGGGCGCGCCGTCGCCCTTGCGCACCGCCAGCACCGCATCGAGCACCGCGTAATTCGGGCCGGGATATTCGCGCAGCCCGGCGAAGGTCACCGCGAAGGGGCCGATCGCGCGGGTCTCGCCCTGCGCCATCGCCACCATGCTCTCCTGGCTGAAGGCGCTGTCGCTGGCCATGCCGGCGATGCTGACGGCGCAGCCGAGATGGGCGGTAATCATGCCGAAGGTGAACAGCGGCGTGCGGCTCAGCTTGCGCTTCCAAAGCGGTGCAAGGCTGGCCACCGCGACGATGGCGGCGGCGACCAGCCCGAGCAGCGGCAGAATGCCAATGCGCCCGGCGAACAGCGTCAGCGCGAGCAGCGCTGCTGCGCCAGCCAGCAGCGCCAGCGATACGCGTGAGAGCACCAGCTTAGGCCGGTCGGCTCGCCAGCGAATGAGCGGCCCGGTGGCCATGATCACCATCAGCATCAGCGCGAGCGGGCCAGCGGTGGCGTTGAAATAGGGCGCGCCGACCGATATCTTGGCGCCGGTCGCGCCTTCCAGCGCCAGTGGATAGAGCGTGCCGGCGAGCACAATGACGAGGATCACGGTCAATAGCAGATTATTCGCCACCAGCGCCGCCTCGCGGCTGATGGGCTCGAAGCGGTTGCCCTCGCTGACCGTGCCGATCCGCAAGGCGAACAGCGCCAGCGCCCCGCCGATATAGATCGCCAGCAGCGCCAGAATGAAAATGCCGCGCTTGGGATCGACCGCGAAGCTGTGAACGCTGGTGAGAATGCCCGAGCGCACCAGGAATGTGCCCACCATCGACATCGAGAAGGCCAGCACCGAGAGCATGATCGTCCAGGCCCGCAAGCCGTCGCGCGTGGCCAGCACGCTCACCGAATGGAGCAGGGCGGTGGCTGCCAGCCAAGGCATCAGCGAAGCATTCTCGACCGGATCCCAGAACCACCAGCCGCCCCAGCCCAGCGTGTAATAGGCCCAGTAGGAGCCGGCAGTGATGCCCACGGTGAGAAAAATCCATGCGCCCAAAATCCACGGCCGCATGGCGCGGGCGAAATCGGGGCCGACATTGCGGGTTACCAATGCCCCCACCGCGAAGGAAAACGCCGCCGACATGCCGACATAACCGGCGTAAAGCGTCGGCGGATGGAAGGCGAGGCCGGGGTCCTGCAACAGCGGATTGAGCCCCTGACCCTCAGTCACGCCGGTGATGCGCGCAAACGGGTTCGAGGCGAACAGCAGGAAGGCATAGAAACCGAGCGCAATCGCGCCCTGCGCGGCCAGGGTCGCGGCCTTGGTGTCAGCGCGCAGCTTGCGCTCGAATAGCGCGATAGTAGCGCCGGCTGCGCCCAGGATCGCCACCCACAGCAGCATCGAGCCTTCGTGATTGCCCCAGGTTCCGGCGATCTTGTAGATCAGCGGCTTGGCCGAATGGCTGTTGGTCGCCACCAGCAGCACCGACATGTCCGACCGGGCGAACAGCGTGACCAGGCATCCGAAAGCCAGGGCGACCAGCGCCGCCTGCGCCACCGCAACCGGCCCGATCGCCGGGACCAGGTTTTGCGGACCAGGCGCTTTGCCCGAACCGCCCAGCGCCAGCATGCCCAGCACCAGCTGCGCCAGCGCCATCGCCGCCGCCAGCCAAAGGGCGGCAAGTCCCGCCTCAGCGATCACCAGCCGGACCCCGCACTTTGGTACATCTTAATCTCCGGGCCGCGTGCCGATTCGGTCGTGACAGCGCCGCCCATAACCGCTTTCCGCGCCGCTGTTGAGCGCTGTACAGCTGCCCATCCGCAAACACTGGCATTACCCGGGCAAAACCGGCATGGAGCGGGGCGCGATCCCACAGGCAGACCAACCTTCCGACCATGCACGCCTACGCTAATCCCGCCCGTTTCCTGCGCATCGCGCGCTGGCTGACGCCGCTGCTCCTGCTCGCCGGCATGGCGCTGGCGGGTGCTGCGCTCGCCTGGGGTTTGTTCTGGGTGCCTCCCGACCGGCTGCAGGGCGAAACGGTGCGGATTCTGTTCATCCATGTCCCGACCGCCTGGCTCGGCATGGCGGGCTGGATGGCAATCGCGGCGGCCAGCTTCACCGAGCTGGTCTGGCGCCATCCGCTGGCTGGCATCGCCGCTCGCGCCGCCGCAGTGCCGGGCGCGGTGTTCGCCGCGATTTGCCTGGCCACCGGGTCGCTGTGGGGCCGCCCGGCCTGGGGCACCTGGTGGGAATGGGACGGGCGGCTGACGAGCATGCTGGTGCTGTTGTTCCTCTATTTCGCCTATATCGCCCTGGCCGACGCCGCTGCGCGGGCCGGCGGCGGGCACAGCCGGATGGCGGCAATTTTCGGGCTGGTCGGTGCGGTCAACATTCCGATTATCCATTATTCCGTGCTGTGGTGGAACAGCCTGCACCAGCCCCCCAGCATCACGCTGACGGCATTTGGGGGCAAGTCGGCGATCGACCCGGTGTTCCTGTGGCCGCTGCTGGCCGCGACACTGGGGTTCAGCCTGATTTTCGGCGGCGTCATGTTGGCGCGGATGCGGGCGATCCTGGCGGACGCCCAGGCCGAGGCACGGTTTCGGCGCATGGCGATGGAATAGTTGGTTGCCGGGTTTGCGGAGCGCATCGACCTGTTTGAGGTTTGGTTCCCCAGTTAATCTCGGATCACCCCGGAAACGCCACACTCTGCCGATCCATTAACCGATCCTCCTTTTCCCGGGTGCCTTTCAAGCACTAGCCACCTGCCGTCCTCTGAGGGGGCATCCTGGCTTGCTGCACGATGCACTTTGCTCGTGCCATAAGGAGATAGCAATGAAACTCACTATCCAAATCCTCGCCCTCACGGCGGGTCTCGCGGTTACAGCCGGCGCCGGATCGGGCGTTGCTCTGGCCCAAGCCGTTCCTGTCGTGCAATCCGTGCAACCGGTTGCGGATAGCGCCAGCGCGCTTGCTCCCACCTATGTCGCGCCGGCTCCCGGCTATGCCAGCCCGCCGGCGATGCTGGGCGCAGTCCCTGGTTCCACCGCTGCCGACCGTGACGGCGATGGCCTCGTCGACGGTTATTACAGTTCCGACGGCCTGTACCATCCGAACGTCGCGCCAACGCCGATGCCGGCTCCGGAGCTGGTGTCGCGCCGGGGTGAGCGAGGCTGATTATGCCTGAGCCGGGGATGCGCTCCAGCCGCGTTCCCGGCCGGATGTTTGTTGCCTGTTTGCTTGCGGCAGCAGCGGTGGCCGTACCTGCCGGGTCGGCGGCGCGCGCGGTTAAGCCAGGTCGCCCACCTGCGGTGCTGCCGGTTAAATCGCCACCTGCGGCAAAACCGCTTGCCGCACCGGTGCAACTTGCCGTGCCGGGGCCGCCGGCGCCCCATGTCGTAACCGCCCAGCCGCAGGCGATCGCCGCCGAACTGCGCAAACGGGCCGGGGGCAAACTCAAGCGCGTCTATGCCAACCGCAATTTCACACCGCTCTGGGCAGCCGGGGGCAACATCGGCACCGAGGCCGAAGCCTTGATCAATTTCCTGAACAGCGCCGAACTCGATGGCCTCAAGCCATCTTCCTACAAGGTGCAAAAGCTGCAGAAGGCGGTCACGGAAGCCCGGCTGGGCGAAGTGCGCGGGATCGTGCGCGCCGAGCTCCAGCTTTCCGAAGCCCTGTCCAGATATGCCAGCGATCTGCGCCGCCCGTCGAAGCGCGACGAAATTGGCATCACCTATGCCGATCCGAAGCTGAAGCCGCAAAAGCCGCAGGAAGAGGCGGCGCTGCGGACTGGCTCGCTGGCGACCTCGTTCCCGCATTATGTCGCCGGGATGCAATGGATGAGTCCGCATTATCTGCGAATGCGCAATCTGCTTGCCCAGGCGGGCGTGCAGAACACGCCCGAAGAGACGCTCCGCCGGCTGCGGCTCAACCGCGAACGCACGCGCTACATGCCGGGGCCCTGGACGCATCATGTCGTGGTCGATGCAGCGTCGGGGCAGTTGTGGTACTATCAACGCGGCAAGCAGCAGGGCACGATGCGCGTGGTCGCCGGCAAACCGGCGTCCCCGACGCCGATGCTGGTCGGCATGCTGCAGTATGCCATCCTCAACCCCTATTGGAACATCCCCACCGACCTGGCGAAAACCAATGTCGCGCCCAAGGTGCTGTCCGGCCGGACGTTGCAATCGATGGGGATGGAAGCGCTGTCGGACTGGACCGACAAAGCGACGGTGCTCGACCCCGCAAAGATCGACTGGAATGCCGTTGCCGCGGGTACGCAGGAATTGCGCGTCCGTCAGCTGCCGGGGCCGGCAAATTCAATGGGGAAGGTTAAATTCCTTTTTCCCAACGATTTCGGCATCTACCTGCACGATACGCCCGACCGCGATCTGCTGGCCAAGCCAGAGCGGCATTTCAGCAATGGCTGCATCCGCCTGGAAGATGCACCGGGCCTGGGCAAGTGGCTGCTCGGCCGGCCGCTTGCCGCGATCTCGCGCGGGCCTGAGCAGGTGATCGCATTGCCGGCGCCGGTGCCGGTCTACGTCACCTATCTGACTGCCACCGAAGGCGATGATGGGGCGGCCCTGCTTGGCGACGTCTATGGACGCGACGCGGTGACTTTGGCGGCAAAATAGTGCGCGGTGGCGTTGGCGGGAGCCTTGGCTGCGCCCAGCCGTTATTTCGGCGAGTACCTGCCCAGGAGTGCGCCGTGGACGCATCATGGCAACCACGCCGGAACCGCCTTGGTCCCGCCCTCGCTGCGGGGGCGATCGAGTGCGGACTGGTGGCGATGATCATATGGGGCCTTGCTGGCCGGCAGTCAGCACCGCCCAGGCCGGATACGCAGTTCGTTGCGATCACCCCGATGAAGCAGCCGGTGCCCGCTCCCACCCCGACACCCTCCAGACCGGCGGAAAGCGCACCTGCTTCCCCGCCCGCTCCGAAAGCCAAGGCAATGCCGGTTGCCGCACCGAGCCCGCGCATCGCGATCGCCTCGCCGACGCCGGCGGCAACTGTGGCGGGACAGGGCAGTCAGGCAAGCGCCGGGGCGGCATTGGCCGGTCCGGGTAGCGGCGCAAGCGGCCGGGGTGACGGAAACGGTGCGGGCGGATCGGGCGACGGTGGCAGTGGCGGCGAGACCTATCCGCCTGTCCGGGTCGCCGGCGCGCTAAGCGACCGCGACTACCCGAGGATGGCGGGCGGGCGCGGACGCGGGGGCACTGTCGCGATAAGCTTCCGGGTGCGCGATGACGGCGGTGTGGATAGCTGCCGGGTGATCCGTTCGAGCGGCGAGGAACTGCTCGACGAACTGACCTGCGAATTGGTGGAAATGCGTTTTCGCTATCGCCCGGCGCGCGATGGGACCGGTCAGCCAATCGACTATCTGCTGCGCACCAGCTTCACTTGGGGTCTGCGTCAACGATGGTAAACGGCGCATGACCCGTCCAACTGCTGCTGGGCTCAGTCGACGCGGGCCAGCCGTGCGGCGCTGGGTCCGATCGCATCCTGCGCATAGACGTCCGGCTGAAACGCGATCCGGCCATTGCTGGGCATCGCGGTGAGGTAGGTAAGATACACCGGCACAGCCTCGGGCAGTTCGACCCGCTGTTCGGGCGCTTTTATCTTGCGAGGAAGCGGCTTGTTCAGGAGCCAGCGCCCGAAACGAGCGGCATCTTCGAGCCGCACACAGCCCGAACTGACCTGGCGCGCGTCTTTGAGCAACAGATCCTTATCGGGCGTATCGTGCAGGTAGATACCCTGATCGTTGGGAAACATGAATTTAACGCCGCCCATGAAATTGGTGGGACCGGGTAGCTGCCGGACGCGGGGGGTCATCACCCCCGCCTCGACACTGCGCCAATTGACCTTCGAGGGATCGACGACGGTGGCTTTTTCGCTCCAGTCCGACAGAACCTGATAGCCGCCGTCGTGCAGATAGCCGAGCCCCTTGGCCAGCACGTTATAGGCAATCCGCTGCCGCACCAGGTCGTCGGGCACATTCCAATAGGGATTGACGATGGCATAGCGAATGAACCCCGCCATGACTGGCGTCTGGTGATCCGGCTTGCCGACCACCACCCGCATCGAATCGACCGGACGTCCGTCTTCATACATCCACAGCCTGGCAGTGGCCGAGTCGACGAGCACATAGCGGCGCCCTGGATTGGCCGGAATCGCCCGGACCCGCGCGAGGTTGCTGACGAGCTGCTGGCGTTGCTCGGGGGCATAGCCGGGATCGGCCAGCGCCTGGCGCAGCGGCGCGTAAAGCGGATGCATCCAGCCCATCGCCGCGACATATTCATCGAGCGATTGCGCTGTGGCGGCTGCCTGAAGAGCAGAGGTCGTAGTCGGCACGACTGGCGCCAGCGCCTCGCTTTCATAGATCATCGCGCTCCGCGGCAAGGCGCGCATAGCTTTGACATAAGCCGCGAGCGACCTCGAGAGGGCCCGC
>JANLQW010000256.1:0-10888 GCA_031368085.1 Novosphingobium sp. | reverse complement strand
GGGTGGCGCATCCCTGCGCCGGCCCTCGCTTTTGGGGCCGCGGGGGGGCGGGGGGGACTGTTGCGGCGGCGCGGATCCGCGCCGGCCGCCCGCTATTCGGCCTGCTCGATGCGCCGGCGCGCGGCGAGTTCTGGTACGGCGAGGCGGGCCAGGGCAGCTGGCGCAATGGCGAACGGCTGGCGGCGAGCTCGCGGACGCAGCTGACCGGCGCGCGGATGCCGCTCCAGAAAAATTCACCCTCCGACATCGGCATCGTCGCGGTGCCGCAGCCAAACAGCATCGCGCTGCGCATCGCGATGGTCGCCGCCAATGAGGCCGATCTCGTCGCGACGATGCGTTGGGGCTATGAGTGGGACATCGGCGCCGCCGCCCTGATCGCGCGCGAGGCCGGCGCTGCGGTTACCGATGTGTTTGGCCAGCCGCTCAATTACAACAAGCGCGATCCGCGCGCCTTCGGCCTGCTGGCCAGCGCCCCCGCGATCCACGCCGAAGCGGTGGCCTGGCTGTCAGACCGCGCCCGCGCTCTGGCGGAATGAGCGTATGGAAGCCCACCCTTCGCCTTGCCCGCGAATTCTGCTAGCGGGTTCGGCGTGACGCCATTTCCCTGGTCCGATGTCCTGATCATTGCGGGATTGATCCTGCTCAACGGGCTGTTCGCAATGTCCGAGCTTGCGATCGTCTCGGCGCGCCCGGCGCGGTTGAAAGTCGCGGCGGAGCGGGGCAGTCCGGGCGCCAGGACCGCGCTGGCACTGGCGGCGAACCCGGGCAAGCTGCTGTCCACCGCGCAGATCGGGATTACCCTGATCGGCATCATTGCCGGCGCTTTTTCGGGCGCCAGCCTGGGCGGGCCGCTGGCCGAACGACTGATCGCGCTGGGCCTGCCGGTCCGCTGGGCGCCCGAGGCTGGCTTCGCCATCGCCATTGCCGGCACCACCTATTTCAGCCTGGTTGTCGGCGAACTGGTGCCCAAGCATCTTGCCCTGCGCGCTGCCGAGCCGATCGCACGGATCGCCGCCTTGCCGATGCTGATGCTCTCGCGCGCCGCCGCGCCGCTGGTCTGGCTGCTCGACCGCTCGTCCGGTCTGCTGCTGCGCTTCATTGGCGGGCGCAATGTCAGCAAGTCGCAAGTAACCGCCGAAGAGCTGCACATGATCTTCGCGGAGGCGACTCGTTCTGGCGTGATCGAAGAAGATGAGCGCGCGATCATGAGCGGGATCATGCGCCTCGCCGACCGCCCGGTGCGCGAGCTGATGACGCCCCGCACCGAGCTCGACTGGATCGAATGCAGCGCCAGTGAGGCCGAGCTGCGCGAAAAGATCGACGATTCGCCGCATTCGCTGCTGCCGGTCGCGGACGGCGCGCCCGACAATATAGTCGGCGTCCTGAAGGCGCGCGACGTTCTTGCCGCGCTGCTGGCTGGCCGCAGCTTCACTATCTCTCAGCTCATGAAAAAAGCCGAAGTCATTCCCGATCAGCTCGACGCGATGGACGCGCTCCGCATCCTGCAGCAATCGGACGTCTCGATGGCGTTGGTCCACGACGAATACGGCCATCTTGAGGGCGTGGTTACGCCCGCCGATCTGCTGACCGCCATCGTCGGCAAATTCGCCAGCCACCAGGACGCTGGCGACGAGCCGATGGTGGTCGAACGCGAAGACCACACGCTGCTGATCTCGGGCGCGCTGCCAGCAGATGTGATGGCCGAGCGGCTGGGCATCGACCTTCCCGAATCACGCGACTATGCCACCGCCGCCGGTTATGTGC
Organism: Novosphingobium sp.; assembly: GCA_031368085.1. GTDB lineage: Bacteria > Pseudomonadota > Alphaproteobacteria > Sphingomonadales > Sphingomonadaceae > Novosphingobium. Next base: position 9,124 of record JANLQW010000256.1, on the reverse strand, counting down.
TGTCGGTGCTCAAGCATTTGCCCAGGGAAAGCGAGCATTTCCGGGAACAGGGCTGGCGCTTCGAGATCATCGACATGGACGGGCTGAAGATCGACAAGCTGCTGGTCAGTTCGGAAAAACCGCCCGCAGCAAGGATAGTGCCGCCGGAGACCGAGAGCGGCGAGCGGTCGTAACCCTCATGGCGCGATGCGAACGCGTGGTTGGGCCACTCCGACGCGCTCAGAACCAGCGCCGGTACCATGGTTGACGGATTGCGGCTGGCCCAGGCTGATCGCTTACGCTGTCTGCCCTGATGGCTCGCAGCTCCGCTGCATGCGCGCGATCTTCGGCCCGGTCGCGCTCGTCATCCCGCACCCGCGAGGTTTCCGCCACGCGGTAACTGCGCCGCTGATGGCTGGCGGCGAAAACCGCGAGCAAGCCGCCGATAATGGCGAGATTCTTCATCGCCTGGCCCGCCTGCACCGGGTCGCTGACCTCACCGTGAAAATAGAGGATGGTAAGGAGCGTGAAGCCGGCCAGCAGCAGCGGCACGATGCGGGACAAGATGCCGATCGCCAGACACGCGCCGGCCACCAGTTCGAAAATCCCGGTAGGCATGGCAAGCTGCGCGGGCAGGCCGGCCGCCGAGATCATCGCGCCGGTTTGCTCGGCCTCCCGCAGCTTGTTAACGCCCGAAACGATGAAAATGATCGCCATCAAAATCCGGCCGATCACAAGTGCAAAACTGGCCATGGCACTCTCCTGCGGGGCGGCTGCTGCCGGGTTACAGGGTTAAACCGAATTGGCGCGGTGTAGTTCCGTCCAGGCGCCCGGCGCGGGCAGCATCACAACTTTGGCAGCGTCACGCCCTTCTGGCCCATATATTTACCCGCCCGGTCGGCGTAGCTGGTCTCGCAAGGCTCGTTACCCTGGAGGAACAGGAACTGGCAGGCGCCCTCATTGGCATAGATCTTCGCTGGCAGCGGCGTGGTGTTGGAAAACTCCAGCGTGACATGGCCTTCCCAACCGGGCTCCAGCGGGGTGACGTTGACGATGATCCCGCAGCGCGCATAGGTCGATTTTCCCAGACAGATCACCAGCACATCGCGCGGTACGCGGAAATATTCGACCGTCCGGGCCAGCGCGAAGCTGTTGGGCGGGATGATGCAGACATCGGTCTTGCGGTCGACGAAGCTGTTCGGATCGAAATCCTTGGGATCGACCACCGAGGAATTGACATTGGTGAAGATCTTGAACTCGTCCGCCACCCGGGCGTCATAACCATAGGACGACAGCCCGTAGGAAATGCAGCCCTCGCGCCGCTGACTTTCAACAAACGGTTCGATCATGCCCGTCTCGCGGGCTTTCTGCCTGATCCAGATGTCGCTGAGAATCGCCATGATGGGTGATTGCGGATGGCGCGGCCCCCGGCAAGTGTCAGCTGCGGTGATACTCCCGGTACCACCGCACAAAGTTGGGGACACCGACATCGATGCTGGTCGTCGGCGCGAAGCCCAGGTCGCGCTGGATCGCGGTGATATCGGCAAAGCTCTGGCGCGCATCGCCGGGCTGCATCGGCAGCAGCTCCAGTTCCGCCTTGCGCCCGCATTCCCCCTCGAGAATTTCGACAACCCGCATCAGATGTTCCGACTTGTGGTTGCCGATGTTGTACAGACGGTGCGGCTTGAGACTGCCGCCCGCCTTTTCCAGCCCATCATCGGGCGCCGGATTGTCGAGGCATGAAACCACGCCGCTGACGATATCGTCGATATAGGTGAAATCGCGCCACATATCGCCGTGGTTGAACACCGGGATCGGCACGCCCGCCATGATCTTCCGCGTGAAAATCCACATCATCATGTCGGGGCGCCCCCATGGACCATAGACGGTGAAGAACCGCAGCCCGGTGAGCGGCAGGCGGTAGAGATGGGCGTAAGTTTCGCTCATCAGCTCGTCCGCCTTCTTGGTCGCGGCGTAGAGCGAGAGCGGGTGGTCCACCCGGTCCTCGACGGCAAACGGCAGCTTGGTATTGCCGCCATAGACCGAGGATGAGCTGGCATAGACCATATGCTCGACCTGCCGGTGGCGCGCGACTTCGAGCAGGTTGAGATGGCCGACGAGATTGGCTTGCACATAGGCATGCGGGTTCTCGATGGAATAGCGCACGCCGGCCTGCGCGCCGAGATGGACGATGCGGTCGAACTCGGAACCTTCCAGCGCCGCGCCGAGGCCCGGATAATCGGCGAAATCCTGGCGGTGGAACGTGAAGCGGTTGCCGCCCACCTCGCGCAGATTGGCAAGGCGCGCTTCCTTCAGCCGCACGTCGTAATAGTCGTTGAGATTGTCGATGCCGATGACCTGATCGCCGCGCGCCAGGAGCTGGCGGGTAAGACTGTAACCGATAAACCCGGCCGCGCCGGTGACGAGAATGCGCATTTTGACCACCTAACGCGTCCCCGCAAAGGCGGAAACTGGAAACTTCACAAAGTTCGCCCGTGTGAGCATGAATGATTAATTTGCAGAGTCGTGCGCAACGTGCGGTTTTATGCAGGATTCAGCAGGGCTTTGAGGATGTGAAGTTATAGGTCGTCGATGACGAAGTTTGGAAGTGTAGGAAAGAGGCGGGCTCGTGCCCCACAAACTACCCTAAGTTCAAACTTAAGATGCTTCCAGAAGCGGACGCTGCCCGTATTGTCATTCAACGTCGAATATATGGATCAATCTAGACTGACGATTTCATTGCGGCGTTCTTCGCTTCTTGCAATATTCCAGCTTCGATTTCCCAGCGTTTCACCAACTGCTTAAAGGGATGCGAAAGTGTCGAAAGCTGCAAATACCACTTCTGTATGTTCCAGCCCGCATCGATTAGGTCAGAGGCTGTAAAAATAAACTCAAGGGCCTCGGTCAAGAACGAAGTCATACCCGGGTACTTTTGGTAATCGAATCCAGGTTTGTCACCATGGACATAATAATTTCGCATTTTTACTGCCTCACCCACGATTAGTGCGAGATTCTGTAGTTTTGGAGCAACCCGTTGATCTACAATATATGCACGGTGTGAGATTTTTCGCCGTAGGGTCTTGGTACCGATTCGTCGCAGCGCATCAAGGATGGATTGCTGCTCCTCTGAATCGGGCAACTTTTTAAAAAGTTCTTGAGTGTCCTGCTTCGCCTGCAGAATATCTGCCTCCAGCTCAGGTTTCAGCGGTAGAGCATCGTCAGGAAGCAGATCGAACATATTCGCTGCCGCCACCAGGCGATCTGGATCATATGTCCGCTGCCTTCCGAGCAATTTTGAAGAGCGACAGCGCGGCAGCTTGCGCTTCACGTCCATCTCGACCCAGTTTCTAAGGACCGATTCAAATGCGGCACGGTCGACAATGGGATTTATCAGCAGGTCAAAGTTGCTGACACGACGGTGTTCCCAGTCTGATGCTCTATTCGGTCTAAACAGCCAATGAACGTTGAGGCTCGCAGGCTGGTCATCAATAGGGGCATAGATCGTCATGTGCTCTAGGTTTTGAGGCCACCCTGCCATTATCTCGATGAAGCGTAGCAGGTCTGTCGCCCTTGTAACCGAAGTATCGAAAGATACAGCTTCGGCGAATTCCAGCTCTAGCCAAGTCCTATTTTTGAACCTAAAATCATTCGCGTGTTCTGAAAATCCGAAGCTATTCCGATGGTTGACAGAAAACTTGCCTATCCCCGTCTCGACTGAGATGATCTTTGTCTTTCCCCCAAAAAAGTGAATTCGCGGTGAGGGCCCACGCCTAAGAGGACGTCGAACCGCCGTTTCATAATCTGCGGCCAGCGCGTCCATGTGCTTCTCAGGCTCAAAGGATGTCCCAAAAGCATCGTGGTCAGGGAACAAAGCCTCCGCGTCATCGACGAGCAGACTTACCTGCCTAACCGCTAATTCGGTCGGATCGAGGTGCCGGTTGCCGATAAGGACGTAGTGTGGCGTGACGTTATAAAAATGCTGCTTTTCCTCGGCTGCGAACATCTGGCCCGGCCCCGACGAATGACAATCGATCAAGGTCACCTTCTGGAGATCATGGAGCGTGCCCGGAATATATCGACATGCATCATCAAGCGGGAAGTATTCTCGGTCGTGAAGGCGAAGTACCGTCCGCTCTCCGTCTATCCTTAGTGAACCCAGAATTCGCCCTTCGGCTAGGTCGAACCACCCGCCTTGGCTTTGCACAGTAGAGTTGATAGGCATGATAAGCTGCTATCACATTACAAGCTGCGAGCGAAACAGCTGCATCCAGGTTAGCCGCCGGCACAAAATCCGACTTTACGTAGCCCTCAGTCGCCGCCTTATCCCACCTTTAACTGCCCCATGCTAAGCAGCGCGCCATGACCGCCCCCGCCAAAATCCTCGTCATCTTCGGCACCCGCCCGGAAGCCATCAAGCTTTTCCCGGTCGTCGCCGCGCTCAAGGCCGACCCGCGCTTCGATTGCAACGTCTGCGTATCCGCGCAGCATCGGGGCCTGCTCGACCAGGTGCTGGAGATCGCCAGCATCGTGCCGGAACACGATCTCGACGTGATGCAGCCCGACCAGAGCCTCGACGCCCTCACCGCCAATCTGCTCACCGGCATCGGCCGGGTGATGGACGACGTGAAGCCCGACCGGGTGATGGTGCAGGGCGATACCGCCACGGCGATGTGCGGGGCGCTGGCCGCATACTACCGCAAGATTCCGGTCGATCATGTCGAAGCGGGGCTGCGCTCGGGGAACATCTATCATCCCTGGCCCGAGGAGATTAACCGCAAGATCATCGGCACCATCGCCAGCCTGCATTTCGCGCCGACCGAGACCTCGGCGGCGGCGCTGCGGGCGGAGAACGTCGATCCATCGCGGGTGCATGTCACCGGCAACACGGTGATCGACGCGCTGCACTGGGTGAGCGCCAGGATCGCCGCCGAACCGGCGCTCGCCTCGGGCCTGACGAAGCTGGAAGCCCGCTTCGCCGGCAAGCGGATCATCGGCGTCACCAGCCACCGGCGTGAAAACTTTGGCGGCGGACTCGAGGCGATAGCCGAGGCGATCCGGCAAATCGCGCTGCGCGATGACGTCGCGCTGATCTTCCCGGTGCATCCCAATCCCAATGTCCGCAAAGTTATGGATGCGGCGCTCGGCGATCTGGCCAATGTCGCCCTGATCGAACCACTTGGCTACACCGATTTTGCCCGGCTTCTGGGGCTGGCCGAGATCATGCTGACCGACAGCGGCGGCGTGCAGGAAGAGGCGCCCGCGCTCGGCAAGCCGGTGCTGGTGATGCGCGAGACCACCGAGCGGCCCGAAGGCGTCGCGGCCGGCACCGCGAAACTGGTTGGCACCGACACGGCGAACATCGTTACCGAAATTTTCACCTTACTCGACGATAAGACGGCCTACGAAGCCATGGCGCGCGCGCACAACCCGTTCGGGGACGGGCAAGCCGCGCGCCGGATTGTGGAGCTGCTGGGGCATGAAATCGGACTCAAAGCCTGACGTCTGTGTTGTCGGGCTGGGCTATATCGGCCTGCCAACCGCGGCGATTATCGCCCGCGCCGGCTGCAAAGTGCTTGGCGTCGATATTTCGCAGAACGTGGTCGATACGATCAACCGCGGTGAAATCCATATCGAGGAAGTCGATCTTGACGGGCTGGTGCAGGGCGTCGTCTCGCGCGGGTTGCTGAGCGCGGCGACCGAGATCACACCGGCCGAAGTCTTTGTCATCGCCGTCCCGACTCCCTTCGACAAGCACCACGCGCCCGACATTTCCTATGTGCTGGCCGCCGGCCGTTCGGTCGCCGCGGTACTGAAGACTGGCGACATCGTCATCCTCGAATCGACTTCGCCGGTGGGCACCACCGAGGCGCTGCGCGATCTGATCGCCGGGCTGCGGCCCGATCTCAAGTGCCCCCGGAACGGTGAGAGCCGCACCCGGGAGACGCCCGATATCTCGATCGCCTATTGCCCGGAGCGGGTGCTGCCCGGCAAGATTCTCGAGGAACTGACCAATAACGACCGCTCGATCGGCGGCATCACCCCCCGCTGCGCACGCAAAGCGCTGGCCTTCTACAAGCGCTTCGTGCGCGGCACCTGCGTCACCACCGATGCCCGCTCGGCGGAAATGACCAAGCTGGTCGAAAACGCCTACCGCGACGTCAACATCGCTTTCGCCAACGAGCTGTCGATGGTCGCCGACAAGATGGGCCTCGATGTCTGGGAGGTCATTCGCCTCGCCAACCGCCACCCGCGCGTCAACATCCTCACCCCCGGCCCCGGCGTCGGCGGCCACTGCATCGCGGTCGATCCGTGGTTCATCGTCCACGGCGCGCCGGATGAAACCCCGCTGATCCGCACCGCGCGCGCGGTCAATGACGGCAAGATTCACCACGTCATCGACAAGGCCACCGCGCTGGTCAAAGCCAATCCCGGCCTGCGCGTCGCCTGCCTCGGCCTCGCCTTCAAGGCCAACATCGACGACTTCCGCGAAAGCCCGGCCCGGCTGGTCGCGGCGACGCTGGCGCGCAAGTTCGGCAGCCGGATCGAGGTGGTCGAGCCCCATGTTTCGCAATTGCCGATCGAATTCACCGACACCGGCGCGAGCTTGATCGATATCGACACGGCGCTGGAAGATTGCGGCATTTTGATCGTGCTTGTCGATCACGACATTTTCCGCGCGGTGCCGCTGGCCGAGCGGGCCGGGAAGCTGGTTTATGATACGCGGGGGATTTGGCCGGATCAGCCTGTATGTACGGGTGAGGTTGATGTTGGGTTGAGGCTGGCGAGTTAAGGTGCGGCCGCTTCGTTGGTGAATGGATGGTGATTTGCCGCAAGAGGCACATTTGGAGCTATTCCCGGTTTCGCTCGTTTCTGTGGAGATTGGCCAGCATCTCGGCCGGCCATTGAAGATCGGGAACTGCCACATCATGCGCGCACCAATTGCCGTCCTGTCACTCAGCCTGGCGCTGGCGGCTTGCAACTTTCAATTCGGCGGCGATGACGCAAAGAAGACTGCGGCTACCCCAGGCGTCGTCAATGTGACCCCCGTGAATGCCTTTGCTGCTCACGATCCGGCGGCAGGACAAGCGCTCGATCCCGTCCTTGCCGACGACAAGCCGCGCCCGTTGATGCAGGCGCAGGTGGTGCTTGACCGGCTGGGTTTCACCCCGGGCGTGGTCGATGGCCGGGATGGCCTGTCCACGCGCAACGCGATCAGCGGGTTCCAGGAAGCCAACGCACTACCGGTTACCGGCAAGCTCGATCCCGCCACCACCCAGGGGCTGGCGCGGTGGAACAACATACCGGCAACGCGTGTGGTCACCATTCCAGCCGACTTTGCCGCCGGCCCGTTCGCCAAGCTGCCCAAGGAGCCGGCAGATCAGGCCAAATTGCCGGCGCTCGGCTATGAAACGCTGGACGAAAAGCTCGCTGAGCGCTTCCACACGACGGTGGCTACCTTGGTCGAGCTCAATCCGGATCGGGCTGGCGGGGCACCGGCGATGGCCAACGAGGCGACTGGTGCCACGGCCTCGCCCGCAGCTTCGTCCCCGGCTCCCGGCTCTCCCCTGCCCTCCCGCTTCAGCGCGGGTCAGCAGATCAGGGTGCCTAACATCGGCGGTGATCAGATCGAGCCGGCTTCGGTAAAGGATGCCAAATGGCTCGACACGCTGGCCATGCTCGGTGTCGGCAGCGAGCAGCCGCCTGCGGCGAAAATCGTCGTCAGCAAGTCCAAGGGTACGCTCAAGGCCTTCGACTCCTCCGACAAGCTGATCGGCATGTTCACCGCGACGATGGGTTCGACCAACGATCCGCTGCCGCTGGGCGAATGGAAGATCACCGGCGTCGCTCGCAACCCGACATTTCACTACAATCCGAAACTGTTCTGGGATGTGGCCGACAGCGAATCCAAGGAAAAACTGCCGTCCGGACCAAACAACCCGGTGGGCGTTGCCTGGATCGATCTCACCAAGGAGCACTACGGTATCCACGGAACGCCTAAGCCTGAAACCATCGGACGCGCCGAAAGCCATGGCTGCGTCCGGCTGACAAACTGGGATGTCGCCCGTCTCGCGCAGATGGTGTCGCCAAAGACCCAGGTGCTGTTCGAGGCCTGAGATGTTTGGCCGGCGCGGATGTCTATTGACATTGGCGCTGACAGCGACAGTCGTTTCCGCAGCCTGGCTGGTGCTGGATCCCCAATGGAAAGATGCCCAAGCTCCGGCGGCACTCCGGGACTTGTCCCTGCGCGGCGCGGCGAATTTCCGGTCCGACAGCCGGAACCAACCCGCTGCGGTTGCGGACCCAGCCCTTTACGGCCCCGCGCGTCTGGCCATTCCCGTGCTGGGGGTCCGCCGCGAACAGCTGACCGACACGTTCGAACAGGCGCGCGGAGAGGACCGCCGCCATGAGGCGCTCGATATCATGGCCCCCATTGGCACGCCGGTAATCGCGGCAGGGGCTGGCCGGGTGGAAAGGTTGATGTACTCCGAAGCCGGCGGAAACACCGTCTATGTCCGTTCGCCCAATCGCCGGACGATTTACTATTATGCGCACCTGGATCGCTATGCGCCTTCGCTGGCGGAAGGCGTGTCCGTCAAGCCGGGAACACTGCTCGGAACGGTCGGCACTACCGGCAATGCCAATCCCGCAGGGCCGCATCTGCATTTTGCCGTGATGGCGACGACTCCGGAACGCAGATGGTGGGAAGGTGCGACGCCGATCAATCCCTATGTCCTGTTGATGGGGCGGTAGGCCAAAAATTCAGGCTGTGGATATGCCGGGAGCGCCTGTAAGCCGGGTTCTGTAACGCAGCCCGTATCCTTTTCAGGACGCGGCGGCGCTGGCAGCCATTCCTCTCGGCCTTGCGTTGCCGCAAGGCTCTAGCGACCAACCCGGGCGATCCAGCGCGAAACACGCCGGTCCCGACTTTGTCTTTCGACTCGGCCGGGACATGCCGCCCCTATTCGGTCTTGCTCCGGGTGGGGTTTGCCGTGCCGCTTCCGTCGCCGGTCGCGCGGTGCGCTCTTACCGCACCCTTTCACCCTTGCCTGAGGCCGAAACCTCATCGGCGGTCTGCTCTCTGTGGCACTTTCCCTAAATCGAAGCCCCAAATCCTGCTGGAAATGATTCTCCGATCCGGCGGGCG
>JANLQW010000221.1:0-4543 GCA_031368085.1 Novosphingobium sp. | reverse complement strand
GCTGGTCGAAACGATCTTGCCGGGATGGACGTTCTTCTTGGTCCAGCTCATTTCGGAGACGTGGACCAGCCCTTCGATGCCCGATTCCAGTTCGACGAAGGCGCCGTATTCGGTGATGTTGGTGACCGTGCCATGCAGCTTGGCGCCGACCGGGTACTTGGCGGCGACGCCCTCCCAGGGATCGCTCTCAAGCTGCTTCATGCCGAGCGAAATGCGCTGGGTTTCCTGATTGATGCGGATGATCTGGACGCGAACGGTGTCGCCGATGTTCAGAACTTCGGACGGATGGCCGACGCGCTTGTAGCTCATGTCGGTGACATGCAGCAGGCCGTCGATGCCGCCGAGATCGACGAAGGCGCCGTAATCGGTGATGTTCTTGACCACGCCTTCGATGATCTGCCCTTCAGCAAGGTTCATGATCAGGCCCGAACGCTGCTCGGCGCGGGTTTCTTCAAGCACGGCGCGGCGCGAGACGACGATATTGCCGCGGCGGCGGTCCATCTTGAGGATCTGGAAGGGCTGGGGAATATCCATCAGCGGCTGGACATCGCGCACCGGACGGATATCGACTTGGCTCCCAGGCAGGAAGGCGACGGCGCCGTCAAGATCGACGGTGAAGCCGCCCTTGACACGGCCGAAGATCACGCCATCGACGCGCTTGCCTTCGCCGAATTCATTTTCGAGCTTGTCCCACGCGGCTTCGCGGCGGGCGCGGTCGCGGCTGAGCATAGCCTCGCCATCGGAATTTTCCACCCGGTCGACATAGACTTCGACTTCATCGCCGACACTCAGACCATGCGGCTGGCCAGGCCTGGTAATTCGCGCAGGGCCACGCGGCCTTCGCTCTTAAGGCCCACGTCGATCACGGCCTTGTCATTTTCGATTGCGGTAATCGTGCCCTTGACGACGCGGCCTTCAAAGCCGCCGTCGGCGGCGCCGCCCAACGATTCGTTGAGCATAGCGGCGAAATCGTCGCGGGTGGGATTCATCGTAGAGCTTGTTGCCGAAGAGGCCATTCAGAGCGTTCCTGTCTTCACGTTTTGTCCGGCCAGGCGGTTGGTTCCGCTGGTCTTTCTCCGTACCGGCACCATGCCGTAACGGGCCAAAAGGGGCCGAGCTGCCTGCCAGGCCGGATGCCGGGGCAGGCGTCCCTCGCGGGACCCGGCGGCGCTTAGGTCAGGAGGTGCGGGAAAGCAAGGGAATTGGGCCCCCGGCAGATCGCCGACAGGGGTACACAGGTGACAGTGTGTCACCCAGGCGTCATCCTGTATTTATGATTCATAATCAGAACCTTGAGGAAGGTAAGGTGACAGAATACATGGTATTTGCGGTTGCACGGTCCTGGGTCAGGCGGCGGGTGCCTGGCCGGCCCATGCGTGACACAAAGGGGAGGATGTAGGAAAAGAATTTCGCGCAGAGATTGCAGGGAATTTCTGCGCCAAAATCCTATTGCCCCGCCATCCGCAGCTCCACTAGCGCGATGGCCCGGGCGATGGCCTCGTCGCGGTCCAGCAGTGAGGTGTCGAGGATCACGGCATCCTTGGCAGCCAGCAGCGGCGCTGTTGCGCGGGTGGCGTCGCGCTCGTCGCGCGCGGCAAGGTCGGCCTCGATGGCGCTGCGCTCGGCTAGATTCCCCATGGCCTGCATTTCAGCGAGCCGGCGCTCAGCCCGCCTGCCCACGCTGGCGGTGACGAACAGCTTCACCTCCGCCTCCGGTGCGATCACCGTGCCGATATCGCGTCCGTCGAGCACCGCGCCGCCGGGTTGGAGGGCGAAGGCGCGCTGGCGCTCGAACAGGGCGTTGCGGACTGCGGAATGGACCGAGACTCGGCTCGCTAGCCCGCCGGATTTCTCGGAGCGAAGTTCGGCATCGGCAAGCTGCGTGGGGGGGAAGTCGCAGGCGGCGAGGGCATCGGCCTCGCTATCGGGGTTGCCCCCGTTCAGCACCACTTGCCGCCCGACCGCGCGGTAAAGCAGGCCCGTGTCGAGATGAGGCAGGCCGAAATGCGCGGAAAGCGCCTTCGCGATAGTGCCCTTGCCCGAGGCGGTCGGGCCATCGACGGCGATGATCATTGTAAGCGTTGCGAACGGCGGGCGCGCAGCGCACCGATCAGGCCGATGAGGGCAATTGCCGCCCAGACCGCCTCTAGCACGAAAGCGGCAAGGTTAAAGTTCACCCATAGCGAGACCAGCAGCAGCGCTGCGGCGACAAGATTGATGAGGTTGAACCACAGTTTGTCGAGCTTGTCGGCATAGTTTGCGTAGATGAAGGCGGCGACGAACAGAGCGCCTCCGCTCAGCCCGACGATGTCGGCAGTGTGCGGGGTCATAGCACCAGACCGCCGAGCAGTGCCTCGAACATTGGAAAGCTCGTTGCAATCGGTCGCGTGTCGTCCACTTCGACACCGTGGTAGCTCGCAAGCCCCGCCACCGCCATGCTCATGGCGATGCGGTGGTCGAGGTGGGTGGCGATCGGACCTCCGCCTTCCAGCGGCTCGCCGCTGGCGCCGTCAATCACCAGCCCGTCTTCGCGCTCCTCGACTCGCGCGCCTACGGCAGTGAGGGCGGCGGCCATCACCGCCAGGCGATCGGATTCCTTGACCCGCAATTCATCAAGGCCGGACGTCACCGTACGCCCTTCGGCCAACGCGGCGGCGACGAACAGTACCGGGAATTCGTCGATCATGCTGGGGGCCAGGGCCGGGTCAATGTCGATGCCTCGCAGCGACGAATGTTTGACCAGCAAATCCGCCACCGGCTCGCCGCCGACTTCGCGCGGGTTCACTTCGGCGATGCTGCCGCCCATCGCGCGCAGCACCGCGATCAGTCCGGCGCGGGTGGGGTTGAGGCCGACGTTTTCGATGGTCAGTTCGCTGCCCGGCACCAGTAGTGCGGCGACGATGAAGAAGGCGGCGGAGGAAGGATCGCCTGGCACGTCGATCACCTGCGGGCGCAGCTCCGCTTCGCCGCACAGGCGGATCGTGCGGGTGCCGTCCGCTGCAAGCTCAACCTCCAGCTCCGCGCCAAAGCCCCCCAGCATTCGCTCGGAATGGTCGCGGGTCGGCACCGGCTCGATCACCGTGGTAATCCCCGGCGTGTTCAGCCCGGCGAGCAGCACGGCGCTTTTAACTTGCGCCGAGGCGACTGGCAGGCGGTAACGGATCGGCACTGCGGGCGAGGCGCCGCGCAGCATCAGCGGCAGGCGGCCTCCCGGGCTGGCGGTGATATCGGCGCCCATCTGGCCAAGCGGTTCGATCACCCGGCCCATCGGACGCCGTGACAGACTGGCATCGCCGGTGAAGGTGGCGATGATCGGGTGGCTGGCGACGAGCCCCATCAGCAGCCGGGTCGAGGTGCCGCTGTTGCCCATGGCTAACGCGGTTTGCGGCTGGAGCAATCCGCCGACCCCGACGCCATGGACGCGCCATTCGCTTTCATCGATGCGTTCGATCTGTGCCCCCATCGCCCGCCCACCGCCGCCACCGGCGGCGGGCACTCGTTCAATTTGCACGCCCATGGCGTGCAGGGCCGCGGCAGTCGCCAGCACATCCTCGCCTTCGAGCAAACCGGAAATCCGGCTCTCGCCCACTGCCAGCGCCGCGAGCATCAGCGCGCGGTGGCTGATCGATTTGTCGCCGGGCATCCGGATGGTCCCGCGCAGCGGTCCGCCAGGCATGAAGCGGCGGGGGCGCATCTGGGCGGGATCGTCAGCGGACACGGGCAGGCTTTCCAACGTATGAGGCGCGGGCAAACATATGGCGCGCGGGCGGCGCGCGGCTTTTGACAGCGCGCGTTCGCTATGGCAAGGCGCGCCGCCTGTTGCGGCTGGAGCGCTTGATTCCGGCAGGCTCAATGCCCATCAACGCAAGAGTTTTCCGGCACCCGGCTTTTTCGGGCAGCCAGTATGAGGAATTTTCATGGCCAAGCCAGAATGGGGCGCCAAGCACGGCTGCCCGAAATGCGGCACTCGTTTCTATGATCTGGGCAAGGACGATCCCGCCACATGCATCGATTGCGGCTACTCCTGGGTTCCCGAGCCGGTGCTGAAGTCAAAGCAGCCGATCCCCTACGAGCAGGTGAAGACGAAGGTTGCCGAAGTCGCCGATGGCGATCTCGCCGAGGAAGATCTCGACATTGACGAGGATGGCGATTCGCCGGACAATGATGTCGATCTGGGCGGCGACGACGACCTTGGCGTCGGCGTCGAAGGCGACGATGCGGACGAGCGTTAAGCGCCGATGTTGCGCATTGTCCGGGGGCAATACCCTCTTGCCAAGGCGAGGGCGCGACCCTAGAGGGCTGCGTCCCGCGTCATGGTGGGGAACGGTCCGTCTCCCCTGGCGAACCGGATGAATGGTCAGGGGCCTTAGCTCAGCTGGGAGAGCGCCTGCATGGCATGCAGGAGGTCAGCGGTTCGATCCCGCTAGGCTCCACCACCATTCGGACGTAAAGAGTGTTTGGCGACAAGCTGGTCGGCGAGGTTTCGCCCACCGGCTTTTTTCGCGTTTCGTAGTGTCAAAGGAGTTGATGCCCTATGTTCGAC
>JANLQW010000220.1:0-6038 GCA_031368085.1 Novosphingobium sp. | reverse complement strand
CACCTTGCCGTAGCAGACATATCACGACGCGGGCGAAGTCATCGACCGAGTGGCGCAAATCAGTTTCGCTGACGGACACGCTGGGCCAGATTTCCAGATAGAACAGGCGCGCCCATTCGGAATGCTCACGGGCGAAATCGGCCGACATGGTGAGGTAGAGCACCAGCCTGTCGCGCGCGCCGGATTTGGCCGCGACGGCCAGCCGGAATCCTTCGAAAAAGTCGGACAAATGGTTGCGCGGCAGATCGTAGGCAAGATCTTCCTTGTTCTTGTAGTATTCATAGAGCGTCGAGGTGGAAATTCCGGCCTCGGCAGCGATGTCGGCGATGCGCGAGCGAGAGATCCCGTCCCGTGCGAAGACGCGCAGCGCGGCGCTCAAAATCCGCTGTTCGGTGCGCTTGCTGCGGTCCTGCTTGCGCTCGCTGGCGCGGTTGGGCCGGTGAGCAATACGATGAAGAAGCGCATCCCATTCAGCAGCCGCGATATCCAAATCCACGCCGGCAGGGAGTGGTTCAGTTACGACGGCTTTTAGCATTTGTAGTTTCCGGTCCAAAAAAATCGAGTTCCAACTCCCCCTTAACAGCGAATAACCTGCCGACCAAGGGTCGGTTTGATCCTGACAATCTTGGAGGATAGTTGACCGAATCCACCCAGCGCCGAAAAAAATCCGAAAGATCGTCGAAAATTGTTTGACGGTGAAAATTCGGCAAACTAAATTCGTTGCCAGAGCAGAAGGAGAGCGATGTGGCTGATAATCTGGCATGCGCGAAAGCGATGATCGCGGCCTATAATGCGCAGGATTTCGCCTTGATGGAGACGCAGATCGCGGCCGATGTCGATTTCGCCCATTTCAACCGCAATTTCGCCCTGACATCGCGTGACGAGCTGATGGGCGTGATTCGCCAGTTCGCCAGCGATTTCTTCACGGAGCGTCACTTCGAGCCGGCCGAGCGCATCATTGCCTCGGGCGACATCGTCGTGCGGATCGGCTGGTACGTCGGCACTTGCGCCATCGATATTGAAGGTTTCGGCAAGGCGGGTGAGGCGTTCCGTCTGAAGCTCTGCAGCGTGTTCCGCTTCGACGATGCCGGGATCATCGTCGAATGGAAGGATTTCGGCTGATCGCTCGATCTTGTTCCACCCCTGACTTTAAGAAAGCAGCGCCATGAAAATAGGCATGTTCCAGACCCCGTTCCTGCGTCCCGAACGCTCAGCCAAGCAGGTGTTCGACTGGTGCATTCGCCAGGCCGTCCACGCCGACAGGATCGGCTTCAGCGAATATTGGGTGGGCGAACACGCCACGCTCGATTGGGAGAGCGTGCCGAGCCCGGAACTGGTGATCGCCGCCGCCGCTTCGCAGACCAGCCAGATCAAGTTCGGTCCGCTGGCCCATCTTCTGCCCTTTCACAACCCCGCCACACTCGCGATCCAGACCGCTTGGCTCAGCCAGGTGCTGGAGGGCCGCTACATGCTCGGCGTCGCCAGTGGCGCCTATCCCACCGACGCGGCACTGCGCGGCATCACCGACATGAGTGACACGCATGAGATGATGTTCGAATCGATCCAGCTGATGCGCAAGGTCTGGAAGGGTGAGCCGTTTCAGGAACAGGGGAAATACTGGAAGGCCGGCTACCCCGAGATCGATCCGACGCATGCGTTTCGCGACACCGGGCCCTGGGGCGGCGAGATGCCGATGGCGATGACCGGGCTGTCCTCGCCCTCCTCGTCTATCGCCTTTGCCGGCACCCACGGGTTCATTCCCGCCTCGGTCTATGCCGGCAACGCCTTTCTGCGCAGCCATTTTGAAACCTATGCCGAGAAGATGGCAGAAAACGGCCGGGTAGCGCAGCGTTCGGTCCACCGCGTGGTGCGCGATGTGATCGTTGCCGACACCGATGCCGAAGCGCGCAAGCTGGCGGTAAATGGCGGCATCGGCCATGCCTGGGACACGTATATCAAGCCGACCTACCGGCGCTTCGGCGTGCTCAAGGGACTGCTTCACGATCCCAATTTCGATGAGTCCAAGGTCGATGCCGAATACCTCGCCGAACATGTCTGGATCGTTGGCTCGCCCGAAACCGTGCGCCAGAAGATGGAAGCCTGGTTTGACGATCTCGGCGGCCCGTTCGGCACGCTGCTGATCTATAGCCATGACTATATCGACAATCCCGAACCCTGGGAGCACTCGATGGACCTGCTGGTCAACCAGGTTGCGCCCAAGCTGTCCAGCGCCGAACTCGCCGAGGCTGAGTAGCTGCGATGGGCCGGCTCGAAGGCAAGGTCGCCATTGTCACTGGCGCAGCGCAAGGCATGGGCGAGGCTCATGCCCGCGCATTTATCCGCGAAGGCGCGCGGGTGGTGCTGACCGACATCAACGCCTCGCGCGGCGAGGAAATCGCGCAGGAGCTGGGCGACTCGGCGGTCTTCATGCGCCACGACGTTGCCGACGAGGCTGGCTGGAAACAGGTCGTCGCGTTCGCTGAGGAGCGGTTCGGCAAGGTCACCGTTCTGGTCAACAACGCCGGCGTAATCGGCCCGGTCAAAGGCCTGATCGAGCTGGCCAAGGAGGAATTCCTCCAGGTTTGCGCGGTCAACCAGCTCGGCGTGTTCCTCGGCATGCAGGCGGTGGTGCCGTCGATGACCGCGGCGGGCGGCGGTTCGATCGTCAACATTTCCTCGATCGCCGGCATGCTCGGCACCGCAGCCTCGTCCAACGCCGCCTATTGCGCCAGCAAGTTCGCCGTGCGCGGCATGAGCAAGCTGATCGCTGTGTGGCACGGCAAGGACGGGATCCGGGTCAATTCTGTCCACCCCGGCTACATTCTCACCCCGATGATGATCGCCGCCACTGACGCTGAAGGCGGCGGCGCAGCCGCTGCTATCCCGCTGGGCCGGTTGGCGCAGCCCGAAGAAGTCTCCAGCGTGGTGCTGTTCCTGGCGTCCGACGAATCCTCCTTCGTTTCCGGCGCGGAATATGTCGTCGATGGCGCGATGACATCGGGCTGAGCTGCGCGAATTCTGCGCGCGATTGCGTGGGGTCTTTCGGAAATTGCGATCAAGCTGGCGGGTGGGCGTCTACTGAGCCTTTCTCATGCACTGGCCCGTGCGGTTTGCAGTCGGCTGGCCAATCGCCGGGAGCGAGCGGGGTCAGTGCACGAAACTTCTGCTCGGAAATCTGAAGCTTGAGCCTGCCGCTCGTAAGTTGCACCGAACTGATGGGCACGGCTCGCAGTTCTTCGTCGACGCCGCCCAGTCCGCCCGATGCCAGGACAACGTAGCTGACACAGCCGGATCTGCATTCAATCAGAGCTTCCACGCCCTTGCCGATTGAATTGCCGGTCTCGTCTTCTACCGGCATCCCGTTGATCCCGGTCGCGGTGATCAGGCTTGGCACAGCGGAGCGTCGGCTGGCGCGTTCCGCCGATTTGCCGCCCTCTTCATAGGCGCGCTGCCTGCCGAGCCAGCGCCAGACACCGACCAAGTTCACCAGCGTCAGAAAGACGTTGGTCGCCACCAGGTTGGTCTGGCCGGAGGTGAGCCCGACGATCGACCAGCAGATCGAGCCGGCGACGAATACGACAAAACCCCATCCCGTCACCCGCGCGCCAAGATTGGCCGCGGTCATCATGGCGGCGATCATGGTTGCGATCGGTGCTACCCAGCCTGCGATTGTTTCCAGCATCCATGCCTCCTGCTACGCTGTACAGTTCAGCCTTGCCTGCAACGCTCGGCACCCGAGAAGGGGCCAGCAGGGCCCCGAATGTATTTTCAACGTCCCGGCTCAGCCGCGCGCTTTGGGCTTGCGGAACCGGGCGGCCCTGCGGCGATTATCTCCCGCAAGGAGACTCACATGCCGGCACGACCCTATTGGCGCGGCCAGATAAGACTGGCGCTCGTCTCGATCCCTGTCGAAATTTACTCGGCGACCCGCAGCGGCGCGACAATCGCGTTCAACCAGATACACGAGCCATCGGGCAAGCGCGTCAAATACGAGAAAGTCGTGCCGGGTATCGGACCGGTGAATGTGGATGACATCGTCAAAGGCTTTGAATACGCAAAGGGCGAATATGTCCTGCTCGACGAGAAGGAAATCGAAGGCGTCAGGCTGGAGAGCAAGAAGACGCTGGAGCTGACGCAATTTGTCGGCAGCGACGACATCGACATGATCTATTTCGACAAGCCTTATTACGTCGTGCCGGCTGACGATCTCGCTGAGGAGGCGTTCATCGTCCTGCGCGAGGCGCTGCGACGCAGCCGCAAGATCGGGCTTGGTCAACTTGCCATGCGTGGGCGGGAATATGTCGTCAGTATCAAGGCTTGCGGGCGCGGTATGGTGATGGAAACGCTGCGCTATGCCGACGAGATCAACAAGGCGGCCAGCTACTTTCGCGATATCGGCGATGCGCAACCGGATGAAGACCTGCTCGACCTCGCCACAACCCTGATCGACAAAAAGACCGGCAAGTTCGACGCGGGTGAGTTCCACGATCGTTACGTCGATGCGCTGCGGGAACTGATCGAGCGCAAGAAGAAGGGCAAGGTGCTCAACATCGAAACCGAGCCAGCTGGCGGCGGCGACCCGCGCGGCGCGAATGTGGTCGATCTGATGGCGGCGCTGAAGAAATCGCTGGGGCCGGGGAGTGGTGGTGGTGGTAAGGCGGCGGAATCAAAGTCCGCAGCCAAGCCAGCCAAAAAAGCAGCTTCGAAACCTCCGGCGCGCAAGCGGGCCTAGTTCACTCATGAAGGCAGGCCGGAATTGCGTATCGCGCTTTGGACAAGCGCTTGTTTTAAGTTGAGGACTATGCGAATTTGGTTTGAGTTGAACAAGCCACCAGGACATTTGACGATGCGTCTCTCCGGCAAAGTGGCAATCATTACCGGCGCATCGCAAGGCATGGGTGAAACCCAATCCATAAGCTTTCATGGCGGAAGGTGAGTGACTCAGGCATTTCTGCCTTTAAGCGTCGATGACATCATCATCACAGACGAGCTGGCCCGACGCCCAGCGCGCAGCTTCAACCATAAAGTCGAGGCCGAGGCGCTGGCCTCGCTCGTGGAGGAGCTCGCCGAGCGACCTGAAAACCTGCTCCAGAAGCTGGTTGATACGCTGATCGGCATGGGCATTGCTGACTCGGCGGGCATTAGCCTGCTTGAGGAAGGTGAGGGTGATGAGCAGTTCCGCTGGGTGGCCCTGGCGGGGCAATGGGGACAGTTCAGAGACGGCCTGATGCCGTTCGATGCGAGCTCCTGCGGCGTCGTTATCGAACGCGATGCGGTCCTGCTCTTCGAGCATCCGCAACGCTTCTTCCCCGCTGCGGCGGTGCATCCGCTGATCCACGAAATCCTGCTCGTGCCCTTCTACGCCCAGGGTCAGACGATCGGGACGCTGTGGATCAGCGCCCACGATCCGGGGCGAAAGTTCGACGCGGAGGACGTAAGGCTGCTGCGGTCTCTGGGCCGCTTTGCGTCTGCCGGATACCAGATGAAGCAGGCGCTCGGCGTCTCTCGGGCGGGGGAGGCGGTAAGCCGCGCGGCGCTGGAGGCTGACCTTGCCGGCATGCGCCGGCTCCACGAGCTGCACGCCAGGCTCGCCACCGAGAACGATCTCAGCGCCGCGCTCGACGCTGTCCTGGCAGTGGCATGCGAGTTTACTGCCACCGACCGAGGCTGCGTCCAGCTCGTCAGCAACGACGGCGAGCGGCTCGAAATCTTCGCGCACCGAGGCTATGAACCCGATTCTCCGTTCATCCGCCACTTTCTCCATGAAGGTTCCAGGCCAGTCTACGAGGCGGCGCGCTCGCATCGCCAGCGGATTGTCATTGAAGACATCGAAAGCTTTCCGCTTCTCCTGGGCACACGGGATCGCGAGGTCGTCCTGATGGAGGGCATCCGCGCCACGCAGTCCACTCCGATGATCAGCCGCAAGGGCGAAAACCTCGGGGTGCTGAGCACGCAGTTCCGGCAGCCTCATCGCCCAACCGCAGAGCAGCTGAGGCTGATCGACCTGCTTGCCTGGACTGCCGCCAGCTTCCTTGAGC
>JANLQW010000208.1:0-5287 GCA_031368085.1 Novosphingobium sp. | reverse complement strand
GGTGCTGCTGCCCCGTCTGTTCGCGCAGGCGGCGCGGACCAAGAGCCCCGAGCTGTTCCTCGCGCTCAGCCTGGTGGTGGTGATCGTCGCCGCGCTGGCGACGGCCGCCGCCGGCCTCTCGCCAATCGTCGGCGCGCTGATTGCCGGGCTGCTGATCGCCGAAACCGAATATTACGCCGAGGTGGAGGCGATCACTGCGCCGTTCAAGGGCCTCGCGCTGGGCGTCTTCCTGATCACCGTCGGCATGGCGATTGACCTCTCCGCGATCTGGGCGAATCTGATGCCGATCCTTGGCGCCACCGCCGGCGTGCTGCTGCTGAAGGCAATCGTCACCGGCGTCCTGCTGCGCATGATGGGCGCCCGTCCGGGGACTTCGACCGAGACCGGAATCCTGATGGCGAGCCCTTCGGAAACCACGCTGATCGTGCTTGCGGCGGCGGCCAGCGCGCGGCTGATCGATGCGCCGACTGCCGAGTTCTGGCAGACGGTCACCGCGATCGGCCTCACAGTGACGCCGCTGCTGGCGCTGATCGGTCGCCGTCTTGCGCGCCGGGTCGAGGAATCCGGGTCGCAAGAGGATGAGGAATTCGGCGAGCGGCGGGCGATTGTCGTTGGCGTGGGCCGGGTCGGGCGGCTGGTGGCCGATATGATGAAAACCCACGGCCAGCCTTATATTTGCATCGACGCCGATACCGAGCTGATCCGCGAGGCCAAAAGGTCCGGCTACCGCGCCACCTTCGGCGATGCCGCCAATGCCGCAATCTGGGTGAGACTGGGCGTCGACACCGCCTCGGCGGTGATCCTGACGATGGACGAACCGGTCGCTGCCCTGCGGCTGGTCAAGCGGCTGCGGGGCCAGTTCCCGGCACTTCCGATCATTGCCCGCGCCCGCGACGCCTCACATGCAGCCGATCTCTACCGCGCCGGGGCAAGCCATGCAGTGCCCGAAACGCTGGAGGCAGCACTACAGCTGTCGGAAGCGGTATTGGTCGATCTCGGGGTGGCCATGGGTCCGGTCATCGCTTCGATCCACGCAAAGCGCGATGAATTCCGTCAGCAGATCATGGATGAGGGCGAGCTGGACGAAAAACCGCAGCTGAAGAGCGGCTCGCTGCGCGACCGAACGACGGAGCCAGCCCTGCGCGCGTTGCAACCATAGCGGGGCGGCCCGCGTTGACTTCGCAAGGTGATCGACGATATTGCCTAATGCGGCGATTGGGAAATGTGAATCACCTCCACCCCCCAACCCGTCTTTCCTGAGCTTGTCGAAGGACTGCTTTTCCTTCAGGCGGTCGCGCACGAAGCACGAAGAAAAAGACAGTGCTTCGACAAGCTCAGCATAGACGGTTTTGGGTCAGATATCGGGAAGATGCTCTAATCGGTCGATCCGGCCAGCACCGCTCGCACGGCGGCGATCGCCTCGGCCGCCTTGGCCCCGTCCGGACCACCGCCCTGCGCCATGTCGGGCCGGCCGCCGCCGCCCTTGCCCCCTAGTGCTTCGACGCCGGCGCGGACAAGATCGACGGCGCTGAAGCGGGCGGTGAGATCGTCAGTGACACCCACGGCGATGGTAGCCCGACCGTCGATAACAGTTACAATCGCAACAATTCCTGATTCAACACCGGTCTTTTCTTCGTCGATCAGGGAGCGAAGTCCTTTTGGATCGTATTCATTCAACACACGATCGACGAACTCGACGCCATTGATAACAGCGCCGCCAACCCCTTTGGCTGTCGATGTCCCGGCAGCATGACCGGTAGCTGCGACAAGGCTTGCACCACCCAGCGCCAGCGCCTTCTTCGCCTCGGCCAGCTCGCGCTCGAGTTTCTTGCGCTCATCGAGCAGCGCGGCGACGCGGGCCTCGACCTCTTCCGGCGACGTGCGCAGCAGGCTCGCCGTTCCCTTCAGCGCCTCCTCACGGGCGGACATCCAGGCAAAGGCTCCCTCGCCGGTCAGCGCCTCGATCCGGCGCACGCCCGAACTTACCGCGCCTTCGGAGACGATTCGCAGCAAGCCGATATCGCCGAGCGCATTGACATGCGTGCCCCCGCACAGCTCGACTGAAAAATGCGTGTCCGTCAGCCGGCCCATGCTGAGCACGCGCACCTCATCGCCGTATTTCTCGCCGAACAGCGCCATGGCGCCGGCCTCGATCGCCTCGTCGGGCGACATCAGCCGGGTGACGACCGGCGCGTTATGGCGGATTTCGGCGTTAACTTCGGCCTCAATCACGGCAATATCGTCCGCCGACAGGGCGGCGGGGTGCGAGAAGTCGAAGCGCAGCCGGTCGGCGGAAACCATCGAGCCCTTTTGCGAAACATGCGCGCCCAGCCGGTGGCGCAGCGCCGCGTGCAGCAAATGGGTCGCCGAATGGTTGGCGCGGAGCGCGTCGCGGCGCTCAACATCGATCGCGAGATGAATTTCGTCTCCGACCGAAAGTCGGCCATCAAAGACAGTGGCGAAATGAGCATGAATCCGACCGAGGGGCTTCTCCGTCGACATTACTTTGCCGTGAGCCCCAGTTGGGAGACGCCACACGCCTTTGTCGCCCGCCTGCCCGCCGCTCTCAGCGTAAAAAGGTGTCTGGTTGGTAATTATGAATGCGTTTTGTGGACCTTCAACTGAGTCAACGCGCTCGCCGTCCAACAGGATCGCGACAACTTTCGCCTCACCATCTGTCGAGATATAGCCCGTAAATTCAGTTGCTCCAAATTCTTCGGCAATGTCGAACCACACCTCGCCCGCCGCAGCTTCGCCCGAACCCTTCCACGCCGCGCGCGCCGCGGCCTTCTGGCGGTCCATCGCCGCATCGAAGCCCGCACGCTCGACGCCGATGCCGCGATCACGCAAGGCGTCCTCGGTCAGGTCGTAAGGAAAACCGAAAGTGTCGTAGAGCTTGAACGCGGTCTCACCCGGCAGCTGTCCGCCCTCAAGGCCCACAGTCGCCTCGTCGAGCAGCTTGAGGCCGTTTTGCAGCGTCCGCCGGAACTGCACTTCCTCGCGCTCCAAAGTCTCCTCGATCAGCGGCTGCGCGCGGCCAAGCTCGGGATAGGCTTGCCCCATTTCGGTAACCAGCGCGCCGACCAGCCGGTGCATCAGCGGTTCTTTCGCGCCCAGCAGATGGGCATGGCGCATGGCGCGGCGCATGATCCGGCGCAGCACATAGCCGCGTCCCTCGTTGGAGGGCAGCACGCCGTCCGCCAGCAGGAAGCTGACCGAGCGCAGATGATCGGCGATTACCCGGTGGCTGGCGCGCTGTTCGCCTTCGGCCTTGACCCCGGTGAAATTTTCCGAGGCGGCGATCAGCGCCCTGAAAATGTCGATGTCGTAATTGTCATGCTTGCCCTGCATCACCGCGGCAATCCGCTCCAGCCCCATGCCGGTGTCGATCGAGGGCCTGGGCAGCGGCGTGCGGCTGCCGTCGGCGGCCTGTTCGAACTGCATGAACACCAGGTTCCAGATCTCGATGAAGCGGTCGCCGTCCTCGTCGGGCGATCCCGGCGGACCGCCCGGGATATGCGCGCCGTGGTCGTAGAAAATTTCCGAGCACGGCCCGCATGGCCCGGTGTCACCCATCGACCAGAAATTGTCGCTGGTCGGAATGCGGATGATCTGCTCCTCCGGCAGCCCGGCGATCTTGCGCCACAGCGCGAAGGCCTCGTCGTCGGTGTGATAGACCGTGGCGGTGAGCTTGTCCGGCGCAAGGCCCCATTCCTTGGTCAGCAGGGTCCAGGCGTGGAGGATCGCCTGCTCCTTGAAATAGTCGCCGAACGAGAAGTTCCCCAGCATTTCAAAGAAGGTGTGGTGCCGTGCGGTGTAGCCAACATTGTCGAGATCGTTGTGCTTGCCGCCGGCGCGCACGCATTTTTGCGAGGAGGTCGCACGCGGCGTCGCGCGGCTCTCCAGCCCGGTAAACACGTTCTTGAACGGCACCATCCCGGCGTTGACGAACATCAGCGTCGGGTCGTTATACGGCACCAGCGGCGCGGATTGCACGATCTCGTGCCCGGCCGCGCCGAAATAGTCGAGAAAGGACCGGCGGATTTCGTGGGTCAAAGTCATGTCCGCGCCGATAGGACAGAGCCGCGAGGGCGGCAAGCGGTGACGCAAGATTCCGCTTGCGACTCGCCGCCAAGAGGAACAGCATCCGCATATCCCCTGCGCGCCAGACGCACAGACCCTGCGCCCGGCGCGCCTTCACGCGAGAGGAGGCGGCGATGGGCAGCACCAATCCCAAAGGCACTACAACCGGCGATAAATTTACTCGTGCGGTCGCGCTGGTCGGGCCGGCCGGCACGGGCAAGACCAGCCTGGCCGAAGCGTTGCTCTATGCCAGCGGCGCGATTTCGCGGCAGGGCAGGGTCGAGGCGGGCACCTGCGTCGGCGATGCCAGCCCGGAGGCCCGCGCCCGGCGTGGTTCGACCGAACTCAACCTGATGCATTTCGACTATCTTGGCGATCATTTCGCGCTGATCGACACGCCCGGCGGCACCGGCTTCGCCGCCGACGGCCTCGCCGCGCTGCAATCGGCGGATATGGCGCTGGTCGTGATCGACCCCGCGCCCGAGCGCGCGGTGCTGGCCGAGCCGATGCTGCGCCGGCTGGACGAACTTGGCGTGCCGCACGCAATCTTCGTCAACAAGATCGAAAGCGCGCGCGCCGGTGCGATCCGCGAGCTGATCGGCCAGCTGCAGCCGATGAGCCGCGAACCGCTGGCGCTTCGGCAGATCCCGATCCGCGAGGGTGAGGCGGTGACTGGCTATGTCGATCTCGCGCTGGAGCGCGCCTACCGCTACCGGCCGGGCGCCGAGTCCGAGATAATTGAAATTCCATCCGAAATTTTCGATCGGGAAAAGGTGGAGCGCACTCGCCTGCTGGAAACGCTGGCCGATTTCGACGACGCGCTGATGGAAGCGATGTTGATGGACGAGGAGCCTGACCGCACCATGGTGATGTCCGATCTCGCGCTCGACACCGCTGGCAACAAGGTCGTGCCGGTGATCCTCGGCTCGGCGCTGACCGGCGGCGGCATTCGCCGGCTGCTCAAGTTGCTGCGCCACGAAGCGCCCGCGCCCGATGCGGCGGCGGAGCGGCTGGGGGTCAACGGCGGCGGCGGGCTTCATGTGTTCAAGATCGCCAATGGCGGCGCGATGGGCCGGCTGGCGCTTGGCCGGGTGCTCGGTGTGCCGCTGAGCGAAGGCGAGGAACTGGTGGTGTTCAACGAGTCCGCGCGCGCCGGCTCGATCTTCTTCGTTCAGGGCGAAAAAACCGCCAAACAGGGCGCGGC
>JANLQW010000207.1:0-4622 GCA_031368085.1 Novosphingobium sp. | reverse complement strand
GCCCAGGCTGCTCACACGGTTCGGCCTGAAACTGGATGACATCGGCCTGTGGGAATTGAACGAGGCATTCGCCGTCCAGGTGGTCTATTGCCGCGACCGGCTGGGCATCCCCGATGAGCTGATGAACGTCGACGGCGGCGCCATCGCCATCGGCCATCCTTACGGCATGACTGGCGCGCGCTCGGCGATGCATGCGCTGATCGAGGGCAAGCGGCGCGGCGCGCGGCATGTCGTGGTGACCATGTGCGTCGGCGGCGGCATGGGCGCGGCGGGGCTGTTCGAGGTGCTGTAACCTTGCGGCCTTGCGCCTGACGGGCTGAACGCCCATTCTTGGCGCATGGGCGAACAACTCGGCATCGTCGAAATTCTCGGGCTCGCCGGCAGTATCAGCATGCTGTCAGGCTGGCGGCTGTACCTCTGCATTCTTGCGACCGGTTTGGCGATGCATCTGGGCGTAGTGCCGCTCCCGGACCATCTCGAGAGCTTGCGCATCCTCGCCAACCCCTGGGTGATGAGCGCGGCCGGCTTTGCCGCACTGGGTGAATTCCTCGCCGACAAGATTGCCTGGCTCGATAGCCTGTGGGACACGGTCCATACCGTCATCCGCCCGCTTGGCGGCGCAATGCTGGCGCTGGCGATCGTCGATCCGGCCGATCCGGCCACCCAGGCCGCTGCCTTCATCCTCGGCGGCGGCGGCGCGCTGCTGGCGCATGGCGGCAAGGCGGGGGCGCGGGCGGTGGTCAACGCCAGCCCCGAGCCGTTCAGCAATATCGCCGTCTCAACCGCCGAGGATGTGGCGACCGGCGGGCTTCTCGTTCTCGCCTTCACCTGGCCGCTGGCCGCCGCCGGCGTCGCGCTGATCTTGATTGCGGTCGCCATCGCGCTGCTGCTGTTTGCCAGCCGGGTGCTGGGGCGCATTTTCGGTCGCCGGAAAGCGCAAACCAGCGAGTGATGCAGAAATGCCGCGATTCGCGGGAATCCAGCAATTTACGCGAAATTAACCTTTTCCGGTCATTGGTCATATGGTTAATGCACGGCAATACCCCTTACGAAGGGGTTAGCGCCACGAAACCGGGGCAATGGGGGATTACCTATGCGAGTGCTGTTGATCGAAGACGAGCCGACTACGGCCAGAGCAATCGAGCTTATGCTGACCACCGAGGGCTTCAACGTCTATTCGACCGATCTCGGCGAAGAGGGTCTGGATCTCGGCAAGCTGTATGATTACGATATCATCCTGCTCGACCTCAACCTGCCCGACATGCACGGCTACGATGTGCTGAAAAAGCTGCGCGTCGCCAAGGTGCAGACCCCGGTGCTGGTGCTTTCCGGCATATCCGAAATGGATTCCAAGGTCCGCAGCTTCGGCTTCGGGGCCGACGATTACGTCACCAAGCCGTTCCACCGCGAGGAACTGGTCGCCCGCATCCATGCCGTGGTGCGCCGCTCCAAGGGCCATTCGCAATCGGTCATCCGCACCGGCAAGCTGACAGTCAATCTCGACGCCAAGACCGTCGAAGTCGATAGCGCCCGGGTCCATCTGACCGGCAAGGAATATGCCATGCTGGAGCTGCTTTCGCTCCGCAAGGGCACCACTTTGACCAAGGAAATGTTCCTCAACCACCTCTACGGCGGGATGGACGAGCCCGAACTCAAGATCATCGACGTGTTCATCTGCAAGCTCCGCAAAAAGCTGGCGCATGCCTGCGGCGGCGCCAATTACATTGAAACCGTCTGGGGACGCGGCTACGTGCTGCGCGATCCGGAAGAGGTCGCCGAAGCCGCCTGATCGCCCAATCTGCCAAGTTTAGTGCCCGAATGACGGCCTGCTCCTCCTGGGGCGGGCCGTTTTGGCATGGACAGGCCCAGGCGGACTGCCTAGCGGGCCGGCGATGACCGCGCACAAACCTGGCGATCCGACCACGCTCAACCGGCTCTACGGCCGATCGAAGGGCAAGCCATTGCGGGCCGGGCAGCAGGGACTGGTCGACACACTCCTGCCGCGGATCGCGGTGCCGACGGAAGGCCCCATTACTGCAGAACGGCTGTTTGGCGATGCGCGCCCGCTCCATTTCGAGATCGGCTTCGGCGGCGGCGAGCATATGGCGTTCCGCGCCGACCTGTTGCCCGCTCACGGTTTCATCGGCGCTGAGCCGTTCCTCAACGGCGTCGCCCAGGCTCTGACACATATCAATGGAGACGGCGGCAACCATCCCCCGCTTGGCAATATCCGCATCCATCACGGCGACGCGCTCGAGGTGCTGGCGCGGGTGCCGGACGGGGCGCTGTCGTTCGTCTATCTGCTCCACCCCGATCCCTGGCCCAAGGCGCGCCACGCCAAGCGGCGGATGATCAACGACGGACCGCTCAAGTTGATCGCGGCCAAGCTCAAACCCGGCGGCGAATTCCGCTTCGGCACCGACCACCCGGTCTATCTGCGCCACGCGCTGATGGTCATGCGCCGGTATTGCAGGGGACCGGGCGCCAGCTTCGACTGGTTATGCGGCGCCCCCGCCGATTTCCTTGAGCGTCCCGCCGGCTGGCCGGAGACCCGTTATGAGGCGAAAGCGCGCAGTCTTGGCAGCGAAGTCTGGTATTTCCGCTATTGCCGGCGATAGGCACGTTCCGGCGGAGGGAAAGCTGCGCTTGACCGTGCATGGCGCAAAACTTTCTCGCTTTGCCTGGCGCGAATGTCTGTGAGTCATATCGAGATTAACTGGAGTCGGGCGGTTATGGAATTTGGCAGTTTCGATCTTGCCTTTTTGCTCCCTTTCATTGCTGTGGGCTTTGCCGCCCAGCTGGTCGATGGCGCGCTTGGCATGGCCTTCGGCGTCATTTCCAGCACGATGCTGGTCGCCGTGCTCGGCGTGCCGCCCGCCGTGGCGTCGCAGCGCATTCATCTCGTCGAATGCTTCACCACCGCGACCTCAGGCATCAGCCATCTGCTGCACGGCAATGTGGACAAGAGGCTGTTCTTCCGTCTGCTGATTCCAGGGATCGTCGGGGGTATTATGGGCGCCTACGTGGTGACGACGCTTGACGCGGGCCTCGTTAAACCGTTCGTGCTGCTGTATCTCAGCGGCATCGGCCTCTACCTGCTCTGGCGCGGGATCATGTATCCACCGCAGATCCGGGAAGCGAAGTACATTGCGCCGCTCGGCCTGCTCGGCGGCTTCCTCGATGCGGCCGGCGGCGGCGGCTGGGGGCCGGTGGTCACCTCGAACCTGCTGATCCAGGGTGCCGACCCGCGCAAGGTGGTCGGCACGGTCAATGTCGTCGAATTCTTTCTGACGCTGACCGTCTCGGCCGCCTTCATTTACCACCTGGGCCTGGCCGATGTCGCCGGCGCGACGTTGGGCCTATTGATCGGCGGCCTGCTCGCCGCGCCGATCGGGGCTTGGGCAGCGAAACATTTCCCGGCCAAGACGATGCTCATCCTCGTCGGCGTGGTGCTGACGCTGACCAGCGGCTACGGCATGTGGACGGCCTGGCGGTAAGCGGGCCGGGGCAGTCGCCCCCCTCAGCCGCAAACCCCCGCCGCCGCCAGCACCGCCAGCGTCAGCAGGTCCGGCGCGATCGCGGTCATCGGGGCGATCTGCACCGGCTTTTCCATGCCGATCAGCATCGGGCCGATGGTGGCGTTGCCGGCCAGCTCGCGCAGCAGCTTCGCCGAGATATTGGCCGACTGCAGGCCAGGCATCACCAGGACATTGGCCGGTGCAGTCAGGCGGCTGAACGGGTAATTCTTCATGACATTCATGTTGAGCGCAGCGTCGGGCGCCAGCTCGCCTTCATATTCGAAGCCGGGATTGCTCGCGTCGAGGATCGCCACCGCCCCGCGGATGGGGTCCAGCCACTTGCCCGAAGGATTGCCGAAGGTCGAATAGCTGAGGAAAGCGACTCGCGGTTCATGTCCCAGGCGGCGGGCGACGGCGGCGGTTCCAATGGCGATCCGGGCGAGATCGTCCGAACTGGGCCGTTCGTTGATCGTCGTGTCGGCGAGAAATACCGTGGAATTCTTGCCGATCATTAAATGGATGCCGAAAGTCACTTCGCCGGGCTTGGGATCGAGCACCTGGCGGACTTCCTTCAACGGCTGCGCGAAAGTCCGGGTCATGCCGGTGATCATCGCATCGCCGAAGCCGAGCTTCAGGAGGGTTGAGGCGAAGAGGTTGCGGTCCTGGTTGACCATGCGCTGGACGTCGCGCTTCATGAAGCCGCGCCGCTGCAGGCGCTCGTAAAGCGTATCGACCATCGCGCCGACATGGGGCGAGGTGGCGGAGTTGTGAATTTCATAGCTCTCGGCATCGCCGACCCCGAGTTCCGCCAATTTGTCGAGCACCGCCTGCGTCCGCCCAACCAGCACCGGCTCGCCATAGCCAAAACTGCGAAACTGGATCGCCGCGCGCAGCACGACTTCGTTTTCCGCCTCGGCGAAAATCACCCGCTTGGGATTGGCCTTGACCTGCTCATAGACTTGCGTGAGCACCGAAGTCGTCGGGTTGAGCCGCGCTTTCAGGCTATGGCGATAGGCGTCGAAATCGTCGATCGGCTTTTGTGCGACGCCCGAGTCCATCGCCGCCTTGGCCACAGCGGAGGACACCACTTCCATCAGCCGCGGA
>JANLQW010000178.1:0-5139 GCA_031368085.1 Novosphingobium sp. | reverse complement strand
TACTCGTTCTCACGCGCCTGCCGCTCGACATTGCGCAGCGTGGCGGAAGTTATGCCAGCGGCATAGACCAGAATGCGGAGCGCCGAGAGGCGAAGCAGATCGCCCGTCAATACGGGCTGACGCTGGTCGACGATTGGCCGCTGCCGCTTGTCGCTCTCGACTGCTTTGTCATGGCCGTTCCCGAAGGTCGCACAATTGAAGCAATTGCCCGGCAGCTGTCCGACGATCCGCGGGTAGCATTCGCCGAGCCTATGCATTTCTATCGCACTCAGGGCGCTGTTCCATCCTACAATGATCCTCTGTTTCAGGCCGAACCGGCAACCAAAGTCTGGCGACTGACCGATCTTCACCGGATTTCCACGGGCCGAAGGGTCAGCGTCGCGATCATCGACAGCGGCATCGAAAGCAACCATCCCGATCTTGCCGGGCAGATCTCGTTCGATCGAAACTTCGTATCCGGCCGACCCAACGCCGCGGAGCCCCACGGCACTGGCGTGGCAGGGGTAATTGCGGCAAGGTCTGGAAATGCTGTCGGAATCGTTGGAATTGCGCCACACGCGCGGCTGATGGCCTTGCGAGCCTGCTGGCAGGAGACCGGCTCCACGGCTGCCATTTGCGATGCTCTCAGCCTTGCCAAGGCCCTGTACTTTGCAATCGAAAGCAAGGCGCGCATCATCAACCTGAGTCTTTCCGGGCCGTCCGATTTCTTGCTCTCCGAATTACTTCAGGTCGGCCTCGTGCATGGCACCACCATCGTCGCGGCCTACGATTCCTCGGCATCAGAGGGTGGTTTCCCAGCGTCCTTTCCAGGTGTTATTGCCGTTTCCGACGATCCCCTGATCGCGCAAAGGGCGGGCGTATATTTTGCACCGGGACGAAACGTCATCACCACTCAGCCCGGCGGGCGGTGGAACATGGTCAGCGGTAGCTCCTATTCCGCAGCGCATGTCAGCGGACTACTGGCCCTGGTTCGCGCGGCACAAACGAAGAAAGACATTCGGCCGCAATTGATAGCCGGACGCTCCACCGGTGGCACCATCGACGCCTGCGCGACACTATCGCGAGCTTCAGTTTCCTGCGCTTGCGACTGCGCCGATGCAGATGGACTAGCGGCGAAACCACGCCGCTAGTGGGGTCACCGTTCCAGATCAGCGAATTCGTTCGACGCAAAGCCGGAACGGAAAGCGCCGCACGATGCGCATAGTGTCCGGCGCGATGCCGGCATCGGCCAGGATCGGTGGCTATTCCTCCGGACGGAATGAGCGCGCTATCGATAGCCGCCCATCCTCGCGGACAATTCGGTGTACACCCATCAGCCTCGCCAGCAGCGGAAACCCGGTGTAGGCCAATCCGTGGCGATGGAGATCGCAGATCAGCCAACCCTTGCGGGCAGTTGCTTCCATGAATTGGAGGAACTCGCGCAGCTGCGCGTCCGACATATGGTGCGTTACCTGGCTGCTGATGACAAAGTCGAAATTCGTCGGCAAGGCGCGATAATCGCCCGTCCGGTAGCTGATCGCATAGGCCGCCGGTGTCGCGGCGCGAGCGATATCCGCGCTTCTGGCATTGAGATCGACCCCGGAAAGCCGGGCCTGAATTTTCCGTTTCGCCGCCCAGCGCGCGACGCTGCGCAGTATGTCGCCATGGCCGAAGCCGACATCGAGCAGACTGAATGAGGGCAGCGACGCTGCGGCACGCTCGAGATAGGCAAGGACCGGAGAGGCCGTGAATGTCCAGCGATTCACGCGAGACAGGTCCGCCAGAACACTGGCGTAGGCTTCGCCATCGAGATCGATGGCATCCATTTGCTCATCCTCGCGAGAGCGAATTGTCAGCGCCTTCATGCGTCTCTCCGTCAGCTTGAAGTCATCCGTAGCAAGTGTTGTCACCTACGGGACATGAATGATGCAAAAACCGCGCCGGAATTCGACGGTGTCCAGTGAACCTCAGCGGCCGTGCCGGAAACAAACCGGCATGCAATGGAGCACAAGGGGATTAGTGGCCACGCGGACCGTGCCAAACGCGGGTGACGCGCGGCTTTCGCGCTTGGCTTACCGGCGCCTGCTAGGTCTGGCTTTAGCATGTACCGGTTTCGCCATTCTCGGCCTCGCCTGGCACGGTGATACCACCTGGTTCGACCGGCATTTCCTGCCCAATTTCTTCATACCTCGCCCACGGCAACTGGCCGTCGGCGCGATGCTCCGACTGCTGGCGGTGCTTTTCGGTCTGACACTTGTATTGCTGGGAGCGGCGGCGACGAGGTGGCATGGCGAGGCTCGCCGGCTACACCACATGGTCGCGACGGCCGCCATTCTGGCCGCTGTATTCGCCTCAGCCGTCCTGACTGCCGAACTCATTCTGCGCACGCGGACCTGGCGCGCCGCACAGTTCCACAATCGGCAGGAGCCCCGCCGCATTGCCGATCCCTATCTTGGCTGGAAATTTGAGCCGAAACATCACGGATACAAGCAAGTGGCTGGCAGGCGCATCGACTTTGCCATCGACGCGCATGGGCACCGCGTTGCCGAACCATCGCAGCAAATCGATTTCGCGCTGCCGAGCGTGATCTTCTCCGGCGAATCCGTCATGGCGGGCGATGGCCTCCAATGGCGCGAAACCATTCCCGCACGGGTCGCAGAACGACTTCACCTCCAGCCCGCGACCATCGCAGTGAACGGCTATTCGACGGACCAGGCCCATATGCGACTGGCTACCGAATTGCCGCGCTTCGCTTGCCCCGTGGCTGTGGTCTCGATATTCATGCCGAGCTTTCTCGATCGAAATCTCAACGTCGATCGTCCGCATCTCGATCGGGACTTGGGTTGGCATCCAGCACGTCCCGGCTGGCGCCTTGCCGCGTTGGCGCAAGATGTGTTGCACTACCGAAGTAGTGCGGAAATCGAGCAGGGTATTCGCATGACCCGGGCCGTGCTGGCCGCAAGCAAAGCACTGGCGCTTTCACACGGCGCTGTTCCCATTCTGATTACGCCGCAATTCATGCCGGAAACGCTGGTCGAAAGCGCCATTCGCAAGCGCGTGCTGGACGGTGGCGGTCTGGACCATGTGACAGTGCCGGTCGATTCCCGCTTTCGTATCCCGGGCGATATGCACCCGAACGCCCACGGCGCCGCCCTTATCGCGGCTGCCGTTTCCATCAGGCTCGAAGCTGCCGGTTTGACTGCTGCAATAACTAAGGGGAACCAAGGTGGCCGCCGATGTCAAAGATCCGCTCGATGAAGTGCATCGTTAGGTCCATCGCCGCGATCCCGCTGGCACTGGCGGGATGGCCACTCGCGGCGAGCACGCCCAGCGAAACCATCGTCGGCCGCTGGCTGACCGACGACGGCAAGGGTATCGTCACCATCGCGCCCTGCGGCTCAGCGCTGTGCGGCAGGATAAGCCAGGTTCTCGACCGTTCGCCCGGCGTCCCCACCACCGATGTCAACAATCCCGACGCCGCCTTGCGCAAGCGCGGCATTCTCGGCCTGCCGGTGCTGACCGGCTTCCGGCGCGAGGGCAACCAGTGGGCCAGCGGGAGGGCCTACGATCCGAAGAGCGGGAGTAGCTACCGATCCCGGCTCGCCCTCAATCCCGATCGCTCGCTCAAGGTTACCGGTTGTGTGCTGTTCATCTGCCAGTCGAAACGCTAGCGGCGCATGCCCTGAACGCGCAATTCATCCTGCGGCAGCGCGTTTCCAAGTGAAAAGGCCATAGTGCATCGCGCCAATGCGCATGGCGATGATCAGCCGCGGAATGGTGAGCGCGAACACCCGGTTCTCGAAGGCCGGATCGCGCAGCAGCTTGCGGTATCGCCGATCGGTTATGAGCCTGCCGAGCACCCGCCGCGCGCAGATCGACCACGTGCGGCGGACATTGCGGCTGATGTCGGCATATCCTGCCGGCTCGAAGCCGGCTGCGCGAGCCATCGCCTCATAGTCTTCCCGGGTGCCCATGCCCGGCAGACGCCCCTCGCGGCAGATGGGTTCGAGCAGATATTGCACCGACAGTCGCGAAGCTCGCCGATCGGCCAGCCAAGCGCAGACTACCAGCCGCCCCCCGGGCCGCAGAGTTCGCCAGGCCTCTCGGAAAAATGCCGGCTTGTCGGCCATGTGCTCGCTGCTCTCGATGGCGAAGCATCTGTCGAAAGCGCCGTCGGGCAAGCTGTTACTCAGCCAGTCGCGGCATTCAACGGTCACGCTCCCCCTGCCGGGTCGAAGGCTGCTGGCTATCTTGGCCTGAACGGGCGAAATCGTCAGCCCGGCGACATTCACTCCATGCCGCTCGGCCAGATACAGGGCACTGGCACCATACCCGCATCCGATATCGCAGAGCTGCTGGCCCGGCTGCAAGTCGAGACGGTCGGCGACCGCTTCGAGTAATGCTTCCACGGCCTGGGCGGCCGATTCCCTGCCAGTTTGCCAGAGCCCATGATGCACATGCTGGCCCCAGATGTCACGATAGAGCCAATCGAGATCGTCATAGTGACGGCGGACATCTGCACCCGAGATCTTTTCTGCCAACAACATCGCCCAACCTGCCGGTTCAATTCTGCGCACAGTTATTGCCGCATTCAACGATGGCTAGGTAGCCAGAAAGCGGGGCAAGGTTCATCACAGGCTTGTCAGGGGTCACTTGACTCTCTTCTCTATGCTGCGCGCAGAAGTAGCCTGGCCGGATTGTTCACCAAGGTAACCGAGAAATGGGGCGCAAATGGGCTGAGAGCGATGTCGGCTTTCGGGGATCACGCTCCATAGAACGAACGACGACAAGTGGGCGCGAAGCTGCCGCCCAAGCTCCTGATGAACGAAGGACCGCTTACCGGCATTACGGCACAATTGGAAACTGTCCGGAACGTCCAACAACCCGGCCATATGATCGGATGATTTCCAGTGCTAGGCAATGTCTGGTTTTCACTACGGTAATTTCGACTGAGAAGGCCCGGGATTAGGCACAATCCCGCCGTCATCGACTTCGCCCCCGATCCGGAGACGGGCGGTCGGGCGTCGGCAAATCGCGCTTCTGACGTTTGGCCAACAAAATCTGGGCATGGCGGGCAGCAAAAACCTCGGGCGTGGCATTCATCTTTTCGTGTTTGTCGAGGAACCCGCGAACATCCTGGGCCAGCTTTCGATCCTCGGC
>JANLQW010000153.1:0-6702 GCA_031368085.1 Novosphingobium sp. | reverse complement strand
GGGTGGGAGATCAGCGCCAGTCCAGAGGTGATGATCGCTGTCTGTGCCGAACGCACCCGCAATATCCGCCTCGGCACCGGTGTCTCATCGCTGCCCTATCACCATCCCTTTATCCTTGCCGACCGCATCCGCCAGCTCGATCATCTGACGCGCGGTCGCACCATGCTTGGCGTCGGACCCGGCTCGTTGCCATCCGACGCCTATATGCAAGGCATCCCGACCGCGCAGGTGCGCGACCGCATGGACGAATCGGTTGAGGCGATCGCCCGCCTGCTCAATGGCGAGACCGTAACTATGGAGACCGACTGGTTCACGCTCAACAAAGCGCGGCTGCAATTGCAGTCTTACAACCAGCAGGGCGTGGAAATTTCCGTGGCCAACCAGGTTTCGCCGACCGGCGCGCGGACGGCGGGGCGGCTGGGCCTCAACCTGCTTTCAATCGGCGCGACATCGACGGGCGGGTTCAACGCACTTGGCTCCACCTGGCAGATCTACCAGGATATGGCGCGTGAACACGGCAACACCGTGGATCGCAATGGCTGGCGCTTGGTCGGGCCCATGCACATCGCCGAAACACGCGAGCAGGCGCGAGAAGAGGTCAAGTGGGGCTTCTATCGCTGGATCGATTACTTCACCAATGTCGCCGCGCTACCCCTCGCCCCGCCGCCCGGAACCGACGCGCTCGACGCAATAATCGAAACCGGATTTGCCGTGGTTGGCACCCCCGATGATGCAATTGCCCAGATCAAGCGGCTGCAGGAACAATCAGGGGGATTCGGCTGCTTTCTTAACATGACAACGTCATGGGCCAATTGGGCGGCGACGAAGAATTCAGTCGAAATGATCGCGCGCCATGTGATACCGGCAGTGAACGATTTGAACGTAAATCGCTGTGCCTCCGAGGATTGGCTGCGCCAGAACAGCGCGACATTCCGCGGCGAACTGAAAGCCGCAGTCGGAGCAAAGCTGGCCCAGCACGCCGCCGAGAAGGGAACCGCTAACCTCCAGCAGGAAGTGCTCGACGCAATGAACGTGGCCAAGACCTGAGCGGACATCCAGCTTTGCAAGGGAGCAAGCCATGGCAGGATACATGATTGCACTCGTGTACAACCGCGACACCGGCTGGTTGGCTGAGTACATGGCGCATGTTCCGGCCATCATCGCCAGCTTTGGCGGCTGCTACCTTGGTGCTGCGAAGGATATCGAACAGGCCGAAGGCAGGCTGCCCATCCCGGATCAGGCGGCGATCTTCAAATTCCCCAGCGTTTCGGCCATCAGGGAGTTCCTCGCTTGTGAGGCCTATGCACCTCATGCCGCAGCGCGCCAGGCGGCCTCTGAAACCGAGATCCTGATCTTCGAAGCGGACTAGAGCATCGTACCGATTATTTGACCAAAACCGTCTATGCTGAGTTTGTCGAAGCGCTGTCTTTTTCTTCGTGCTTCGTGCGCAACCGCCTGAAGGAAAAGCAGTCCTTCGACAAGCTCAGGAAAGACGGGTTGGTGGGTGGAGGTGATTCACATTTCCCAATCGACGCTCTAGACCGCAGTCCGCCCGCCATCGACGGCATGGATCGCGCCGTGGATGTAGCGGGCATCGTCGGAGGCCAGAAAGGCGACCAGCGTGGCGACTTCCTCCGGCAGTCCGTAACGTCGAGCGGGGATCACGGCGGTGATGGCCGCGGCTACCGCACCGTTGTTGCCAGGTTGCAGACCCTGTTCGATTGACTGCATCATCCGCCCCTCGATCGGTCCGGGATTGATGCAATTGATGCGGATACCCTGCGCCGCCCATTCATCCGCCGCGCTGCGGGTCAGGCCGATGACCGCATGCTTGCTGGCGATATAAGCGGATAACCCGCCCGACCCGCGCAGCCCGGCGGTGCTCGATGTGTTGATGATGCTGCCCCCGCCGCCTTCCAGCATCACCGGAATGACATGCTTCATCCCAAGGAACACGCCGGTGACGTTGACCGCCAATACTCGCTGGAAATCCTCCAGCGGGTAATCGGGCACCCGGTGCGCAGGGCCTTCGATCCCGGCATTGTTGAAGAAGACGTCGATCCGCCCGGCTGCGGCCTTTGCCGAGGCGACGTAACCGCGCACCGCCGCTTCGTCGGTGACATCGGCGACGATCGCCGCGAGCAGGGCGTCGCCCAGGTCCGCCTCAAGAGCCCCAAACGCCGCGGGATCGCGATCCACCGCAACAATGCGCGCTCCCCTCGCGGCCATCAGCCGCGCCGCCGCCCGGCCGATCTCGCCGCCCGCGCCAGTGATGAGCGCGAACTTCCCGTCCAGCCGGTTGCTGTCAAGCATGGTTGTCATGCGTGTCATGAACCAGCACCGCCCGGCCGGTCAATTTCCCCGCTTTAAGGTCAAGCATGGCCTGGTTCGCCTGGTTGTGCGGAAAGCAGGTTACCGGAGTCCGCTCCAGCTTTCCGGCATTGGCGAGGGCGAGCACGGCGCGCAGGTCTGCGGGCGAACCGGTGAGGTTGCCCATGACCGACTGCGAGCGGAAGATCATTCCCGCCAGAGACAGCGTCAGGTCGCCGCCCGCCACGCCGACAAGCACAAGCTTGCCGCCCTTGGCCAGCGAATCTAGCGCCGCCCGCGCGGTGCTGTCGCGATTGACGCAATCGAAGGCGGCGATGACTGGCCCGCAGGCAGCGATCACACGCAGCGCCAGATCATCGCCGTTGCCGTCCACCACTTGGCGCGCCCCTGCCGCCAGCGCCGCCTCGCGCTTGGCCGGGTCAATATCGACGACGACGATGTTGTCGTGCCCGAGGGCCTTGAGCATCGCGATCATCATCAGGCCGATGCCGCCCGCGCCGATTATCAGCACAGGTTTGCCGGGCGTTAGCGGCGCAACCTTGCTGATTGCCGAATAGCAGGTGAGGCCCGAGCAGGCATAGGTCGCCGCCAGCGCCAGCTCGACATTGCCGGGATCGAACAGATAGCGAGCGTGCGGTACCACAACATGGCTGCCAAAGCCGCCATTGCTCACCACGCCGATGCTGCGCGGAAACAGGCACATGTTGTCGCGCTCATGGTTGCAGTCGTCGCATTCGCCGCAACCAAGCCAGGGAAAGACCACCCGCATGTCGCCGATCTTCACGCCTTGGGCATCAGGCCCCAGCGCTGCCACCCGCCCGGCGACTTCATGACCGGGCGCGCGCGGCAGTGTCACTCCGCGCTCGGCAAGCTTCATCACATGCCCCCCGCCCATATTGTATTCGCCCTTCCAGAAATGCAGGTCCGAATGGCACACCCCGCAATGGGTGACTTCGATCAGCACTTCGCTGCCTTGCGGCACCGGCGTCGGCATTGTGATCTCTTCGAGCGGCGCGTTCGCCTTGACTACCATCCAGCCTTTCACGACATTCTCCCTGGGTGTTCGATCCGGAAACCGGTGTAGCCTGCTTCCGCCACTTCGCGGCATTTGGCCTGATAGGTGTTCACCCCGCCAAGATACGGCATGAACACACGCGGCTTGCCGGGCACATTGGCACCGATGTACCAGCTGTTGGCCTGCGCAAAAAGTGTTCCCTCGGCCAGCTCGGAAACATGGCGCACCCAATTATCCTGCGCGCTTTCGTCTGCCTCTATCGTGGCGACGCGGTTCTCCCGCATCCAGCTGATGCAATCGCCGATCCATTCAATATCGTGCTCGATTGACAGCACCATGTTGCTGAACACCGATGGACTGCCCGGGCCGGTGACAATGAACAGGTTCGGAAAGCCCGCCACTGCGAGGCCGAGATAGCTGCGCGGTCCGTCAGCCCACAAATCACGCAGCATCTGGCCGTCACGGCCGCGGATGGCGATGGCGTTCAGCGAACCGGTCATCGCATCATAGCCGGTCGCACAAACCAGCGCGTCGAGCGGATATTCGCCGTCTTTCGTAATCACGGCGCTCGCTGTCATCTGGCTGATCGGTTCGCTGCGCAGATCGACCAGCGAAACATTGTCACGATTGAACGTCTGGTAATAATCCGTGTCGATGCACAGCCGCTTGGTGCCGATCGGGTAATCGACCGGCATAATCTTCTGGCGTGTGACTGGGTCCTTGATTACTTCGGCGATCTTGGTGCGCACGAAATCGGCAACGTCGCGATTGGTATCGGGGTTCGCCAGAACATCGGTGAAGGCATACATGAAATTGTTGCCTCCCTTTTCCCAGCGCCGCTCCAACTCTTCAACGCGCCAATTTGGATCGGCTTCGCCCCAGGTTCCGCTGCCGAAATCATGCAGCACGCCAACCGGTGTGTCGCGCGCCTTCGCCCGCTTTTCCGGATAAGTAGCCTTCCACTCGTCGATATATTCGTCGGGAAACTGGAAATTGCGCGCCGGCACGCTGTAATGCGGAGTACGCTGAAAGACTGTGAGGTGACTAGCCTGCTGGGCAATACAGGGTATCGCCTGAATGCCGGACGAACCGGTCCCGATCACACCGACGCGCTGACCGGTAAAATCGACGCCTTCGTGCGGCCATTGCCCGGTGTGGTAGATCGGACCTGCGAAGTCTGCGATCCCATCGATGTCAGGCAGCCGGGCATTGGACAGGCAGCCGGTCGCCATTACCACGCTGGTCGCTACAAGGGTGTCGCCGGTATCGGTCGTTACTGTCCAGGACGCCGAAGCTTCGTCGAAACTGGCCGCCGTGACCCGGGTGTTGAAGCGGATATGCCTGCGCAGATCGAAGCGGTCCGCAACATGCTGGATGTAGCGCAAGATTTCGGGCTGCGGGGCAAATCGTTCGGGCCAATCCCATTCGCCCTGGAGCTCCTCGTCGAAAGCGAAGGAGTATTCGAGGCTGTGAACATCGCAGCGCGCACCGGGATAGCGGTTCCAATACCAGGTTCCACCAACATCGGACCCAGCTTCGATCGCTAACGCGGAAATCCCCGCCTTGAGCAGGCGGTGGATCATATATACCCCGGCAAATCCGGTGCCGATGACGATGACGTCGAAGTCTTTTTGGTTCATTCCTGGCTCAATCCCCCGCGATGTTCATCCATACCGTCTTGTTCAGCAGATATTCGTCAAGATGCCACGGCCCGCCCTTCACCCCATATCCGCTCTGCTTGGCGCCGCCCATCGTCACGGTCGGATCGGTGACGGCATAGCAGTTGGTCCAGGTCATCCCCGCCTGCAACGCGCGGGCGACGCGGTGTGCGCGGCCGAGGTTCTGCGTCCAGATTCCGCTACCAAGGCCGTAATTCGTATCGTTGGCCAAGGCAATGACCTCGTCCTCGCTATCGAACGGAATTGCCGAGAGCACCGGACCGAATATCTCCTCGCGGGCGACTCGCATCGTGTTATCGACATCGGCGAGCACCGTCGGGGCGACAAAAAAACCGTCAGACAGCGGGCCGCCAAGCCGCTCGCCGCCCGAAACAATCCTCGCACCATCGGACCGCGCGATTTCGAAATAGCCCATGACCTTGTCAAGCTGCACGGCCGAGGCCAGCGGCCCGAGCTGCGTATCCGGGTCAAGGCTCTTCCCGACCTTGAGCGAGCGTCCGACCTCCGCGACCCGCTCGACAAAATCGGCATAGATCGACCGTTCGACAAACAGGCGCGATCCTGCATAGCAAACCTGGCCGGTGTTCATGAAACAGGCCATCGCTGCCCCCACCGCAGCCTTTTCGAGATCGGCATCGGCGAACACGATGTCCGGTGACTTGCCGCCGAGTTCCACCGCGACGCGCTTCATGTTGACGGCCGAAGCTTCGATGATCTTGCGGCCAGTCACAGTCGAACCAGTGAAGGCGATCTTATCGACATCGCGGTGTCCGGCAAGCGCCGCTCCGGCAGTCGGCCCTGGACCCGGAACGACATTGATGACGCCTTTGGGCACGCCGGCCTCATGCAGGATTTCTGCCATCATCAGCCCCGAAAGCGGCGCTTCCTCGGCAGGTTTGAGGACCAGTGTGCAACCGGTCGCCAGCACCGGGCAGATGCTCCACAGCTGCGTGATCAGCGGGCCATTCCACGGAATGATCGCCCCAACCACGCCGAGCGGCAGCTTGAGCGAATAGCTATGGTAATCGCCGGGTACGGAATTGGACAGCACGTCGCCCCGGATGGTGACCGCCTGCGCGGCATAATAGCGAAACGTCTGCTGTATCCAGCGCCGAAACGACGAGGTGCGCGAGAGCGGCGCACCCATATCCATCGATTCGAGCTGCGCGAGATCGTCAAAACGCCGGTCGATTGCGGCGGCGATATCGAGCATCAGCGCCTGGCGGTCGAACGGCTTCCAGTTACGCCATTCCCCTTCAAAGGCCCGCCTCGCCGCAACGACTGCATCGTCGATGTCAGCCGCATCGCCGCGCGCCACACGGGTGAGCACCTGACCCGTCGAAGGATTGATGCAATCAAAGCTTTCCCCACTGCGCGAGGGGCGTTTTTCCCCGTCGATGAACAGTGGCAGGACGGTGTTGTTGAGAAACGGATGTGACGACATGTTCAAAATTCCTTCGGATTTTTCTCCCTAGGCAGCTTGGGGGCTTGTATCAAAGCAAAATCTGCTGTGATGTCCGCAGTTATGGAAAAACCTGGCGATCAGACCCCGACTTACCCGCTCGAAGGCATCACGGTGCTTGACCTGTCGCAGATCTATAACGGGCCCTATGCCACTTATCTGATGGCGCTGGCCGGTGCCCGGGTGATCAAGGTCGAACCGCCGGGCGGCGAACC
>JANLQW010000059.1:0-1882 GCA_031368085.1 Novosphingobium sp. | reverse complement strand
GATCAGCCGTTCCTGCGTCATGCCTGCGCGCCACTGGCTTTTGGGTTTGAAGCGGATGGTGGTCTCGAACATCTCGAGCGGCGCGGGGTCGGTCGCGGTATCGGCGCGGCCTGCCTTGCCGAACACGCTTTCGACTTCGGGGACGGTCTTGATGAGGCGGTCGGTTTGCTGGAGCAGCATTGCCGCCTTGGCCGTCGAAATCCCCGGCAAGGCCGAGGGCATGTAGAGCAAGTCCCCCTCATTCATCTGCGGCATGAACTCGCCGCCGGTCTGGGTGATCGGCCACAGGCTTGAGGCGAACACCAGCACCGCGATCAGCAGCGCGGCCTTGGGCTTGGCCAGCACCCAATCGAGTGCGGGGCGGTAGATGCGGGTGAGGAAACGGTTGATCGGATTGCTGTCCTCACTCGGGATACGTCCCCGGATCAGCCAGCCCATCAGCACTGGGATCAGCGTGATCGACAGCAGTGCCGCGCCCGCCATCGCATAGGTCTTGGTGAAGGCGAGCGGCGCGAACAGCCGCCCTTCCTGACCTTGCAGCGAGAAGATCGGGATGAACGAGAAGGTGATGATGAGCAGGCTGAGGAACAGCGCCGGGCCGACTTCGGCGGCGGCATCGGTGACGACACGCCAGCGGTCTTCACCGGATAATTCCTCGCCCGGATTGTCAAGCGACCAGCGTTCGACATGTTTGTGCGCGTTCTCGATCATCACCACCGCCGCATCGACCATCGCACCGATGGCGATGGCAATGCCCCCGAGCGACAGGATATTGGCGTTCAGTCCCTGCACGCGCATGACGATGAAGGCGAGCAGGATGCCCAAAGGAAGCGTCAGGATCGCCACCAGCGCCGAGCGCGCGTGCCACAGGAACAGCCCGCAAACGAGCGCGACAATGGCAAATTCCTCGAACAGCTTACCTGTCAGGTTTTCGACCGCACGGTCGATCAGACTGGAGCGATCATAGGTGGTGACAACCTCGACACCGGGCGGCAGGCTGGCCTTGAGTTCCGCGAGCTTGGTGCGGACGCCTCCGATCACTTCGCGTGCATTCTTGCCCTGGCGCATGACGATCACGCCGCCTGCAACTTCGCCTTCGCCATTCAGTTCGGCAATCCCGCGCCGCATCTCGGGGCCGACCTGCACCGTGGCAACGTCGCCCAATACAACCGGCACCCCGCCCGCAGCGGTGCGGATCGGCACGGCGCGGAAGTCATCCAATGTTTTCAGATAACCAGTGGCACGAACGATATATTCGGCTTCGGCCATTTCGACGACACCGCCTCCAGTTTCCTGATTGGCGCGCTTGAGGGCGTCCGACACGTCGCTGGCGGTCACGCCATACGAAGCCAGCTTCTGCGGATCGACCACGACCTGATATTGTTTGACCATGCCGCCGATGCTGGCGACTTCGGCCACGCCGGGGACGGCCTTCAACTCATAACGCAGGAACCAGTCCTGAAT
Organism: Novosphingobium sp.; assembly: GCA_031368085.1. GTDB lineage: Bacteria > Pseudomonadota > Alphaproteobacteria > Sphingomonadales > Sphingomonadaceae > Novosphingobium. The sequence goes on along the minus strand of JANLQW010000059.1, from coordinate 418 downwards.
GCTGCGGAGCTGCGCCAGATCGTGGCGTCCGGTCTTATCGACTAGCGCATATTCATAAATCCAGCCCACGCCCGTTGCATCAGGGCCGAGCGAAGCAGTCGCACCCGCTGGCAAGCGGCCTTGCACCTGGCTGAGATATTCCAGCACACGGCTGCGCGCCCAATAGAGGTCGGTGCCATCCTCGAACAGCACATAGACGAAGCTGTCGCCGACGAAGGAATATCCCCGCACCACCTTTGCGCCCGGCACCGAGAGCATTGTCGAGGTGATCGGATATGTGACCTGATTCTCGACAATCTGCGGCGCTTGGCCGGGATAGGTGGTGCGGATGATGACCTGCACATCGGACAGGTCGGGCAGCGCATCGACCGGCGTGGTTCGAACCGCGCCAATGCCAATGACCGTCAGCACCAGCGCA
>JANLQW010000020.1:0-18336 GCA_031368085.1 Novosphingobium sp. | reverse complement strand
GCAGCGAGGCGATCAACCACAGCACCAGCAGCAGATTGCCAATCGCGGTGAACCGCTGGAGCAGCCAGTGGTGCGAGCCGCTATGCGCCGAGCCGAGCCCGCGCACCTTCCCGATCGAGGTTCCTTCACCCATCTGAAATGCTCCTAAGCCAGCAGCAGCGCCGCCCAGAAGGCAGCGGTGAGAAGAATGCCGATAATCGGTGTCAGCACCGACCACAGCGCGTTGGCCCCAAGTTCGTAGCCCGCGCCAATATCGAGAACGAGATGGCGGATGCCGGATGCCATGTGGTTAAAGAACGCCCAGCTGATGCCGATCAGCACGAGCTTGCCGTACCAGGCGGAGGCATGGGTGCTGAACGTGGCATAGCTTTCCGCCCCGCCCGCCAGCGCGCCGAGCCACCACAGCAGCATGCCGAGGCCCGCAATGGCGAGGCTGTTGCCGGTTAGCCGGTGGAGGATAGAGACCAGCATCGCCGGACCCCACCGCCAGTGCAGCCGGAAGCCGTCTGTCAAATGCGGCGATAGCGGTCGATTTGCGCCAGCCATGCGGAGGTTCCCCTTGAAAAATAAGCAGCCGGGACAGGCCGCACGAGCCCTTCCCTTAGCCAAATCGGCCGGACGCGCAAGGTCGTGCGCAGATGGTCTTGGCGGCAGAGGCCTGTCTGCCTATGGATCGGCAATGGCCCAAAGCTGGAAGATCACTGTCCTCGCTCCGCGCGCGCGCATTGAGGAGGCATTACTGGCCCACGAAGATGCGCTCGACTGGGATCACGACATCGTCCTCGGCGGTAGCGAAGTCGCCGAGGATTGCCCCAGTGACTGGCGGCTGGAGGCTTGGATGCAGCGCAAACCAAGCAGAGCGGACCGAGCAGCGGTTGCCAGGCTATTCGGCGATAATCCGCCGGAATTGACGCTTGAACTGCTGGCCGACATCGATTGGGTGACTCACAGTCAGCAGGGCCTGGAGCCAATCCGCGCCGGGCGCTTCCACGTCCGGACCGCCGATCATTCGCCGCTGGGCGAACCCGGCATCACCGACTTCCTGATCCCGGCGAGCCAGGCATTCGGCACCGGCCAGCATGCCACGACCGCCGGCTGCCTGGGCATGCTCAGCGAAATGAAGGCGCAGGGCGCGGTGGTGCGCAACCTTGCCGATATTGGCACCGGCACCGGCCTGCTCGCCTTTGCCGCAATAGACCTGTGGCCGCGCGCGCTGGCCACCGCGAGCGATATCGATGCGGTGTGCGTGGGCGTGGTCGAGGAGAACGCCCGGCTCAACGCCGTGACGCTGGGCGCACGGCCGGGCGAGCTGGCCATGCTGGTGGCCGGCGGCATGGCGCACCCGCTGCTGGAGGCGCGCGGGCCATACGATCTGATCATCGCCAACATCCTTGCCGGCCCGCTGATCGCGCTCGCCCCGGACTTCGCCCGCGCGCTGGTGCCGGGGGGGAGTTTGTTGCTGGCGGGGCTGCTGGAGACGCAGGAGGCGCAGGTTCGCCGCGCTTGCCGGCGATCCGGGCTGCGGCTGGCGCGGCGGCTGGTCATGGGCGACTGGTCGATCCTGTGGCTGAGGAAGCGGCTGGGCATGGCACTGCGGGCACCTGCGTGGTGACACGCAAAGTAGCGCGCCTGGTGCTCGGAATGACTGCTTTGGCGCTCGCCCTCTATCCGTTGTCGGGCTGGATCGGCTCGTCGCTGCCGCGCGAAGCCAACCACGCCGCGCCGCAACCCCGGCCGGACGATGTAACGATCCTGGTCGAGACCAACGGCGTCCACACCGCGCTGGTGGTGCCGCTGGTCAGTGCCGACAAGGACTGGCGGGCGGACTTTCCGGTCGATGACATCGCCGCCAGCGCCCTGCCCTACAGCCACCTCTCGATCAGCTGGGGCGACAAGCGCGTGTTTCTCGAGACCGAAACCTGGGCCGACCTGCGGCCGGCAACTGTCGCGCATCTGCTCTTTGGCAGCGGAGAGGGCCTGCTGCACATCGCGCATTACCTCCAGCCGCAACCGACCGAGACCATGCGCCCGGTGCGGCTTTCGCGCGCGCAATACCGGAAAGTCGTCCAGCGCGTCGAGGCCTTGATCCCGCTAGCGCCGCGCCAGACCTATCCGGGATATGAGGCGCATGACGTATTCTACGATGCGCGCGGCACCTATACACTGATCGAAAACTGCAACGCCTGGATCGGCGACACCCTCGCCGCCGCCGGCCTGCCGATGGGCCGCTGGACGCCGTTTGCCGGTGGGGTGATGAAATGGGTGCCGAAGCCTCAGCACTCAGGCGCCAATCACCACAACGCTGAGCACCTCGATGGCATCATCCGTTCCGGCAAAGGCCAGAAAATCGCCCGCCTCAGCCCCCATAAGCGCCCGGCTCAGGGGAGCTGAAAAACTCACCAGCCCCCCGGCAGGATCGGCTTCGTCATCCCCGACAATGCCCAGACTGCGCTGCTTTCCGCCCAGCAAAAAGCAAACCTGCGTGCCGATCGCCACCGTTTTGCCGGTCGGCACCGGGACCAGTTCCGCGGTTATCTCCCGGGTCTGCCAGTAGCGCAGATCGCGCTTGGCCGCCTGGATGCTGCTTTCCTCGGAGAGCGTCGCCAGCCGGGCTTCGAACTCGGCCACACGCAGATGAAGCAAAGCGAGCCCGCGCGCCGTGACCAGATTAGGGCCGGGCGGGATGGGGATTTCAAACTTGGGTTCGAGATGCTCTTCATCGCTGTCCCGGCGAAATGCGACGCTCATGGATGGTCCCTTTCTGGCGGCACTATCGAGCTGCCTTGACGATTTCCGCCCAGGCCGCCTCGTCGATCACTTCGATCCCCAGCTTTTCCGCCTGCTTGAGCTTCGAGCCAGCCCCCGGCCCCGCCACCACCAGATCGGTCTTGGCGCTAACCGAGCCCGCCGACCGGGCGCCCAGCGCTTCGGCCTGCGCCTTGGCCTCGTCGCGGCTCATGGTTTCAAGCTTGCCGGTGAAAACCACGGTCTTGCCGGCGACCGGGCTGTTGCGTGTTTCCACGATGTAGGGTGGCGGTGAAACCTCCGAGAGAAGGTCATCCCATACTTCGCAGTTGTGGGGCTCGTGGAAGAAATCGCCCAGCGCCTCGACCACGGCTGGTCCGATGCCGTCTATGGCGGTGAGTTCGGCTCTGGATTCTTCATCGGCCGGTTGCGCCACCTCCCTGAGCTTCGGCAGCGTCCCGAACCGCTTCATCAAATCCCGCGCCGTCACCGCGCCGACGTGCCGTATTCCCAACCCGAAGAGCAGCCGCGCGGCATCGGGCGAGCGTTTCGCCTCGATCGCTGCCAACAGGTTGTCCACAGACTTGTCCTTCCACCCCTCACGCGTGAGGATTTCGGAACGGCGCTTGCGAAGGCGGAAGACATCCGCCGGGCTTTCAAGCCAGCCCAGCGCGAAGAACTCGGCAATCGTCTTCTCGCCCAGCCCCTCGATATCGAGCGCCGCGCGGCTGACGAAATGCCGCAGCCGCTCGGTGCGCTGCGCCGGACAGATCAGACCGCCGGTGCAGCGGACATCGACTTCGCCCTCCTCCGCCACCGCCTCGCTGCCGCACTCCGGGCAGTGATCGGGGAACACATAAGGCGCGCGCACCTCCTCGCGGGTGAGATTGTCGACGACCTGCGGAATGACGTCGCCGGCGCGCTGAAGGACGATTCGATCACCGACTCGCAGCCCCAGCCGTCCGATTTCATCGCGATTGTGCAGCGTCACATTTGTCACTGTGACCCCGCCGACCAGCACCGGTTTCAGCCGCCCGACCGGCGTCAGCTTGCCGGTCCGCCCGACCTGAATGTCGATCGCCAGAATTGTCGTTTCCGCCTGCTCGGCGGCAAACTTGTGCGCCAGCCCCCAGCGCGGCGCCTTGGCGACGAAGCCGAGCCGTTGCTGCCAGTCGAGCCGGTCAACCTTGTAAACCACGCCGTCGATATCATAGGGCAAATCAGCGCGCTGCTCGCGAATGCTGCGGTAATGTTGCAGCATGTCCTCGACGCCGCCGCAGCGGGTCAGCAGTGGCGATACCGGTACGCCCCATGCGGCGATGCACTGCATTACTTCGAGCTGCGTCGTACCAGGCACCTCGCTCGCCGCGCCCCAGCCGTGCGCCAGGAACCGCAACGGGCGGCTGGCGGTGACCCGCGCGTCCTTCTGCCGCAGCGATCCGGCGGCTGCGTTGCGCGGGGTGGCGAACAGCTTTTCGTCCTTCGCCGCTTGTGCATCGTTAAGGGCCAGGAAATCGGCTTTGGACATGTAAACCTCGCCGCGAATTTCGAAGACCGCGGGGACATTCCCCTCCCGCAAGCGGGAGGGGCTAGGGGTGGGCCCTTCTGAACCAAACACTGAGTCCAGATCGGACTGACCCACCCCCGGCCCCTCCCGCAAGCGGGAGGGGAGAAGAACCTGGGGTATGTCTTTGATGGAGGCGACATTGGTAGTCACATCCTCACCCACCTGCCCGTCCCCCCGCGTCGCCGCGCGCACGAGCCGCCCTTGTTCATAACGCAGCGAACAGGACAGCCCGTCGATCTTGTCCTCCGCCGTCATGGCGACCTCGGCATCGTCGGCCAGGTTTAGGAAGCGCCGCACCCGCGCGACAAATTCCGCCACCTCCTCATCCGAGAACGCATTGTCGAGGCTCATCATGCGAACAGTGTGCGGCACCTTCGATAGCGGCGAGGAAGCCGCCGCATGCCCGACCTTGCGGCTCGGACTATCAACCCGGACCAGCTGCGGAAATTCTGCCTCCAGCTCGGCATTGCGCCGGACCAGCGCGTCATATTCGGCATCGGTGATTTCCGGCGAATCCTGAGCGTGATACAGCCGGTCATGCCGCGCGATCGCCTTGGCCAGGCGCATCAGCTCATTTCCGGCTTCGGCTTCGGCTTCGGTCACGTCACACCCCTTCCAGCAACCGGTCCGCCTGCGCCCTTGCCTCCGCCGTTATTTCCGCGCCTGACAACATCCGCGCAATCTCCTCTTGCCGGCCTGCCGCATCCAGCAAAACGACCGAAGTCCGCGTCACCGTGCCCTCGCTGGATTTGGCGATGACATAATGAGTCACGCCGCGCGCGGCGACCTGCGGCGAGTGAGTGACGGCCAGCAATTGCCCGCCCGTCGCCAGCCGCGCCAGCCGCTCGCCGATCGCGCTCGCTACCGCGCCGCCGACGCCGCGGTCGATCTCGTCGAAGATGATCGTCGCCGCCCCGCCCTCCTCGGCCAGCGCCACTTTCAGCGCGAGGATGAAGCGCGAGAGTTCGCCGCCGCTGGCGATCTTGTTCAAGGGTGCAAAAGCGGCGCCGGGGTTGGTGGCGATGAGGAATTCGGCCGCGTCCATGCCCTGCGGCCCCCAGCGCTCCTCCGGCAGGCGGGTGATGGCTGTGCGAAACCGCGCGGCGTCGAGCTTCAGCGGCGCGAGCTCGCCCGCGACGGCCCGGTCCAGCCGCACCGCTGCCTCGACCCGCGCGGCCGAGAGCAATTCCGCCCGCGCCCGGTATTCCAGCCCGGTATCGTGCGCCGCCCGTTCCAGCTTGGCGAGTTCGGCCTCACCGCTTTCGATGGCGTCGAGCGTCGTGCGCATGGCGATCATCCGGGCCGGCAGATCGTCCACCGTGCAGCCATGCTTGCGGGCGGCAGCGCGCAGGTCGAACAGGCGGGTTTCGATCAAATCGAGGCTCTGCGGATCGTGGCTCAGCGCCTCGGCCGCGCGGGCGAGCGTGTCTTCCGCCTCACCGGCCTCGATCACTGCACGGTCGAGGGCCGCCAGCGCTTGGGTGAGCAGCGGGTGCTCGGCTGCGATCCGGTCGAGCCTCCGGGCAGCGCCGCGCAGGTTGGCCAGCGCCGAATCCGAGCCCGACCAGAGATGCTGCAGCTCAGCCAGATCGCCCGACAGCCGCTCGCCCTTCTGCATCGTCGCGCGCGCCTCGGCGAGCCCTTCCTCCTCGCCCGCTTCGGGAGCCAGCGCGGTCAGTTCGGACAGATGCGCCAGCAGCAAATCCTGATCGGACGAGGCCTGCGCCAGCCGCGCGCGGGCCGCTGCCAGCGCATCTTCGGCCGCGCGCCACGCCCGCCACGCCAGCTCCACGCCGCCGACATCGGCTCTGGCGAAGCGGTCCAGCAGCGCGCGGTGGCCGCGCGGGTTGACCAGCCCGCGGTCGTCGTGCTGGCCGTGGAGTTCAACCAGCTGCCCGGCAAGATCGCGCAGCAGGGCGGCGCCGACCGGCTGGTCGTTGATAAACGCCTTGCTGCCCCCGTCGGCTTTCACCTGACGGCGAAGGAGCAAAGGCTCGCCCGGTTCGACCTGGACTTCGGCGGCACTGAGCAGCGTGCGGATCGGTTCGGGCAGCGCGGCAAACTCAAAACTTGCGGTAACGCTTGCTTTGTTCTCGCCGGCGCGGACCAGCGCGGCCTCGGCGCGGCCGCCCAGCACCAGCCCGAGCGCATCGAGCAGGATCGACTTGCCGGCCCCGGTCTCGCCGGTCAGCACGCCAAGGCCGCCGGCGAATTCCAGCTCCAGCGCCTCGATCAGCACGATATTGCGAATGGAAAGCCGGGTCAGCATGGTCGCCCAGTTAAAACGGAACAGCGCGTTTTAGCGAAGCGCAAAGCCAGCGTCACCCGTGTTCCTGCTCCGCAAACGGAGGTTCCAGCGTGATCCGATCGGCCAGGGTCATGCGATCAAGCATAGTTGCCATTTCGTCGCGCAGCAGCAGCATCAACCCGCGCAACCGGCAGTCGGCTTCGGGCAGACAGTTGGCGCAGGTCTCATGCGCATTGCGGCTGGCGCAGGGAACCAGCGCCAGGCTGCCGCGCGTCAGCCGGATGATATCGCCGTAGCGGACATCGACCGGCGGCAAGCCCAACTCATAGCCGCCCTCGCGGCCGCGGTGCGAGATCACCAGCCCCTCACGCACCATTTCGCTGAGGATCACGGTGAGGAACTTGCGGGGAATATTCTGCGCCGCCGCGATCGCATCGAGCCGCACCGGGCCCTGTCGCCAGGTGTCGGCAAGGTGTTGCAGGGCGCGGATGGAGTAGCGGGTCTTCTGGGAAAGCATGGACGGGGCAGTGAGCGCCACTTGCCCGGCAATGTCAATCTTGCCGGTAGAAAGATCGCGCTAGTCAGCGCGCGGCTGTCGCCGGAGCGTGCTTGTTCATCAGATCATAGGCCCGGCGATACCATTCGTTGCCGGCATGATTGGCGCCGAGCACCGCAGCAGCCTTCTGCGCCTCTTCCGGAATGCCCAGCGACAGATAGCTTTCAACCAGCCGGTACAGCGCCTCGGGCGCGTGGCTCGTGGTCTGATAGTTTTCGATCACTGTGCGGAAGCGCGTCGTCGCTGCCAGCCATTTGCCAGAGCGCTGATACGAGCGACCGATGGTCATTTCCTTGCCGGCAAGATGATCGTTGACCAGATCGAGCTTGAGCCGCGCGTCGGCGGCATAGGTCGTGCCCGGATAGCGGCGGACCAGTTCGGTCAATGCGGTCAGCGCCTGCTGGGTGACCTTCTGGTCGCGGGTGACGTCGCTGATCTGCTCGTAATAAGACAGCGCGACAAGATAATAGGCATAAGGGGCATCGCGGTTCCCGGGATGGATCGAGAGGAACCGCTGCGCCGACTGGACCGACTTGGAATAATCGCGCGCGGCGTAATAGCTAAACGCGCTCATCAGCTGCGCGCGGCGCGCCCAGGGCGAATAGGGGTGCTGGCGTTCCACCTCGTCAAACAGGGCCGCCGCCTGCTTGGTGTCGCCGCGGTCAAGCCGGTCCTTGGCGGCTTGATAGAGCGTATCGACATCGCGCGCGACATACGCGGTATCGCGGTTCTTGTCCCCCTTCCCGCCGCAACCGGCAGTCAGAAGCAGGGCCCCGGTGGCAAGGGCAGTCAGGGCGAGTTTGAGCGGCGATCTGGTCAGCATGGTGGAGCCTATAGCCAGCCGCGTGCTGAACGCCAAGTGAAGTTGCGCAGGCGCGGGCGCTTGTCAGCCGAACTGTTCGGCGGAAGAGGTCGGCCCTGCTAAGTTCAGTCCATATGCCGAAGTCCCGCGCGCAGATAATCCCAGCCGGTTAGCAGGGTCAGCGCTGCGGCGGCCCATAAGGTCACGAGTCCGACTGTATGGGGGACGTTCGCCTCCAGACCGGGCAGTGCAATGGTCCAACGCGGCAAGGCCTGGCCAAGTATGAGCGCGCCGAGCGAGATCATCTGGAAGGCCGTTTTCCATTTGGACAGCTGGCTCACCGGCACCGATATCCTGAGGCCGCCAAGAAACTCGCGCAGGCCGGAAACTGCAATCTCGCGCATGAGGATGACCAGCCCGGCAATGACATGCATGTCGCCGACATAGGGGCCGCGCAGCACGCCTTGCGCGCTCAATACCAGGATCACCGCAGCGACCATGATCTTGTCGGCAATGGGATCGAGAAACACGCCAAGTTTCGAGACCGTGCCCTGTGCCCGCGCGACATAGCCGTCGAAATAATCGGTAAGGCCCATCAGGCAGTAGACCCCAAAGGCGAAAACATAGCCCGCTTCCCAGTGCGGCCACCACAGCAACGCGACCAGGACCGGCACCGTGAAGATGCGCGACAGGGTAAGAATGTTCGGCAAGGTCAGCATTGCGGAGGCCTCATAGCGGGGATGCGGCCGGTGCAAAAGTGCGGATCCGGGCTTGTGAGACGCCGCGTTACCGCTACGGTCGCCGCCGGGTAAGGTTTTCCTGAAGCGAGGACATGACAACATCGACGCATCTGGTGAGGAGGCGCCGGTTCCTCCCGCTGTTCGCTACCCAATTGCTGGGCGCATTCAACGATAATCTCTTCAAGAACGCTATGGTGCTGTATGTCGTTTACAGCGTTTACAATTCCGAAGCCGAGGAAGCGAAATTTAGCGCCATCGCCTCGGGGCTGTTCATTATACCGTTTTTTGTGCTGTCGGCGCTAGCGGGGCAACTCGCCGACATGCGCGACAAGGCGCAAATCATCCGGATCGTCAAATTCTGCGAAATCCCGATCATGCTGGTCGGCGGCGCCGGGCTGCTGCTGGCCTGGAAGGGCATCGCGGTGTCGGGCGTAGCCATTCCGCTGATGCTGCTGGCACTTTTCGCAATGGGGGTTCACTCGACTTTTTTCGGCCCGATCAAATATGCGATCCTGCCGCAACATCTACGCCCCGCAGAAGTGCTGGCCGGAACCGGGCTTGTCGAAGCGGGTACCTACATCGCAATCCTTGGGGGCACAATTATCGCCGGCTGGATCGATGTCCAGTGGGTTGCCGGTGCAGTCGTCACAATCGCCATCCTCGGCTATTTCACCGGACGGCAAGTGCCTCCCGCGCCGCCTCTCGAAGTGCCCGAGCCGCTGGATTTTCATTTCGTCCGCTCTTCTATCGCGCTGGTTCGCAACACCATGCACGACCGGCGAGTGTTCTTGGCGATCATGGCGATCAGCTTTTTCTGGACCATCGGTGCGGTCCTTTTCATTCAGTTCCCGCCGCTCGCCAAGAATGTGCTCCAAGCCAGTAAAGAGGTGGCGAGCGTGTTCTTGGTAATCTTTTCGGTCGGCGTCGCCATCGGATCGGTGTCGATCAACGCCCTGTTGAAGGGCACGGTTTCAGCCCGCTATGCCCCCGCTTCGGTGATCGGAATGGGGGGCTTCGTGGTCGCGTTCTATGTGGTGTGCACCGCATGGTCGCCCGATGGTGCCGGGGGTTTGCTCAATACAGCCCAGTTCATGGCACGGCCACTTGCCATCCCGCTGCTGCTGACCCTGCTCGGCATCGCCATCGCCGGCGGCATGTTCGTGGTGCCGCTCTACGCCTTCCTGACGACGTTCGTCGCCAAGGCGCAAACCGCGCGCACGATCGCGGCCAACAATATTGTCAATTCGGGGGCGATGGTGGTTGGCTCGCTGCTGGCTGTCGGGCTGAGCGCGCTTGGCGTGGCAATTACGCAGCAATTGCTGCTGAGCGCGGCGATGTGCCTAGTTTCCGCCTGGCTGGGCCGCTTGCTCTACCGCGCTGAACTGGTCGCCTGACGCCTCAGGCGATGAAAGCGCTCACCGCCACCAGGCCGACGCAGTAAATCGCGCCGAAATAGCGCCAGTCGCTGCGGCTAAGGCGCCAATTGCTGCGAATCGCCGCGGATTTGCGGATATGCGGCGGTAAGCTGGCGCGCAGCGGATGCCGCGCCGATTCATCGCTAAGGACAAGAGCTCTTCTCATCCAGCGGCGTTAAGATTTGCTTCACCATGTGCAAAGGCGAAACCATGTCCCGATCCGAGATGTGCCCGGCCGGGACATGTTCGCAGCCAGTTATTGCTGCGACAGCTCCACGATGTAATCCCATTCCGCCGGCGTGATCACCCCCACCGATAGCCGCGAAAGCTTGACCAGCTCAATTTCCGCCAGCTTCGGATCCGCCTTGATTTCCTTCAATGTCACCGGTCGGACAAGCTTCTTCACGGGCTTGATCTTGACCGCCGCCCATTTGCCCTCCGGATCGGTGGGGTCGGCAATTCCGGCCTTGCTCACCCGCATGATGCCCACAATCTCAAGGCCGATGTTGGAATGATAGAAGAACGCTTCGTCGCCGACTTGCATCGCGCGCAGATTGTTCGCCGCCCGGTGATTGCGCACCCCGTCCCAAGTGCCCTCACCCTGTTCAACCAGATCGTCCCAGCCATAGGCATCGGGCTCGGACTTCATCAGCCAATAGCGCTTCTCTTGCTTCACTTTGCTCATGCAACGGCTCCGCAAACTGGCTAGGAGCGGTGCGATAGACACAAGCCGGGCCACCCGCCAATATGCACCAAGCCGATTTGCCCGTAATTCCACTCGATGGCATCCCCATGGAGGTTGCCAAAGCCTTGGGCTCAAGTTGTCGCCGCTATGGCTTCGCGCTGGTCGGTAATCATGGCATCGAGCCCGCGCTCACCCGGCAGGGCTGGCGTCTTACGCGCGAATTGTTTGCGCTGCCTGAGGGGGAAAAACGCCAATATTTCGTAGAAGGCATGGCTGGCGCGCGGGGCTATACGCCGTTCGGCAGCGAAAACGCCAAGGGCGCGGCGCTGCCCGATCTCAAGGAGTTCTGGCACGTCGGCCGTGAGCTGCCGGCGGGCCATCCCCAGACACCTTCGATGCCGTCCAATATATGGCCGGAACGCCCAGCCGGTTTCCGCGAGACGTTCTTGCACCTCTACCGCCAATTCGACCGGGTTGGCGCTGCTATACTTTCCCGCATTGCTCTCCACCTTGGCCTGGCGCCGGATTGGTTCGAACCAGCCATCGCCGATGGCAATTCGGTGCTGAGACTGCTGCACTATCCCCCCATTGCCGAAGCCGCTCAAGGTGCGATCCGGGCCGGGGCGCATGAGGATATCAACCTGATCACCCTGCTGCTCGGAGAAGAGGAGGCCGGGCTCGAACTGCTCGGGCCGGACGGCGAATGGCTGGCCGTCAGCCCGCCGGAGGGAGCGCTGGTCGTCAATATCGGCGACATGCTGCAGCGATTGACCAACCATGAGCTGCCATCGACAACGCACCGCGTCCGCAATCCCTTGGCCGAACGAGCCAGCTTCAGCCGATATGCCATGCCGTTTTTTCTACATCCTCGAAGTGACTTTGAAATCAAGACTTTGCGGGAATGTATCACGCCGCAAAATCCGGACCTGTATCCGAGACCTATCGCTGCCGATGCATATTTGCAGGAGCGGCTGAAAGAAATTGGTCTCAAAAAATAAGGTCCGCTGGTCGTTCGGCCTGAAATTCATAATGGCATAAAGCCGGTTTGCGGCCACCATTAACCGAAAATTTCCACCCTCGCGGCAATATTGCGGCTCGGCAAACGGGGGAATGCGATTGCCAAACGACAATTTCAGCGTGGCAGAGAATGCTATTGGTGCACAGTCGCGTGATTCCGGGCACGATACGCTCGCGCTCGGCATTGCGGTGGCAGCCATCTTCCTGTTCGTGGGGACCGGGAGTTCGGCCCTGTCGCAGGTCATTCATGCGATCCGCGGCACCGGCGTACTGCAAAACCCGCTGATCGCCTTGGCAGTGCTGCTGAATGTCGCGATCATCCTGTTCGGCTGGCGGCGATACCGTGACATGTCCCATGCGGTGTTGCACCACTGCGCGGCAGAGGCCGAGGCGCGGTCGCTCGCCGAAACGGATGTGCTCACCGGTTTTCTGAACCGTCGCAGCTTTGCCAAGATCGCCGACCAGATGATTTCCGATCACAAGGGTAGCAGCCGATTTGCCCTGGTGATGGCCGACCTGGATCGGTTCAAGCAGATCAATGATTTGCACGGTCACGCTGCCGGAGATGCGATTTTGCAGGAGACTGCCAGCCGTATTGCCCTGGTTTTGCCCGCGAACGCGTTGGTAGCCCGGCTTGGGGGTGACGAATTCGCTCTTTTAATCCCCATTGATGTTGCTCGCCCCGAGCGGGTGGACCAATTGGCCAATGCGCTTATCGACGCCATTGCCGCACCGATGTTTGTCAAAGAGACCGAAGTTTCGATGACTGTCTCGCTAGGCATTGCCCGTAGCGACTGCGAAATCGAACCCAATGCGCAGTCAGTAACCCAGGCCCTGCTCTACTCCGCCGATGTCGCCATGTACCACGCCAAACGTCACGGTCGAAACTGCTATTTCTGGTTCGAAGCCGCGATGGAAGGGGAACTGCGTTTCCGGCGCGAACTCGAAGCAGGAATTCGTCGCGGCATCGAGCAAGGCGAATTTGTTCCGTATTACGAACAGCAGATCGACCTTAAAACTGGCAAGCTGACTGGCTTTGAAATGCTGGCACGCTGGAAATCGCCCACATATGGCATCGTCAACCCGCAGATATTCATACCCATCGCCGAAGATCTGGGCGTGATCGACGTACTGTCGGAGCAACTCATCGCCAAGGCTTTACAGGATGCCAAAGCCTGGAACCCGCAACTGGCGCTGGCGGTCAATATTTCGCCAGTGCAGCTACGCGACCCGTGGTTTTCGCAGAAGCTGCTGAAGATGCTGGTCGAAACCAATTTCCCGCCGCAGCGGCTGGAAATCGAGATTACCGAGAGCTGCTTGCTCGAAAACGTCAGCGCAGTGCGGGCGATGCTCGCTAGCCTTAAAAACCAGGGTATCCGCATCAGCCTCGACGATTTCGGAACAGGATACAGCTCGCTCGGCCAGCTGCGGGAACTGCCCTTCGATTCCATCAAGATCGACCGCAGCTTCGTCATGAACCTGACCGAGGGCAAGGATAGTGCGACAATTTTCAAAACGATCGCCGCGCTGGGCGAAGGCCTTGGCCTGCCGATGACGGCGGAAGGAATTGAATCCGAAGCGGTGCTCGCGGAACTGCAAGCCTATGGCGACTTCAAGGGGCAAGGCTATCTCTACGGCCAGCCCGAAAGCGGAGCAGCGACGCTTGAACGACTGGCGGCGCTGGATCTCCTGCAAACCGTGGAGCCGGCGTCAGTCGCTAGGCCAGAGCCTGCTGCGGAAGAATCTGCGGACCGGCTTAACCGCTCAGCCGCCCGCGGCTGATCCGCCCGACACTGGACGAAGCCGGAGCCAGCGCATAAAGCGCGCCAAATGCGCGTACCCTTCATCAAGATGCACGGCTTGGGCAACGATTTCGTCGTGCTGGACGGCCGCGCACAGGCGATCGCGCCGGTGGACAATGCGCTTGCCGCCGCGCTGGCGGATCGCAAGACCGGCATCGGTTGCGATCAACTGATCCTGCTTGAACCGTCAATCGTGGCCGATTTCCGCATGCGCATCTTCAATGCCGATGGCGGCGAGGTCGAAGCTTGCGGCAATGCAACACGGGCGATTGGCCTGCTCCACGGCGCGCCAGCCCGGATCGAAACGCTGGCCGGCATCCTGACCACCATGCCTGCCGAAACCGGCATCGCCGTCGACATGGGCAAACCCCGCTTCGGCTGGGACGAAATCCCCCTCGCCTATGCGATGGATACGCTCACGATGCCGGTGGGCTGGGATGACCTGGAAGGCCCAGCGGCCGTCAATGTCGGCAACCCGCATGTGGTGTTTTTCGTGCTGGATAGCCAGGCGATCGACCTCACCCGGCTGGGCCCGTTGATCGAACACGACCCGCTGTTCCCGGCCCGCGTCAACGTCAACGTCGCGACGATCGCTGCACGCGACGCCATTCGCCTTCGCGTGTGGGAGCGCGGCGTCGGTGAGACCAGGGCTTGTGGCACTGGCGCCTGCGCAACTGCGGTTGCCGCCATGCGGCGGGGACTGACCGGACGCAGGGTAACGATGATGCTCACGGGCGGGCCGCTGCTGATCGAATGGTGCGATGACGGCCGGATCGTCATGACCGGCCCCGCCGCCGAGAGCTTTCGCGGCAGTTTCGACCCTGCCGATTACGGAGTGGCCCGGTGAGCCTTGAGGTGCGCTCGCTGGGTTGCCGGCTGAACCTGTCCGAAGGCGAAGCGTTGCGCGGCCTGCTGGCGGGCGCCAGCGACCTTGTCGTGATCAACAGCTGCGCGGTGACGGGCGAAGCTGTGCGGCAGACCCGTCAGGCAATCCGCCGCGCACGCAGGGAGCGCCCGGAAGCGCGGCTTCTGGTAACCGGCTGCGCGGCAGAAGTAGAGCGCGAGAGCCTTGCCGCCATGCCAGAAGTTGACGGCTTCGTCGCCAACGCCGCCAAGCTCGATCCGCGAGCCTGGCAGGTGCCGGCGGGCAAGGCCGAAGCCGCGACCTCGCTCCACACCCGTGCCTTCGTCGCGGTGCAGAACGGCTGCGATCATGATTGCACCTTTTGCATCATTCCGCAGGGACGCGGCCCCAGCCGTTCGCATATTCCCGCGGACGTCATCGCCGAAGTGGCGCGCCACTGCGATGCCGGCGTGCGGGAAGTGGTGCTGACCGGCGTCGATCTCACCTCTTGGGGCGCAGACCTGACCGGCGAACCCCGGCTCGGCGCGCTGGTCGCGTCCATTCTGCGGGCCTGCCCGGGCCTGACCAGGCTGCGCCTGTCATCACTTGACGGGGTGGAGATCGATGCGGAACTGCTGGAACTGCTGGCGGGCGAGCCCCGGGTGATGCCCCATCTGCACCTCTCGCTGCAATCGGGCAGCGACCTCATTCTCAAGCGCATGAAGCGCCGTCACCTGCGCCGCGATGCGGTGGAACTGGTGGCGGGCTTGCAGGCCCGAAGGCCGGATATCGCCATCGGTGCCGACCTGATCGCAGGTTTCCCGACCGAGGTCGAAGCCGCCCACGCCGACAACCTCTCGATCATCCGGGAACTCGGCATCGTCCACGGCCATATTTTCCCCTACTCGCGCCGCCCCGGCACCCCCGCCGCACGCATGCCGCAGGTCGATGGCGCGACGATCAAGCGGCGCGCCGCCGAATTGCGCGCTGCGGTGGCGGACCAGCGCCGGCCATGGCTGGAATCGCTGCTCGGGCAGAACCTTGCCGTGCTCGCCGAGCGCGACGGAACGGGCCACGCGCCGAATTTCGCCCGGGTTCAGCTGCCGCCGGATACGCTGGCCGGTGAACTGATCACGATCACGCCAACCCGCATCGCCGCAGGCCTGCTGGCATGAGCAGCGACGGCTGGTCGCAGCGCCTGTTCGGGGGCTTCCGCAAAACCTCTGAGCGCCTGACCGAAAACCTCGCGGGCATTGTCAGCATGACCCGGCTGGACGAGGCGCAGCTCGACGAGCTTGAGGATGCGCTGATCCTCTCCGACCTCGGCCCCCGCGCCGCTGCCCGCATCCGCGAGCGATTGTCGGGCGAACGCTTCGAACGCGGCGCCAATGAGCAGGCAATTCTGCAAGCCGTTGCCGAGGAAATTGCCGCAATCCTGCGCCCGGTCGCCAAGCCGCTCGAGATCACCGCCTTCCCGCGCCCGCAGGTGGTGCTGGTGATCGGCGTCAATGGCTCGGGCAAGACCACAACCATCGCCAAACTCGCACATCTGTTCCAGGAGCAGGATTACGGCGTGATGCTGGCGGCCGGCGACACCTTTCGCGCCGCCGCCATCGCCCAGCTCGCCGTCTGGGCGGAACGGTTGGGGGTGCCGCTTGTGCGCGGGGCCGAAGGCGGCGATCCGGCGAGCATCGTTTTCGATGCGGTGAAAGCGGCGACTGACAGCGGGATCGACGTGCTCATTGTCGATACGGCGGGCCGGCTGCATAACAAGCGCGAACTG
Source organism: Novosphingobium sp. (assembly GCA_031368085.1). Taxonomy (GTDB): domain Bacteria; phylum Pseudomonadota; class Alphaproteobacteria; order Sphingomonadales; family Sphingomonadaceae; genus Novosphingobium. The sequence goes on along the minus strand of JANLQW010000020.1, from coordinate 2,132 downwards.
ATGGATGAGCTTGCCAAAATCCGCCGGGTGCTCGGCCGGATCAATCCCGCAGCGCCGCACGACGTCGTGCTGGTGCTCGATGCAACCAATGGACAGAACGCCTTGCAGCAGATCGAAATCTTCAGGGAAGTCGCCGGAGTGACAGGCATCATTATGACCAAGCTTGACGGCACCGCCCGGGGCGGCGTGCTGGTCGCGGCGGCCGAGCAATTCGGCTTGCCGATCCACGCCATCGGCGTTGGCGAAAAGCTCGACGATCTGCGGCCGTTCGACGCCGACCTCGTCGCGCGGGTCATTGCGGGAGTTGCATGATGGCTGAAGAATCTGCACCGGCAAAATCAGGATGGCTCAACCTGCTGGTCGATTACGGGCCGGTGCTGGTCTTTTTCCTCGTCTACCGGTACTTCTCACCGGCCAAGTCAACCGGGTTCGGCGAAGTGTTCGCCGTGATCAGGGGCACCATAGCTTTCATGGTCGCGGCCGTCATCGCGCTGGCCGTATCGAAATTAAAATTTGGCAAGATTTCGCCGATGCTGTGGCTATCGACTGGCCTGATCGTGTTTTTCGGGACCATGACGGTGCTGCTGCACGATCCGTTCTGGATTCAGGTCAAGCCAACGGTGATCTATTTGCTGTTCGGCGCGGCGCTGCTCGCTGGTATTATGCGCGGCAAGCCGCTGCTGAAATATCTGCTCCAAGCAGCATTCCAGGGCCTCGATGAAGCCGGCTGGATGATGCTGTCACGCAACTGGGGCATTTTTTTCCTCGGTCTGGCCTGCCTCAATGAAGGCTTCCGCTATTTCCTGACGTTTGGCGGCTGGCTGGAGACCAAGCTCTATGTCTTCCTGCCACTCTCGTTTCTCTTCACCTTCGCCCATATGCCGATGCTGTTGCGCCATGGGCTAGGGGACGACGCGAAGGAGGATGTTGTCACGCATCCGCCCCACGAATAGGGGAAAAGTCGGCAATAGTATGTGACATTGCCAAAAAACAGGGCAATGGTTCCAGGTGCCGCGCCCCGAGGCCGCGGTTCGGGTCTTCAATTCCGCACACCGAATAGGGGGAAGTTATGGCGAAATTTTTCGGAAATCTGCATCTCGTGCTGGCAATCGGCGTGGTGCTGGCGATTGTCGTGATGATGGCCTTTGCGCCATCGGCACCTGTCGACATAAATTCCGTATTTCGCTGGCTGCATGTGTTTTTCGGCATCTTGTGGATCGGCCTGCTGTATTATCTGAACTTCGTGCAAGTCCCGACCATGCCGTCGGTTCCGGCCGAACTGAAGAAGGGCGTCACCGGCTACATCGCGCCAAAGGTGTTCTTCTTCTTCCGCTGGTCCGCGCTGCTTACCGTGGTAACCGGCCTGGGCATCGCGATCGTCAACAATTACGCGCATCAGGCGATGACGTTCAGCGGAGCGGGCAATGTCAATCTCATCGGGCTGGGCATGTGGCTGGCGCTGATCATGTTCTTCAACGTCTGGGTCATCATCTGGCCGGCGCAGAAGAAAATCCTCGGCATCGTCGAGGCGAGCGATGAGGAAAAGGCCAAGGCTGCGCCGCGCGCCCTGATCGCCAGCCGGACCAACCTGCTGCTGTCATTGCCGATGCTTTACGCGATGGTCAGCGCCAATCTGGGCTGACCACAAATCTAGGCTAATCCCGGTCAATCCGCCGGGCTGTCCGACAACGCGGGGGGAGCGGGCGACTAAATCTCGACCTGGCTGCCCAGCTCCACCACCCGGTTGGTCGGCAGGCGGAAAAACTCCATCGCGCTTGCCGCGTTGCGCAGCATCCAGGCGAACAGCTTTTCCCGCCAGATCGCCATGCCCGGCCTGGCCGAGGGGATCAGCGTCTGGCGCGAGAGGAAGAAGCTGGTCTTCATCATCTCGAACGGTCCGCCGCAGGTCGTCACCCGCTTGAGCAGTTCGGGGACGTGGGTCTCCTCAAGGAACCCGCAGAGTATGATGAGCCGGTAGAAGCCGTTGCTCAGGTCTTTCACCGCGAAGCGCTGCGCTTCCTCGACGTAAGGCACGTCCTGGATCGAAATTGTAAGGATCACCACGCGCTCATGCAGCACCTTGTTGTGCTTTATGTTGTGGAGCAGCGCGGAAGGCACGCCCTTGTTGGTCG
>JANLQW010000291.1:0-2731 GCA_031368085.1 Novosphingobium sp. | reverse complement strand
CGCGCTGGTGATGGTTCCCGCAGCTATCGCCTGCCTGATCATCGGCGGCGGGGGTAGCTACACCAGCTTTGCCGTCGCCGCCGCGCTGCTCGGCATCGCCACCGGGACCGAGCTGGATGTTTTGAGCTACCTTATCGCCCGCTACTTCGGCATCGCCGATTATGCCCGCATTTACGCCCGCGCCTATATCTTCGTCGCCGCCGCATCGGGCAGCGCGCCGCTGGTGTTCGGCCATCTCTTCGATATCACCGGCAGTTACCGCCTGCCGATGCAGATGTCCGCCGCACTGCTGGGCGTGGGCGCGCTCGGGCTGCTGATGCTGGGCCGCTATCCGGACTGGGAACGCGAAAGGCTCACCGCCGCAGCGTGAGGTCCATGGTTTCCGAGCGGATTTGGATCAGCGGGACGTCCGCCAGCTGCATCAGCTGGCGGACCTGCTCGAGCTCGGGCGACGACAGCAGCGGATAGTCGCGCCTGACCGGCCCGGCGGCGCGCATCGCGTCGATGTCCGATTGCGGCAGGAAGGCACGGTAGATCAGCTCGTCCTCGTCCGCGGTATCATGCAGCTTCTTCAGCTCCTCGACGTCCGGGCTTTCAGGCGGGTTGGCGACCACTTCCTTGGCACGCGGCGCGGCCATGATACGGTCGAGCACCTCCGGATCGATCGGGGCGACGGTTTGGCCATAGAAGCCCGCAGCATACTGGATAACCTCATCCGGCACCGTGCCATAGCGCTTCCCGGTGACTATGTTCAGCACCGCCTGGATACCGACCAGCTGGCTGAAGGGCGTTGCCATGCCGGGATAGCCGAGATCGCGGCGCACCGCGGCGACTTCGTCCAAGACCTCAGGCAGCTTATCCATCATCTTGTGCATGGCCAGCTGCGCCTTGAAGGTGCCCATCATGCCCCCGGGAATCTGGTGCTGGATCGAGAAGCCGTCATATTCGGCATATTGATCGACCAGGAAGCCCGCCGCTTTGCCCACGGCGCGGAAGTGATCGGCCACCGGCTCGAACAGAGATTCATCCAGGTCGTGGGTGTGGCCGCGCAACACAATGTTTTTCGCCATGATTTCAGTCGATGGCACCGACGGGCCATTGGCCATCGGGCGGCTGGCCGTGTGGATCACCGAAACGCCAAGATCGATCGCATCGAGATAGGCCTTGGCCGACATGCCGAGCAGATTGTTCGAATGGAACTCGATCGGCTTGCCCCTGGCCACCTTGATGATGGCAGGCAGCAGCTTTTCCAGGCGCTCCTTCTCCAGCACGCCGGCAGTATCATAGAGCAGGAGGGAATCGACATCGGGACTGGCCGCCAGCGCCTTGGCGTTGGTGACAAAGAACGCGTCCGTATGCACCGGCGACAACGCGAACATGATCGCCCCGGCGACCTGGGCGTTGGCCTCTTTAGCGACCTTGGCGAGTCGCAGCATATTGTCGATGCCGAACAACACGTCATAGATCCAGAACGAGCGCACGCCGTGCGCACACAGGCGGCGCACCCACAGGTCCATCAGCGCCGGTGGAGTGATGCCAAAGGTGACATTGGCATTGGCCCGCAGCCCGGCGCGTATTGGTGTTTTGGGCATCGAGGCGACCAGCAGATCGAGCCCATCCCAGTAGTTCTCGTGGCAATAGCGGGTGAGCACGTCAAGCATTCCGCCGCCAGTCAGGTCGATAATCGAAAAGCCGGTGCGGTCGATCAGCGGCGTGACCGGCAGCGCCATGCCGGCCTGCATGCGCATGCCCCACAGGCTCTGCTGCCCATCGCGCATGGTCTCGTCGAGAAACTTGATATGAGCCATTTCAAACCGCCTCTGCAGTTAAGCTGTCGCGCACGCTGCGGCGCAGAATTTTGCCGGCACCGCTCTTTGGCAATTCGGGCCAGACGAGAATTTCTTTGGGCCGCTTGACCCCCGACAGCCGCCCCTTGGCGAATTCCATGATGGCATCGGCGTCAAGCTCCACCGACCCGGCGACCACCGCGACGACCCGGTCACCCCATTTCTCGTCGGGCAAGCCGACCACCGCGACTTCGGCGACGCCCGGAAATTCCATCAGGACATCCTCCACTTCGCGCGGGTAGACGTTGTAGCCGCCGGAGATCAGCATGTCGTTCTTACGATCGACGATGTAGAAAAAACCGTCATCGTCCATCACGCCGATATCGCCGGTATGTAGCCAGCCCCCGCGAAAAGCCTGGGCGGTAGCCTCAGGCATATCCCAGTAATAGGCCATGGTCTGCGGCCCCCGGCAGACGATCTCGCCCCGCGCACCGGCAGGAAGCGGCTTGTCGTCGTCGTCGAAGATCGCAACATCGACCACCGAGAACGGCCGCCCGCAGGAACCGATGCGGTCGTGGTGTTCGGGCCGCAGATAGGTGATCGCCATCGGACTTTCAGCCTGGCCGTAGCATTGCGCAAAGACCTGACCGAAGCGCTTCTCCGCCCGCGTCATCAGCGTCGGCGCGATCGAAGAGGCGCCGTAGGATATGATCCTGAATGCGGTTTTGGCGGTATCGATCGCCGGATCGTCCAGGACCATAGCGATCATCGTCGGCACCAGGAAGGTGTAGGCGGCCTGAGTTTCCTCGGCTTTTCGCAGCAACTCGCCGGGATCGAATTTCGACAGCATCACCGAGTGCACACCGCGTATCAACGAAGGCAGAAAATAGGCCCCGCCGGCGTGGGCGATCGGTGCGCCGTGGAGGAAAATCTCACCCTCGGCC
>JANLQW010000287.1:0-13798 GCA_031368085.1 Novosphingobium sp. | reverse complement strand
GTGCCCATGGCGGGAGTGTCTGCACCCATTGTGGCAAAGCCGGAGTTAGCCCGCGCATCGGTGGAACCGCGTATCCGGTAGCCACTCCTCTTGCTCGGCGCGGCCCGGGAGGCTATTGGCCCGCCCGCCATGCTCACCAACCTTCAGCAACAACCCCCCGACGCGCTGCTTGCGCTGATCAAACTTCACAACGCCGATCCCCGGCCCGGCAGGATCGACCTCGGCGTCGGTGTCTACCGCACCGGACAGGGCGTTACGCCGGTGTTCGGTGCCATCAAGACGGCTGAGAAGCGGCTGGTCGAGACACAGGATTCCAAGGCCTATCTTGGGCCGGAAGGCGATATGGCCTTCGTCACCGCGCTGATGCCCTATGTGTTCGGCGGCGCCAATCCAACGATGAATGGCCGGATCGAAGGCATGCAGACGCCAGGCGGCACCGGCTCGCTGCGGCTGGCGCTGGCCATGGCCAAGAAATCGCAGGTAGCGAATGTGTGGATGGGCATGCCCAGCTGGCCCAACCACGCCCAGATCTGCGCCGACCTTGGCCTGGGCATGAAAACGTTCACCCATGCGACCAGCGACGGCGCTGCCGACATGGAGGCCCTGCGCGCCGCCATCGCCGAAGCGGCGCAAGGCGACGCAATCCTGCTGCACGGCTGCTGCCACAACCCCACCGGGATCGATTATGCCAACGGCGATTGGGATGAGATTGCCGGCCTTATCGCCGAGGCCAGGCTGCTGCCGATCCTCGATCTGGCCTATCAAGGGCTTGGGGTGGGCATGGAGGAAGATGCCTATGGCGTGCGCCGCGTGATCGCTTCCGTGCCCGAGGCGATGGTCGCCTACAGCTGCGACAAGAACTTCGGCCTCTACCGCGACCGCACCGGCGCGCTCTATGTGATGATGGCGCAAGGCGCGCAGCTGAAAGCCGCCATGTCCAACGGACATGCGCTGGCCCGCGCCAACTGGTCGCAGCCGCCCGATCATGGCGCAGCAGCGGCGCGGCTGGTGGTGGAAGACGAAGCCCTGACCCGGCAATGGCTCGATGAGCTCAGCGCGATGCGCGCCCGCATGCGTCAAGTCCGGGCACGGCTGGCTGAAGCGGGAAAGGTCGGGGGCGTCGATCTCTCCGCTATCGGGCGTCAGCACGGGCTGTTCTCGGTCATTCCTTTCACGCCCGAGCAGGTGGAGGCGATGCGGGTGAAGCATGGGATTTATTTTGCCGGATCGGGCCGGATCAACATCGCCGGGCTGACAATGGGCAACATCGACCAATTTCTGGCGGCGGTGGCGGATGTGACAGGCTAGGGGAGACTGCACTGGCGCGAACCGATATCATCGAACCGCGCGAAACCTTTGCGTTACTCCCGCAAGCTTTGCATCCGTTGCAAATACCGCGCCAGAACGTCGATCTCGAGGTTCACGCCGTCGCCCGGCTCCAGTGCCCCCAGCGTCGTCACCTCGGCAGTGTGCGGGATGATGTTGAGGGCGAAATGGCAGGTGCCGTCAGGCTGGTCGGCCACTTCGTTCACCGTCAGCGACACGCCGTCAACCGTGATCGAGCCCTTCGCCGCCAGGTAGGGCGCCAGCTCGCGCGGGGCCGCTATGCCAAGGCGCAGCGATTCGCCTTCCGGACACACGCCTACGACCCGGCCAACCCCGTCGACGTGACCAGTGACAATGTGGCCGCCAAGCTCATCACCAAGCCGCAGCGCCGGCTCAAGATTGAGCGTTCTCCCCGCCTGCCACCGGTCCGCTACGGTGCAGGCGGCGGTTTCGCCCGAAATATCGACCGAAAACCAGGCGTCGCCGGCGCTGCCGCCACGGGCGGTGACGGTCAGGCAGGCGCCCGAACAAGCGATCGACGCGCCGACGGCGATTGCATCGGGATCCCACGGGCAGGCAATGGTAGCGTGCAGGTCGCCGCCCTGTCGGGTGTCGCGGATGGTGCCCAGGGCAGTGATTATTCCGGTGAACATGGGGAGCGGCTGTAGACTTCGAGCGTGTCGCTGCCAAGCTGGCGGCGTTCAGTCATCCGCCACTGTCCATGCGCCGCATCGAGCGCGGCGAGGCCGATATCGCCGATGCACGGCTTGCCGCCGCCAATGATGATCGGCGCGCGGTAGATCAGCAGGCGGTCGACCAGCCCGGCCTCGAGGAATGCCGCCGCCGTCCCGGCCCCGCCTTCGACGAACAGATATTGCACCCCCTCCATGTCGCGGACTGCATCGGGCGATGGCAGCGCGCGCCAGCCTTCCGGCGCTTCTCCATGGGTCAGCACCCAGCGTTCCGGGCTGCGTTCCTCAAGGCCGGGGAGACGCACATCGAGGCGCGGGGCATCGGTGCGCAGGGTGCGGCCGCCGACCAGGATGGCATCGGCCTTGGCCCGCATCGCATGGCAATGGGAACGCGCCGCCGTGCCGGTGATCCAGCGGCTGGTCCCGTCCGCCAGCGCGATGCAGCCGTCGAGCGAGGTCGCCAGCTTGAGCGTGACTTCGGGCCGGCCCTGACGGCGCTGCATGAGGTAGCCCGAGAGGCTGGCCGCAGACTCGGGCGAATCGACCACGTCCGCGGCGATACCGGCGGCGCGGATGCGGGCCAATCCCCGGCCGGCGGTGCGCGGGTCGGGATCCTCGGCGCCGATCACCACGCGCGCCAGACCCGTGGCAGCGATCAATTCGGCGCAGGCCGGGCCACGCGCCGATTCATGCGCACAGGGCTCCAGTGTGACATAGAGCGTTGCGCCCTTTGCTCCATCACCCGCCCCATCCAGCGCAATCGCCTCGGCATGCGGGCGTCCCCCTGCCCCGGTCCAGCCCCGCGCCAGCACCCGACCGCCTTGAACGACAATCGCGCCAACGGCCGGATTGGGCCGGGACAGCGGCCGCGCGCGCGCCGCCAGGCTTGCCGCTGCCGCAAGCCAGCGCGCATCTTCTCGCTCAGTCACGCGCGCCGGAGGCCTGTTGCTGACTCCTGCGGATCGCTTCCGCATCGTGCGCCGCCCGGACCTCGGGCGCGCGTTCGTCGGCCGCCTGTTTCTCAATGGCCGCGACATCCATGCCGGACCGCTCGCCGATTGTCCGGTAAATCTGCCGCACCTCTTCTTCGCGTTTGGCCCGCTCGGCCGCCAGCCGTTCCTTGCGCCGCTGGTTGACGATATTGGTGGCGCGAATTTCGGCGTCGCTGCGGTCGGCCCGCCAGCTGGTGATATAGGTGACATGCGGCGGCTTCGGCAGCCCGCGCAGCTCTTCCTGCGAGAAAACCAGGAAAACGCCAAGCGGCGGCAAGGCGGCGAGCAGCATGAAGCGCCAGCGGTTGGGCCCAGCTTGGTGGAATACGGTGACCAGGTCACCTATGGCAGCACCGGGACTAACATCGCGCCACATGCCGCCGCGTCTGAAAAGGCTCATGTGCGTTAGATAGGGGCTGGCGGCGCGAAGTGCCAGCGGTCGATTATCGCTTAGCCGAATGCCGTATAGAGCCCCCGTCCCTCTCGCTTCAGCCAGCGGTTGGCCGCAGCGATGTCGCCTTCGTAGATTTCGGCCAGCAGCGCATGAAACCGGGGGCTGTGGTCGAAATGAACCAGATGCGCGACTTCGTGGGCGACGACCGACCGGCGCACGGCATCGGGGGCCATGATCAGCCGCCAATTCAGCCGGATCGTGCCTTTGCCACTGCAACTGCCCCAGCGCCGCCGCGCATTCGACAGCGCCAGTTTCGCCAGCGGCCGGCCGGCGCGCTCACAGTACTGCGCGAGATCTTCGGCGAATATCTGCCTGGCCTGGCCCTCCAGCCAGCGGCGCAAACGGGAGGGCAACGTATCGACCGGCCCGCCGATCAGGATCGTTGCATTCTCCCGGCGCACGCTGCGCGGTGCTGTTTCGCCATGCTCGATTATCAGCGCTTCACCGCGATAGGCGATAGGTCCGCCCGGCTTCGGTGCGTCATCAGGCGGCAATGCGTCCAGCTGCCGGGCCAGCCAGGCGGCGCGCGCGCGGGCGAAGGTCAGTGCCTCGCCGGTACGGCCCCAGCGCGGCATCGAGACGCGCACCTCGCTGCCATCAGGAGCCAGCCGAAGCGTCAGCCGGCGGGCATGTGGCAAGCGGCGCACAATGATCGGCAGGCGGCGCTCGCCAATCTCGATCACCGGCACGGCGCGGGGATCCCGCTTCAGCCAGTCAATCATCGCCGCCGCCGCCCCAATTTCTCTCCTTGCGGAGCCAATCTCCCTCCCGGCGGAGAACGTGCTGCTCGATCGGGCCGGCCTTGTCCTCGGACACCACCCGGCCAACCACCGAAACGCCTGCGCGGTGGACCGCATCGCGGTCGCCGCAGATCAGATAGTGCCACGCCGGCAGCGGCTCGGCATTGGCGCGCAGGCGGTAGGCGCAGGTCTTCGGTAGCCATTCCACCGCAGCGGCAAGACGGGGGGTAAGGCGCAGGCAGTCGGGCACATAGGCGCGGCGATTGCGGTAATCCTTGCAGCGCGCGGTGCCGGTATCGAGCAGCCGGCAGGCGACGTTGGTGAAATGCACCTCGCCGGTATCCTCGTCTTCAAGCTTGTGCAGGCAGCACTGGCCGCAGCCGTCGCACAGCGCTTCCCACTGATCGCGCGAGAGCGAATCGATCGGTTGCTCCCAGAAGCGCGCCTCGGCCTTCACCGCACCCATTTCGCCAGCTCCGCTGCCACAGCTTGCGGCCCCTGGTCGATCGGCAGCATGGCGATGGGTTCACCCTGCCGGCCCATCAGATAGGCAACCCGGCTGTGGTCCATCAGATAGCCGCCCGCCGATTCAGCGCCTCGGGCGGCGTAGGCGCCGAACGACTTGGCGGCGGCGGCAATAGCGGCCGGCGGGCCGGTCAGCCCGATCAGGCGCGGCGAGAAAGCGGCGGCAAATTCACCGACGACCGGGCCGGTATCCCGCTCCGGGTCTATCGTAATGAAGATCGGCTGGACCTGCGCGGCAAGCTGCGGCTGCGACTTTTCGAAGCGCGCGAAGCCCTGCATCATCGCACCGACATCCATCGGGCAGGCATCGGGACAGAAGGTGTAACCGAAATAGACCATGCGGTATTTCCCCGCGAAATCCTGCCAGCGCACCGTCCGCCCGTTCTTGTCGAGCAGAGCAAACGGCCCGCCAATCGCCGCGCCAGCCAGCGGCGGGCGTTCGGCAGGGGTTTGCGACCTGCATCCGGCGATTGCCAAGGACAAGAAAAATACGGCAAAGATATGGAAACGCAGAGACATGGCGAAGCGGTTCATGCTCTGCTAAACTGACCCGCGCAAGGGGGCGAGGGTCGGTTCGTCGTCCGTCACGGCAGGCTCGCAGCAGGAGATGAGTTCAGTGGGGAAGCCAAGGATCGTCGCGCGCATCGTCCTGGCGCTGCTCGCGGGCGCGCTGATCGCGCCTGGCAGCGCGCAAGCGCAATTCTCGAAAAGCTACAAATTCCTCGAAGCCGTCCGCAAGAAAGAAGGCGGCGCGGTGACCGATGCGCTGGACGAACCAGGCTCCAACATCGTCAACACGCGCGACAGCACCACCGGCGAAACCGGGCTGCATATCGTCACCGCGCGGCGCGATATGACCTGGATGAGCTTCCTCATCGGCAAGGGCGCCAATATCGACGCGCGCGACGGGCACGGCACCACGGCGCTGCAAATCGCGGTCAATCTCGGCTTTCAGGAAGGGGTGAGCCTGCTGATCGACCACAAGGTGCGGCTCGAAGAGCCCAACTCCGCTGGCGAAACGCCGCTGATTTCCGCGGTGCATCGCCGCGACATCGCAATCATGCGCCTGCTGCTCAAGGCGGGCGCCGATCCCGACCGGGCGGACAATTCCGGCCGCTCGGCCCGCGACTATGCCCTGCTCGACGGGAAAAGCAGCGTGTTGGTCTCCGAGATCGAAAGCGGTGCCAAGCCCAAGGGCCAGCGCAGCGGGCCGCAGCGGACCTACGGTCCGGCATTGTGAGCGCGCTGGCCGATCTGACACTGGACGAACTGCGGCTGGCGCTGGCCCCGGCCATTGCCAGCGCGGCGATCTTCGACGGCTGGAGCAAGACCGCAGTTGCAGCGGCTGCGCGCGCGCAGGGGGTTGATCCGGCGGTCGCGGCGCTTGCCTTCTCCAGCGGCGCGATGGACATGATCGCGTCCTGGATCGCCGCTGTCGATGCATCCATGGAACAGGCCTTCGCCGGCGATGCGCTGGCCGGCCTGCCGATACGCGAACGGATCCGCCGGCTGGTCGGCTTCCGGCTCGATGCCCTCGCCGGGCGCGAGGAAGCGCTGCGCCGGGCTTTGGCGATCATGGCGATGCCGCAGAACGCCGCGCGCTCGCTGCGGCTCGGCTGGGCTAGCGCCGATGCCATGAGGCGGCTGGCGGGTGATACCGCCACCGATTACAATCACTACAGCAAGCGCGCGATGCTGGCCGGGGTCTACGCCGCGACGTTAGCGGTGCTCACCACCGACGAGAGCGAAGCACGGGCCGAAACCTACAACTTCCTCGACCGGCGGCTGGCTGACATCATGCGCTTCGAAAAAGCCAAGGCGCAATTTCTGCGCCCCAACGAGGAGCGCTTCAGCTTGGCGCGTTTGCTCGGAAGACTGCGCTATCCGGCCACCTGATTTCGCTCCGCGCGGCGCGTACTTGATCCAGATCAATTATTGCGAATGAGTTGCAATTACAGCCGCGATCTGGCAGCGCGACGGACATGACCCTCGATGCCCTTCCCATCGGCCAGCCCGCCCGCATCACTGCGGTCGACTGGACGCAGCTGGCGGACGAGGAGGGTCAACGCCTGCGCGCGCTGGGGATAGACTGCAACGCCGAGGTCATCATCGCCCACCGCGGCGTGCTGGGCGGGCGCGATCCGCTGGCGGTGACGATCGGCCGGATGACCGTAGCGCTGCGCCGCGCCCATGCCCAGGCCATGCAGGTGGACTTGCTCCCGGTCGAGGTGGCTTGATGGCACGCCACCGCACCGCAGCTCTGGTCGGCAATCCCAATGCGGGCAAAAGCGCGCTGTTCAACGCGCTGACCGGTGCGCGCCAGAAGATCGCCAACTATCCCGGCGTTACTGTTGAGCGCAAGGCTGGCCGGCTGGTGTTGCCGTCTGGCGAACCGGTGGAACTCACCGATCTGCCCGGCAGCTACGGCCTTGCCCCGACCAGCCCGGACGAGGAGGTGACCCGGGGCGTGATCCTGGGCGAACTGCCCGGCGAGGCGGCGCCCGATGTGCTGGTACTGGTGCTGGACGCCTCCAATCTTGAGCAGCATCTGGTCTTCGCGCTGGAAGTCCTCGAACTGGGCAGGCCGACAGTAGTGGCGCTCAACATGGTCGATCTGGCCGAGCGCGACGGGCTGGTGGTCGATCCGGCGGCGCTGGCGAGCGAACTCGGGGTGCCGGTAATTCCAACCATTGCCGTGCGCCGGCGCGGACTTGCCGAGCTGACGCAGGCAATTGCCGATGCCGAGGAACGCATTCCCGAAACGCCGCACCCGCACAACTTCCTGCCCGAACGCCGACTGACCGCCCATGCCATCGCGGGCAGCGCGATACTTTCAGAATCAAAGCGGCACCGGCTGCATTCGAAGCTTGATCGGCTGTTCCTCCATCCCTGGCTGGGGCCGCTGATCCTGTTCGCGCTGCTATTCATCGTCTTCCAGGCGGTTTTTTCCGGCGCTGCACCATTTGCCGACGGCTTGCAGGCAGGGGTGGACTGGCTGAGCGCGGGTGTTCGGCAGACCATGCCCGCGAGCCTGGCACGCGATCTGGTAACCGAGGGCATCCTGTCGGGGGTTGGCTCGGTGGTGGTGTTCCTGCCGCAGATCGTCATTCTGTTCTTCTTCATCCTGGCGCTCGAATCCTCGGGCTACATGGCCCGCGCCGCCTTCCTGATGGACCGGATGATGGCCAGCGTCGGGCTTTCGGGCCGCAGCTTTATTCCGCTGCTCTCCAGCTTCGCCTGCGCGATACCGGGAATCATGGCGACGCGCGGCATCGCCGATCCCAAGGACCGGCTGACCACAATCCTGATCGCCCCGCTGATGACCTGCTCGGCCCGCCTGCCGGTCTATGCCGTGATTATCGCCGCCTTCATTCCGAACCGCGCGGTCGGCCCGCCGGGCTTCGCAATTTTCGGGTTGCAGGGCCTGGTGCTGTTCACTCTCTATGTCGCGGGCATTTTCGGGGCGATGGTGGTGGCGCTGGTGCTGCGCAGTTCGCTGACCAAGGGCGCGGCGAGCGGCTTCATCATGGAGCTGCCGAAATACCAGATGCCGCAGCTGCGCGACCTCGCCATTGGCCTCGTCCAGCGCGCCTGGATCTTCCTGCGCCGCGCCGGCACGATTATTTTCATGGTGACGGTGGTGCTGTGGCTGCTGCTAAACTTCCCCCGCGCCGAGCCGGGCAAGAGCCAGATCGACGCTTCCATCGCCGGCCATATCGCCAATGGCCTTGCCGTGGTAGTCAAGCCAATCGGCTTTAACCGCGACATCGCTCTGGCACTGATCCCGGCAATGGCAGCGCGCGAAGTGGCCGTCAGTTCGCTGGCGACGACCTATGCCGTCGATGCCGCCGACGACGAGCAGACCGTCAGTGCGCTCGGCAGCCAGCTCAAATCTCGCTGGAGCCTGCCGACGGCGCTGGCCTTCCTCGCCTGGTTCGTCTTCGCGCCGCAATGCCTGTCGACCATCGCGGTTGCCCGGCGCGAAACGAATGGGTGGAAATGGCCCGGCTTCATGCTCGCATATCTGTTCGCACTGGCCTACATCTTTGCGGGAATCACCTATTGGAGCGCCGTCGCGCTCGGGTTCTAGGCTTACGAGGATTTCATGGCAGGCAGCGTCAACAAGGTCATCCTGATCGGCAACCTCGGCCAGGATCCCGAAGTAAAATCGTTCCAGAACGGCGGCCGGATCGCCAATTTGCGCATCGCCACTTCGGAAAACTGGAAAGACAAGGCGACCGGCGAGCGCAAGGAGCGCACCGAATGGCACACGGTGGTGCTCCAGTCCGATGGGCTGGTCGGGGTCGCCGAGCGCTATCTCAAAAAGGGCAGCAAGATCTACATCGAAGGCCAGCTGCGGACCCGCAAATGGCAGGATCAGAGCGGCAACGACCGCTACACCACCGAGGTGTCGGTGGGCATGAACGGCGTGCTGACCATGCTCGACGGAGCGCCGGGCGGCCAGCGCAGCGGTGCCTCCAGTGGTGGCGGTGATGCCAGCAGCGGCGGCGATTGGGGCGGCGGCGGATCGCGTTCTGCCGGCGGTAGCGGTAACGATTGGGGCGGCAGCAAGCCTGCTGGCGGCACTGGCCGTCAGGAGTTGGCCGACGATCTCGACGACGATATCCCGTTCTGAACGTCGGCCTTGGCGAATAGCACGCACCTACCTGGGTGACCTTGTCAGGCACAGCAGAGGCTGGCGTCCTCCATTGCGGCAATCAATCGACATAAGCAAAAATAGCCAGCTTCGGTGAGCTGTTTCAGCGCGCATAAACGTGGTTTCACCGCACAATTGAAATATAAATTTGCTAGCGGGAACGAATGCCATGCAAAAGGGTATGACGTTCAGACACGCCGAGAGCGCAGCCGCCAGCTGGTATAAATTAACACAAAAACAGGTAGGCGGCGCAGCGTGTCTGGATTGCGAAACGGCTCGAATCGATTTGCAGAAGTCCGGTCAAAATATTGACCTTAAGCGCTCTTGGGAGAGTGATGTGACCAACGTCGTATTGATGGTTTCCACCCATCGCGAAACTGCTGAACCAAAATTCGGCAGCAGCCAGCCGATTAGCGTTAGCCTGCCTGAAGGAGCGGTTCTGGGAATGCTCGACGAAGAAAGCGGACGCTGGGCGCCGCTTCTGTCCGAAAAGCCCGGGCCGCGCGCGCGCACCACCGATTGGTCGGTCCTCGATAGCTAGCGCCTCACGTATTGCCCATCAGTCCCTTCAATGCGGCAAACGGGTTACCAGCGCCCTTGCCGAGCAGACCGCCCCTGCGCGTCTCCTCGGCCTCTGGCCCGGTAGCGAACGGATCGATGGCGAGTGCGAGGCTCTGCGCCACCGCCTCGCCGATATCAAATTCACAGCCGGTGTATTCGATATCGTCCAGCGCATTGGCATCGAGTTCCAGATTTTCGTCCAGCCCGTGACTGCCGGCGGGCACGAAGCGCAGGCATAGTGGCTGGCGGATCACCGTAGCAAGCTCCTCGGCCGATACTGCGCAGCTCTGGACAATGTCGGCGCTGAGATTGCCGCGGGCTGCTACCGCCTGGCCGTCGCGGGTAAGCGCCACCTCCGCCTCCAGCCGGTCGATCCGCACCAGCTCGAACCGCACCGCGAGAGCGGCGCGTTCGCTTTCGTTGGCGGTTAGCCGCATTGTCAGGCCCTCCACCTGGCGGACGTCGAGCGGACGAGAGAATTCAGCGGCGCTCACCGCGGTATAGCTCCCGCCAACAGTGCCGCCGCCGGGATGGTGCGGAGTCCATCGGCCAGGGCCAGCAGCCGCGCTGCCGCCTTGGCCGGGTTGCCGCCGCCCTCGACCATTGTCGCATTGCGTGTCACCACTTCAGCCAGCGCCGCCTCACCCAGCGGCAGCGCCTCGCGGATCGCGCCAAGCCGGCCGCCGAGCGCGCCCATGAGCTTGCCAACATGTTTGCCCACCACCAGATCGCCGACACCGCTCTGGCGCAACTGGCCCTCCATATCCTCGACGAACAGCTCGTTCAGCCGCACCGAGGCCTGGGTCAGCGCCTCGTCCTGCTCCATGCGCAGCAGCACCAGCGCCAGCACCAGGGTAATCGCATCGAACCGGCCCGGCACGCTGTCGGCCAACCCGCATTCCACATACCATTGCGGCTCTCGCGCAATCTCGACCACCCGGTGCCACAGCGGGCGCACCGCAGCGCGGTCATCTTCGCGTTTGCCCAGCAGGCGGGAGAGGATCGACACGAGGCATGACTTTCGTTCAGCGGCAATTCAACCCCCCGGCGCCACCTGCGGTTCCCGTCGGCATAGCGGCCAATGGCATTGCGATATCGTGCCGGCAGTTCTAAGGCTTGCGCCGTTACACGGGCGGGTTGCCGGGTGGCAATGGAGTTTCGAATTATGCAGTTGGCAGGACGTAAAGGTCTGGAGTTGGTATTCGCGGCGGGGCTGGCGATCCTCGCTGGCGGCTGCGCATCGATCCGCGACCACCGCGGCTATCTGCTCGATACTGCGCTGGTCGATTCGGTTCTGCCGGGTGTCGACAACCGCGTCTCGGTCGAACGCACCTTGGGCCGGCCGACCTTCGTCAGCCAGTTCGGCGATCAGGCCTGGTATTATGTTTCGCAGGACACCACGCAGAAGGCGTTCCGCCGCCCCCGGACCAAGCAGCAGACCATCCTGCGCGTGCGGTTCGATCCGGCCGGCAACGTTGCCGCGGTCGATCGGGCGGGGACGGAAAAGATCGTCCGGCTCGATCCCAACGGCGACAAGACCCCAACGCTCGGACGCGACCGAGGGCTGCTGGACGATATCTTTGGCAATATCGGCTCGGTCGGTGCCCCGGGCCTGGGCGGCGGCGGCGGTGGCGGCGGAGCCGGCGGCGGACCCAACGGCAGCTGAACCTTGTGCGCCTGCGTGGAAGCCCTGGCCGCGTCCTGCGGTGAGGCTGGACAAATACGCTTGAAGCCCCATATCCGCCGGCATGGATAATCCTGCGGCGAGCCACGGCCTCATCCAGTGGCACGGCACCACCATCATCGGCGTAAAGAGGGGCGGCAGAACCGTCATTGCCGGCGACGGCCAGGTCTCGATGGGCAACACCGTGATGAAGCCCAATGCCCGCAAGGTCCGCCGGCTCGGGGAAGGCGACACGGTAATCGCGGGGTTCGCCGGGGCCACTGCGGATGCGTTCACCCTGTTCGAGCGACTCGAACGCAAGCTCGAGCAATATCGCGGCCAGTTGATGCGCGCCGCGGTCGAGCTCGCCAAGGACTGGCGGACCGACAAGTACCTGCGCAATCTCGAAGCGCTCATGATTGTCGCCGACGCCGAGGTTATGCTGATCCTTACCGGCAATGGGGATGTGCTGGAGCCGGAGGCCAAAAACGAAACGTGCATCGCGGCGATCGGCTCGGGCGGCAATTATGCGCTGGCGGCGGCCAAGGCGCTGTCGGATTACGAGGACGACCCCGAGAAAATTGCGCGGCGGGCGATGCAGGTTGCAGCGGAGGTTTGCGTGTTCACCAATGACCGGGTGACTGTCGAGATTATTGAAAGCTGACCCAATTCCCCTGCCGCTTGCGGGAGGGATCAGGGGTGGGCTCTTCCTTCCTACGTCCTGCCTCGCCTTGACTGACCCACCCTGCCCCTCCCGCTAGCGGGAGAGGAGAAAGTATTGAAATGCTGGACAAGCTCACCCCCAAAGCCATTGTCGCCGCGCTCGACGAACACATCGTCGGCCAGGCCGAAGCCAAGCGCGCCGTTGCGGTGGCGCTGCGCAATCGCTGGCGCCGCCAGCGCCTCGCGCCCGAACTGCGCGACGAAGTTACGCCAAAAAACATCTTGATGATCGGGCCGACGGGCTGCGGCAAGACCGAGATCAGCCGGCGGCTGGCGAAGCTGGCCGAAGCACCTTTTGTGAAGGTCGAAGCAACCAAGTTTACCGAGGTCGGCTATGTCGGCCGCGATGTCGAACAGATCGCCCGCGACCTGGTCGAAGAAGCAATTCGGTTGGAGAAGGATCGCCGCCGCGAATCGGTGCGCGAGGCAGCATCCAAGGCGGCGATGGACCGGCTGCTCAAGGCGCTGGTCGGCGAGGGCGCGTCGGAAGCCACGCGCGAAAGCTTCCGTCAGCGCATCGTCGAGAACGCGATGAACGATGTCGAAGTTGAGATCGAGGTCGAGGACAGCCCGGCAACGTCGATGGAAATTCCCGGCATGGGCGGCTCGATCGGCATGATCAACCTGTCCGACATGATGGGAAAGGCGTTCGGCAAACAGAGCCTCAAGCGCCGCAAGCTGAAGGTGCCCGACGCCTGGGACAAGCTGGTCGACGAGGAAGCCGAGAAGCGTCTGGACCAGGACGATGTCGCCCGCGTCGCTCTCGCCAATGCCGAGACCAATGGCATCGTCTTCCTCGACGAGATCGACAAGATCGCGGTAAGCGACGTGCGGGGCGGCTCGGTCAGCCGCGAGGGGGTCCAGCGCGACCTGCTGCCGCTGATCGAGGGGACTACAGTGGCCACCAAATACGGGCCGATGAAAACCGACCATGTGCTGTTCATCGCCAGCGGTGCGTTCCACCTCGCCAAACCAAGCGACATGCTGCCCGAACTACAGGGCCGCCTGCCTATCCGGGTCGAACTCAAGGCGCTGACCGAGGGGGATTTCGTCCGCATCCTGACGGAAACCCGCGCCAACCTCGTCGAGCAATATTGCGCGCTGCTGGCAACCGAGAAGGTGACGCTCGTTTTCACCCCGGAGGCCGCGCGTGAAGTCGCCAAGATCGCTGCGCAGGTCAACGAAAGCATCGAGAACATCGGTGCCAGGCGGCTACAGACGGTGATGGAAAAGCTGCTCGAGGAGATCAGCTTCGAGGCCGAGGACCGGGCCGGCGAAACCGTGACGATCGATGCCGCCTATGTCAGCGGTCGCCTGGCGTCGCTGGCCAAGGACAGCGATCTGAGCAAGTACATCCTCTGAAGCATGGATTGGAAAATGTGGATCGCCTCACCCTATTACCGACTATCCTGAGCTTGTCGAAGGACTGCTTTTTCTTCGAACTGTTGCGCATGAGGCACGAAGA
>JANLQW010000271.1:0-3133 GCA_031368085.1 Novosphingobium sp. | reverse complement strand
CAACACCGGATAGCGGCGCAGTTCCGACAGCTTGTGACCCGGAAAGTCGCGACCAAGATTGATGCCCAGCGCAGCCAGGTCATCCTCACTCACCGCTTCGCGCAGCTGAACGATCGAATCGTCGGCGATGGCAGATACCATGACGGAACCTCCTAAAAATTATAACCCAGCGTCACGCCATAGGTTGCAGGCTTGCCCGTGTAGCGGGTGAGCGTGTCGAACGCCGGCGAAACGTTGTTGTAATAATATTCGTTGAAGATGTTCTTGCCCCACAGCATCGCGCGCCAGTTCGCGCCGCGCAGCCCAAGCCGGGCGTCGACCAGCGTGTAGCTCTTGATGTCGAACTGCCGCGCCAGGTTGCCGCCGATGATCGCGCTGGTTCGCGAGCGGTAGGTCACCGCCACGCCCGCGACGAGGTTAAGCCCGGCCGACAGCGGCATGTTGTAATCGACGTCGCCGTTCAGCTGCCACTTGGGCGTATACGGCATGTCAGTACCGCGGAAGTTGGTGTTGACCCCGGCGGAATTGAGCCCGGTGAACTCGTCGACCCGACCCTTGATGTAGGTCCCGTTGGCGCTCAGCGTCAGCTCACGCGTGGGCCGGGCGACTACCTCGATTTCGCCGCCGAGAATATGTGATTTGGGAATGTTCTGGACGGCATCGAGCAGCCCGAAGATCGGGTCACGCGTGCGGCTGCGCAGTTGCTTATTCTTATAGTCGTAATAGAAAACGGCGCCGTTCAATTGCAGCTTTCGATCAAGCAGGCCAAGCTTGAATCCGGCTTCATAGGCCAGCACCGACTCCTGCTTGATAAACAGATATTGCGAGAACAGGGCGGCACCGATCGTCGGGAAATTGCCCGACTTATAGCCCTTGGTGATATTAGCGTAGAGTAAGGTGTGCTCGGCCGGCTTGAAGTCGATGCCGGCCTTGTAGGACAGGTTATGCTCCTTGGTCGATGCCGCGAACGCGCCCGGCAAGCCGGGGGCGACCCCGTTGACGGTGATCGGGGCTCCGGCCGAGTCCGTCAAATCGTTGAGCGCGTAGCACAGACCCGGTGAGTAAGGACCGGCCGCTCCCTTGACGATCCCATCATAGAACAAATGTCCGACAATATACGGCGGAGACAAGTCCGTGCCACAGTTGCGCGTGCTCAGACTGGAGTCTGTGTAGCGCGCGCCGGCCTTCAGCGTGATTTGATTGGAGAGGTCGAACTCGGCATTGCCGAAGCCCGCAATGTGGCGCATTTTTTGGTCGACCCCGAACCAGTTGTCGCGGATTCCGAGGTAACCGTTGGTGCTCGCCTTCTCGTAGAGATAGTGAAACTCCTGCGAAACCTTGTCGCGCTGGAAATTGGCGCCAACGATCCAGCGGAAGGGATTGCGGCTGCCGTTGGCGAACCGCACTTCCTGGAAGAAGCTCTTTACATCGCCGTTATCGGCGGGAAAATCGTCAACGCCGATCGGTACGCCGTCGAAATCTTCTGCCTGACGTTGCTTGAACTTAGTATAGGCGGTCAGCGTGGTCAGGTTGATATCGCCGCCGAGCGCGATGTCGCTGCGCAGCGAGGCCTGCCACAGCTTGTTGTTGCGCTGCGGCAGGCCCGGATTCCAGTCCGCTGCCTCCGGCGTGGGCGGATGGAAGGCGAGCGCCCTCAGTTCGGGATTTTCGAACCCGGGGATCTGGATGTTAAGCCCGACAAATTGCGCCGCCTGGGGCTCGGTCTTGTCTTGCCAGCCATTGACGTTGAGCAGGAAGTTCACGCCTTCCGAAGGGTGAAAGTCGATCTGGGCGCGGCCCATGTAATTCTCGACCTTACCGTTGCGGTCACCCGGGCGGGTCACGCTGCGCTGCCAACCATCGGCGAATTCCGCCCGCCCCGACAGCCGGGCCGAAAGCGTGCTCGACAGGGGACCGGACACAAAGCCTTCCCCGGTGATCGCGTTGAACCGGCCATAACTCGCCTCGACGCCCGCCTGGAAGCTATCGGTCGGTTTGGCGGCAATAAAGTTGATCGCGCCGCCGGTCGCGTTGGCACCGAACAGGATTCCTTGCGGGCCCTTGAGCACTTCGACTCGCTGGAGATCGAAATTGGCGTGGGTCGCCATGATGGGGAACGGGAACAGGACCTCGTCGAGGTACAGGCTGACCGCCGGATACGCCGCGAGCGACTGGTCATAAAAGCCGACACCGCGAAGCGATACGACCGGAGCGCCGGTCGGGGCGTTGGCAAAGGTCAGCGACGGGACCGACTGGCTGAGATCCTGCAGACTAACGATCTGACGCGATCTGAGGGTGTCGCCAGTCAGCGCGCTGACGGTCAGCCCGACATTGTTGAGCGACTGCTCGCGCTTTTGCGCGGTGACGATGATTTCGGTCGTCGAGGTGTCATCGCTTCGGGTCGATGGTGCCGGGGCCTCGGCTGAAGTTGGTGCGCTGTCTTGCGCGGCTGCCACCGCCGCATAGGGAACGAGCGCGACGAAAGTCGTGCTCGCCAGCAACATGATGCGCCTGCGATGAGCCATTTTTGCCATTTTCCGAGTCTTCCCTCACGCGGTCGTTGCCGCTTCTTATTTGTGCATCACGAACCCGACACTTTGTCGGATTAGGACAAGCATCTGATGAGGTTTTATCAGTTTGTCCAGTGAGAAAAACAGCTGCTCATCTTCGATGTCAGAAAGTGGTCTGATGGGGTGCCGCAACTCCGCTGCAGTCGATCAAGTAGGCTGCGCAGCTTACTTATATCAGGGGAAACCGATTTCGCAGGGGTTGAGAAAAGCGAAGCTTATCATGCCTGATCCGGGAGGAGGGTATGGGAACCTACTCAGGCAAGAAAGTTGGCGTAATGGCTGTGAAGCGTCCCGGGTTTTCCGGAGGCTCCTATCTGTGAGAAGGAGCTGTGATGACGACAAGGAACAAGTTTTCACCTGAGGTCCGCGAGCGCGCGGTTCGGATGGTTGGTGAGCACCGAGCCGATTATGGTTCGGAGTGGGCCGCGATGACCTCGATTTCGGCGAAGATCGGCTGCACGGCGGAGACTTTGCGCCGCTGGTACCGCGAGGAGGCGAGCCCCAAACGATCTTGGCTCGCGGGGCCAGCGGCGCTGGCCGGACAAGACCGTGACCGGCTGAAG
>JANLQW010000260.1:0-35928 GCA_031368085.1 Novosphingobium sp. | reverse complement strand
GCCCTGTTCCGCTTGGCGGGGAAGCAGGGGGGAAGCACAAATCGGCGTTCCGTGGCGTAAGATCGCGTCCGCATGGCGGCAGATTGAAGCACGCGAAACCAAGAGGCAAGGCCGATGGTGATTTGAGGCACAATGTCGGGTGCTTGGACACCAATGGGACTTCTATATTCTGGAGAAGCCGGTCAGATTACCCTGGGCAGGAGTTCGTCCAGCTTTAGCCCAAAAATGGCCGATAATGTGAGGCAACACCCCGGGAAAGCAGCATTTTTGGCTGCCGCGCAATGTGCTTGAATTTGCCACACATTGCGTGGCAAGCGCCTAATCCCTTGTAAAACAAGGGAGCGACCGCATCTGAAACGCCATGCAATGTGCGCTCTTTTATCTTGCCCTCCTAATTTCCCTCTCAAATTGCTGTTTCCACCCTTCTCCATGTAAGCCAAATAACTGATGCCATTCGCCAACGCAAACGCGGAAGTGTATAGCGTGGCTTGACGCTAAACGATACAGCGATTACAAGCTCACATGAGAATCAGAAACGTCCTCCACAAAGGGCTGAAGCGGTTCATCGAACGTGACGACGCGAGCGGCTTGCAGCCTGCCGTGGTCGGCAAGTCGGGCGTATGGTCTCGTTCCTGCAGGACATGACGCACGAAGATGAATTGCAGACCGTGCCCATCTGGAAGGCCCACCGCCTGACAGGTGATCGTAAGGGCAACTAAAGCCTGTTTGTCACCAAGAACTGGCGGATGACATTTCGGATCAACGCCGACGAGATCGAGATTATCGACCTCGACTATGAAGATTATCATTAGGAAGACTGGCACGAGGAGGCCCGTATGAACGCCATGACCGGAATCAGGATGAAGAACCCCGCCCATCCCGGGGGCTTCATCAAGCACGAGATTATCGAGCCGCTGGAACTGACCGTAACGGCAGCGGCGCAGGCGCTCGGCGTCACCCGCGCCGCGCTCTCCACTATGCTCAACGAACGCGCCAGCCTCTCGCCGGAAATGGCGCTGCGCGTGGAAAAGGCGTTCGGCGTCTCGATGGACACGCTGATGCGGATGCAGAACAGCTTTGACATCGCGCAGACGAGGAAGCGCGAGGGGGAGATCAAGGTTGCGCGGTTTGCGCGAAATGCGGATTTTCGTTCAAATCGTGAAGCCAATTTGTGACCGCTTTCTCTAGCTAAACACAGCCGCATCGCACACCCCCTCAGTATAAAATTTCGCGTAATTCGGCGGGTATGACCGCCTTCACGCTATAGGCCTCACTGCCAGGTCGTTTGCGGCGAATTGACTGCTAATCAATTCGCCGCAATAAGGACAAGATGAGCCGTTGGCTTTCCTTGCTGCTGCTGATGGGAGCGGCGTTGGGCCTGTTTGCCCAGCAAGCCGCAATGGCTTCTGCACCCGCACGCCAGTTGTCCGATCATGTTAGTGTAGCAGCGGCAATGGGCGAAGATTGCGCGGAAAAGATGGGGCTGACCAAGCCGAAGCCCGACCATCCGTGCCACGGCGTTACTCTCGACTGCATTGCCAAAATGGGGTGCGTGCTGTCATTTACGCTTACCACACTGCTCTCCCCGGCCCTGGCATTGGACAACCGGTCAGAACTCGTCAGGCCTATGCCGGTCGCGCGGCTGGCTGGTCGGAGCACAACCCCGGAACCTGAACCGCCGGCACTCCCTGGCTGACGCCAACAGCACCGGCCGAACATTGGTTCGCCGGTGCATCGTCACAGGTCATTCCGGGATTTTCCACATGCGTATATATCTGGGCGCGGGGCTGGCGCTGGCGCTGCCGGGCGTACTCCATGCCGAGCCGCTGACCTTCGTTGCCGCGCTACAACGGGCAGCACGCGAAGCACCCTCACTCCAAGCGAGCGAGGCCGGGGTGGACGCCAAGCGCGCGGCCGCCGTGGCCGCTGGCCGGCTCCCCGACCCGACATTGTCCGTCGGCATCGATAATTTCCCGGTCTCGGGTCCGCCTGCTTTCACATTGAACGGTGACAGCATGACAATGGCGCGCATAGGGTTGGAGCAGGCGTTTCCCAATCCTGCAAAGCGCCGCGCCCAGCGCGGACGGGCACAGGCGGAGATCGGCGTCGCCGAAGCCGATTTCGCTGTCGAAGCGCAAAATCTGCGGCTCGAGACCGCGCTGGCGTGGGTCGATCTTTATTACGCCAAGCGGCGGCTCGCTCAACTGCAGCGGCTCGACGAAAGCCTCGGCGATCTGCAATCGACTGTCGCGGCGCGGTTGGCATCGGGTTCGGCACGGCCCTCGCAGGCGCTCGAGCCCGAGCAATTGCGCGCTGCGGTCAACGACCGCCGCAGCGAACTCACGGCCGAGGTCGCCAAGGCGCGGGCCAGGCTAGCACGCCTGACTGGCGACCTAGATGCGGACGTTGCCGGCGACCCGCCTGTTCTCGAGGTGGATGGAGCAGGCTTCCGGTCGGGGCTGGTCACGCTGCCACGCCTGCAAGCGCTCGATGCAGAATCCCGCGCTGCGTATGCGGACGTCGCGCTGGCCCGCGCGGACAAGCGGCCCGACTGGCGGGTTGGCACGTCTTACGGCCGCCGCGATCCCGCCTATGGCGACATGGTTTCGGTCACGGTCAGCATCGATCTCCCATTCTTCGCCAAACGCCGGCAGGATCCCCTGATCGCCGCACGCGAAAGCGAGGTGAGCCGCGCGCAATTGATGCGCGTGGCGGGCGAACGCGAACTCGTGGCGGGGCTCGATGGCGACCTTGCCGATCATGCCATGCATCACCAGCGGCTGATGAACGCTCGCAACACGCTGGTGCCCCTCGCCAAACGCCGCGCCGAACTCGACATGGCGAGCTATGCTGCGGGCAAGCTCGACCTCGGCAGCGCTCTGCTTTCAACCTTGGCGCTGGCCGAGGCCGAGGTAGATGCCTTGTCGCGCGAGGCCGATGTCGCGCGCGATGCGATCCGGATCAATTTCACCTATGGGGAGATGCGGCCATGACCATGGACAGGGCGACTGCGGCGCGCTGGCGGGCCGGAATACTGGCGGCGGTGCTGATCGCTGGCGGCGGCGGATACTGGCTGGGCCAGCGCGGGAACAATGGCGCTGCTCCCACGGCTGCGAGCGGTAAAGGACGCAAAATCCTCTATTACTATGATCCGATGGTGCCCCTGGAGCACTATGACAATCCCGATTCGTTGTCGTCGATGGGGATGAAGACGATCCCCAAATACGCCGATGCGAGCGGCGAAGGAAGTGCTGCGCCGGGGGTCAGCGTCAATCCGGCAGCCATGCAGAATCTGGGTGTCCGGGTGGTCGCAGCCGAAATGGGCAGTCTTGCCTCCGCGCTCACCGTGAGCGGCAGCATCGACTTCAACCAGCGCGATGTGGCGATCGTCCAGGCGCGCGCAGGCGGGTTCGTCTCGCGCGTCTATCGCCGCGCGCCGGGGGACGTGATTGGCGCTGGCGCGCCCATCGCCGACGTGCAGTTGCCCGAATGGGGCGGTGCGCAGACGGAATTTCTCGCGGTCAAGCGCCTCGGAAAGCCGGAGCTCACAGCCGCGACGCGGCAGCGGCTGCGCTTGCTGGGCATGTCCGATGGACTGATCGCGCAGGTCGAGCGCACGGGCCGGACCAACGGCACGGTGACGATCACCTCGCCGATCGCGGGCGTGATCCAGTCGCTCGATGCGCGGCAAGGCGTGACGCTTGCGCAGGGCCAGACGCTGGCGCAAGTGACCGGCATCGGCACGGTCTGGCTCAATGCCGCCGTGCCTGAAGCGCAGGCAGGCGCGGTTCGGGTCGGCCAGACTGCCGTGGCGACCCTCGCCGCCTTCCCCGGCGAGAGCTTCGGCGGGCGGGTGATCGCGGTCCTGCCCACCACGCAGGCCGACAGTCGCACGCTCACGGTCAGGGTCGAGCTTGCCAGTCGGGGTGGACGCCTGCGACCCGGCATGTTCGCCAGCGTCGCGCTCGGCGGCGATGCCAAGCCCGCGCTGCTCGTTCCCAGTGAGGCCGTGATCCGCACCGGCGCGCGCACCATCGTCATGCTGGCGAGCGGCGCTGGCCGCTATCGTCCGGCGGAAATCCGCACGGGGCGTGAGGGCGGCGGCAAGACCGAAGTGCTTGCCGGCCTGGCCGCTGGCGAGAAGGTTGTTGCCTCCGGCCAGT
This sequence comes from Novosphingobium sp., assembly GCA_031368085.1. GTDB lineage: Bacteria > Pseudomonadota > Alphaproteobacteria > Sphingomonadales > Sphingomonadaceae > Novosphingobium. The sequence continues at coordinate 31,765 of JANLQW010000260.1, read as the reverse complement.
TCCTGCTCGATTCCGAAGCGAGCCTGACCGGCATCGCGGCGCGGCCGCTGGAGGGGGATACGAAAAAGTGGGAACCGGTTCTTCGCAATAATCCCGCGACCGATAAAGAGGCGGGAGGCCGATGATCGCCAGGATCATTCGCGCCTCGGTTGCGGCTCGCGGGCTGGTGCTCGCGGCGGCGCTGGTGCTGACGATCATTGGGGTGGCGGCGGTCAGGTCCACCCCGGTCGACGCGCTGCCCGACTTGTCCGACGTGCAGGTCATCATTCGCACCACTTATCCGGGGCAGGCTCCGCAGATCGTCGAGAACCAGGTGACCTATCCGATCACCTCGACGATGCTCTCGGTTCCCGGAGCGCGGGTGGTGCGCGGCTATTCCTTTGTCGGCGACAGCTTCGTCTATGTGCTGTTCGAGGACGGCACCGATCTCTACTGGGCGCGCAGCCGCGTGCTCGAATATCTCAGTCAGGTGCAAAGCCGTCTGCCCGAAGGGGCCAAAGCCTCGCTTGGGCCGGACGCGACCGGCGTCGGCTGGATTTACGAATATGCACTGGTCGACAAGACCGGACGGCACGATCTGGCACAGCTGCGTTCAATCCAGGACTGGTTCCTGCGCTACGAGCTGAAGGCCGTACCCGGGGTTGCCGAGGTCGCCAGCATCGGCGGCATGGTCCGGCAGTATCAGGTCGTGGTCGATCCGCACAAGCTGGCGGCCTATGGCGTGACGGCGAGCGAAGTGGCCGATGCCCTCAAACGCGCCAATCAGGAAACCGGCGGTGCCACGGTCGAACTGGCCGAAGCCGAATATACCGTGCGGGCCAGCGGCTACTTCAAGACCCTCGACGATTTCCGCGCCGTGCCGATCCGCACGGCGGCGGGCGGCATTCCGGTGATGCTGGGTGATGTGGCGACGGTCCAGATCGGCCCCGACATGCGGCGCGGAATCGCCGAACTCAATGGCGAAGGCGAGGTAGCCGGCGGGGTCATCGTCATGCGGCAGGGCAAAAACGCCCGCGAAGTGATCGAGGGCGTCAAGGTCAAGCTCGACGAGCTCAAGAGGGGCCTCCCGCCCGGTGTCGAGGTCGTCACGACTTACGACCGATCCGGCCTGATCGACCGCGCGGTGGAAAATCTCACCGGCAAGCTGATCGAGGAGTTTATCATCGTCGCGCTCGTCTGCGCGCTATTCCTGTGGCACGTGCGCTCGGCGCTGGTCGCGATCCTCACGCTTCCGCTGGGCATCCTCATCGCCTTCATCGTCATGCGGGCGCAAGGGTTGAACGCCAATATCCTATCCCTGGGCGGCATCGCCATTGCCGTCGGCGCGATGGTCGATGCGGCGGTGGTGATGATCGAGAATGCCCACAAGCATCTCGAACGCTGGCATGACGCCAACCCGGACAGCGAACCCGATAACCCCACCCGCTGGCGGATCATCACCGATGCCGCCGCCGAAGTCGGCCCGGCGCTGTTCCTCAGCCTGCTCATCATCACCTTCTCGTTCATCCCGATCTTCTCGTTGCAGGGCCAGGAGGGACGGCTGTTCTCGCCGCTCGCCTTCACCAAGACCTATGCGATGGCGGCAGCAGCCTTGCTGTCGATCACCTTGATACCGGTCTTGATGGGCCTGTTGATCCGGGGGAAAATCCCCAGCGAAGACGCCAATCCGGTCAACCGCTGGCTGACCCGCGCCTATCGCCCTGCGCTCGACTGGGTGCTCGAACGGCCAAAGCAAGCGCTGCTGATCGCGGCGCTGATCTTCGCCACCAGCCTGTGGCCGATGGCGAAGCTTGGCGGCGAGTTCATGCCGCAGATGAACGAGGGCGATTTGCTCTACATGCCGTCGGCGCTTCCCGGCATTTCGGCAGCCAAGGCATCGCTGCTGCTCCAGCAGACCGACCGGCTGATCAAGACCGTGCCCGAGGTGGAAAGCGTGTTCGGCAAGGCCGGGCGCGCCGACACCGCGACCGACCCCGCCCCGCTCGAAATGTTCGAGACGACGATCCGCTTCAAACCGCGCGAGCAATGGCGTCCCGGCATGACACCGGAAAAGCTGGTCGAGGAGCTGGACGCGCGGGTCAAAGTACCCGGCCTCGCCAACTTCTGGATCCCGCCGATCCGCAACCGCATCGACATGCTGGCGACCGGCATCAAGAGCCCAGTGGGAATCAAGGTGGCGGGATCGAACCTGGCTGAGATCGACCGCACCTCGAAGCGGATCGAGGCTGTGGTTAAGACCGTTCCGGGGGTCGCCTCGGCGCTGGCCGAGCGGCTCACCGGCGGGCGCTATATCGATGTCGATATCAATCGCGCTGCCGCCGCGCGTTATGGCCTCAACGTCGCCGATGTTCAGGCGGTGGTTTCTGGCGCGATTGGCGGCGAGACCATTGGCCAGACGGTCGAGGGACTGGCGCGCTATCCGATCAGCGTGCGTTACCCCCGCGAAATCCGCGACAGCCTCGATGACATCGTCAATCTGCCGGTGCTCACGCCATCGCGGCAGCAGATTACGCTGGGCACGGTGGCCGATGTGCGGATCAGCGATGGCCCGCCAATGCTCAGGAGCGAGAACGGCAGGCCGGTCACCTGGATTTATGTCGACGGGCGCGGCCGCGATCTCCAGACGCTGGTCGGTGACATCAGCCAGGCGATCACCCGCGAGGTCAAACTCCCGCCCGGGATCAGCGTGTCCTACACCGGCCAGTTCGAATTTCTCGTGCGCGCGACCGAGCGCATGAAGATCGTCGTGCCTGTTACGCTGGCGATCATCTTCGCGCTGCTTTACCTGACTTTCCGCCGCTGGGACGAGGCGTTGCTGATCATGGGCACATTGCCCTTCGCGCTGACCGGCGGGCTGTGGCTGCTGTACCTGCTCGGCTACAACCAGTCGGTCGCTACTGGGGTCGGGTTCATCGCGCTCGCCGGCGTCGCCGCTGAGTTCGGCGTGGTGATGCTGATTTATCTGAAACACGCGCTCGATGCCCGCCAGGACGGCAATGTCGCGGCAGCCGTGCGCGAGGGTGCGCTGCTGCGTGTCCGGCCCAAGGCGATGACGGTTGCGGTGATCCTCGCCGGGCTTTTCCCGATCCTTGTCGGCACCGGCACCGGTTCCGAGGTGATGAGCCGGATCGCCGCGCCCATGGTCGGCGGGATGCTGACCGCGCCGCTGTTGTCGATGCTGATCATTCCGGCCGCCTATCTGCTGATGCGCCGGAAGCGTTACTTGAATACTCAACCCGAAGGAGAAGTGGCATGAAGAAGTCCCTGTTGTTGGCCACCAGCCTCGCGCTCGTCGCCACTTTGGGAGGCTGCAACCAGCAGCCCGAGGCTGCCAAGCCCGGCGAGAGCAGGGGTGACGCGAGCGCTATGTCCGATCTGCCCATGCCGGCGGAGATGAAGCACGGCAAAGGCGTCGGAACGGTGACGGCGATCGATACCGCCAAGGGCACGGTCACGCTCGACCATGGCGACATTACCGAACTGAAATGGCCCGCCATGGAAATGGGCTTCTCCGCCAAACCCGAAGTGCTTGCAGGCAGCAAGGTTGGCGACAAGGTCGACTTCGAGATCGACTGGGACGGAACGGCGGGGACAGTGACGCGTCTGACGAAAGCGGAAAACTGATCGCGCTGGTCAGTTAGAACGGGGTGCGTAAAACCGGAATCAGCCCGGAGCCCGCTTACCCTGAGCTTGTCGAAGGGCTGACCTTTCTTCGTGCGTCATGGTGTGCGGTCCGAAGACAAAAGCAGCCGTAGACCTACGGTCGCCTTCGGCTCGACAAGCTCAGGGTAGACGGTTTTTTGGTTCAGATTAGGCGCATGCCGCTCTAAAAGCCTCGTTCCCGGATAACATAGGCTGCTCTGTCCAGCTCCTCGCGAAAGTCCGGGTGCGCGATGGCGACCAGGCGGCGGGTGCGTTCGGGCAGCGATTGCCCGCGCAATTCCGCCGCGCCGAATTCTGTGATGATGATATCGGCCTCGCTTCGCGCGGTGGTCACCGGGCCGGCGAGGGCGGTAACGATCTTGCTGATCATGCCGCCCTTGGCGGTGGAGGCGAGCGCAATGATCGAATGGCCGCCCGGCGAGCGCGCCCCGCCGCGGACAAAATCGACCTGGCCGCCGGTGCCGCCGAGATAGGAAGCGCCCGACTGCTCGGCATTGACCTGGCCGGTCAGGTCGACCTCCAGCGCCGAATTGATTGTCACCAGCTTCGATAACCGGGCCAGCACCGCGGCATCATGCGTGTAGCCGGTTGTGCACATGCGCATCGCCGGGTTGCGGTGGGCGAAGTCATACAGGCGGCGCGTGCCGACCAGCGCGCCGTTGATCGTGACGCCCCGGTCGATCTCCTTGCGCGCGTTGGTGATGACGCCCGCCTCATAAAGATCGATCAGCCCGTCGCCGAGCATGCCCGAATGGACACCCAGATCCTTGCGGTCGCCGAGCATCCGCATGACCGCATCCGGCACCGCGCCGACGCCGGTCTGGATGACCGACCCATCCTCGATATAGCGGGCGCAGTGGCGGGCGATTGCCTGATCGGCCTCGCTGATTTTCGCCGGCGACAGTTCGAAGGGGTTGCGCGAAACCTGCACCGCGACGTCGATCCGCGCGGCCGGCAGCAGTTCGCCATAGGTGTATGGCACTCGCTCGTTGACTTCAGCGATCACCAACCGCGCTTTTGCAACCATCGCCTGGACATGGTCGGCAACCAGTCCGAAACTGTGGTTGCCATCGGCATCCGCCGGACTGACCTGAACCATGGCGACATCGCAGCCAATCAGGCCTTGATCGATCAGCGGGCCGATCTGGCCAAAGTGGCAGGGGATCACGACCAGCTTACCGGCCTTGGTCATCGACCTTAGCGCGCCGATCGCGCCCATGCTGGAAAGGGCGAAGCTGTCGGCGGTCTCTGGCGTGAACACGCCGGAAAAGCTGGCGGCGATGAAGGCGGAGAGGTTGCCGATGTCGCGGCCTTGCGCGATCATGGCCTCGATCAGCGTCGAGGGCTCACCGCAGGCCTGGCCGAAGACGATGCGGTCCCCCGGTTTCAGGAATTCGCGCAGATCGAGCGATGCGGGATCGAGGGTGTGTTTCACAGCTTTCCTGCCTGCCTGAGCAATCTTTCCGGCTGCGCCCGATAGGGCCGGCCGAGCATGCCGCCCTTGTAGCCAATCACGACGACACCGGGATTTGCGCCTAGCAGTAGCGGCAGGGTCTGACAACGAGCGGAACCGCGCGGATTGCCAATACACTGCCCCCGCCCGATCTGCGCGATATCGCGGGCGGGGCTTGCGCGGCTGGCGTTTCATCGCCAAAATAACGAAATCGAAAGATATCCAGCGCGAGATGCCCGGGACCGGCTTCGCGCGGCGAGATCGTCTGATAAAAAATGAGAATGCGGAACATCATAGCGAATGACCCATTACATCAATTAATTCATATTGACGCGTGCGGTCGGCGGTCGATTCCAAAACACTGAAGTGAGGTTAGGCGCCCGGCATCATGGCAATTAGGTCAACCAGTGCGGCACAGCCGATAAATGAGGGTCAGGCACCGGCATGACGATGATCGTCGGCATCGGCGCATCGGCGGGCGGCCTTGATGCTTTCAAGAGCTTTTTCAGCAACACTCCGCCCGACACCGGCCTGGCGTTCGTGCTCATTCAGCACTTGTCGCCCGACCACAAGAGCATGTTGGCCGATCTTGTCGGCAGGACCACGGAGATGGATGTCGTCGAGGCGGCCAACGGCGTCGTGATCAAGCCAAACTGCGTTTTCGTTATTCCGCCTGACTCGACGATGACTGTTTCGGGCGGGCGCTTGAAGATCGTCAAACCCGCCCCGCCGCGCGATCGCCGCCGGCCGATCGATACATTCCTCCAGTCGCTCGCCCAGGATCAGGGTGAGAACGCCATTGGCATCATCCTCTCGGGCACTGGCAGCGACGGCACGCTGGGGATGACCGCGATCAAGGAACATGGCGGTCTGACATTGGCTCAGGCGGAGTTTGACAGCCACGCCCTGCCGGGAATGCCGCAGAGCGCCGCGGCCTCCGGCCAAGTCGATGATGTGCTGGCAGTCGAAGCGATGCCGGCGAAGCTCATAGCTTACGAGGCCCACCTCAGGGGCGTCGCCGGGAACAAGGATAGCGAGGGCACCCGTATCGACGCGGCGTCGCACATGGCCACGATCATGGCCGCGCTCAGGGCGCGGACCGGGCACGATTTCAGCGGTTACAAGGAAAAGTCGCTGGTCCGCCGGCTTCAGCGCCGGATGCAGTTGCTCCAGATCGACACTCCCGCGGACTATATCGAACGGTTTCGCGAACAGCCCGACGAACTTGACAACCTGTTCCGCGAGCTTTTGATCGGAGTGACCCAGTTCTTCCGCGATCCCGCCGCGTTCGAGGCGCTCGATGCGAAGGTGCTGAAAGGACTTGTGGACGGAAAGGGTGCGGATGAAACCGTTCGCATCTGGGTGCCTGGCTGCGCTACCGGAGAGGAAGTGTACACCGTCGCCATCCTGATGCGTGAGGCTATGGAAGCGCTGCGGTCGAAGCCAAGGGTCCAGATTTTCGGCACCGACATCGATGACCGGGCGATCGCGGTCGCACGCCTCGGTCGCTACCGGACACTTCTCGCAGGCCTGTCGCCGGAGCGTGTTGAACGCTGGTTCAGGAACGATGGCGACGACTGCTGCATCGTCCCGGAAATCCGCGAAATGTGTGTGTTCTCGACGCACAGCATCATCAGGGATCCGCCATTCTCCAAGCTCGATCTGATCTCGTGCCGCAATATGCTGATCTATATCGACGCCGCCATGCAGGACCGCGTCATGCGGAACTTCCACTACGCGCTGAAACCGGGCGGGCAGCTGTTTCTTGGAATGTCGGAATCGGTCACGCGCAGCGCAAGGCTGTTTAGCGCTCTGGACAAGAAGCATCGCATATTCGAACGTCGCGAAACTGCCGGGGTGGCGCTTCTCGACCTGCCAGCGCGCGGCGTTGGAGCCGCGATAAACCCGGTGCATGACAGGAAGCCGGCAGCCTCCGGCGACTGGATCGACAAAGGCGCGCGGCGGGCGATGGAAAAATACAACCCGCCGCATGTGGTGATCGACAGAAACCATCAGATCGTCCGCTTCTCGGGCGGATCGATGGGCCAGTATTTTGAACCTGCACCCGGCGCGCCAAGCTCTGCGCTGTTCGACATTTTGCGAAAGCCGCTCCGTCAGGCGGTGCGAACGGTGCTACTGGAAGCCAGCAGCTCCCGTGCCCCGGTCCGGAAAGGCAATGTTGCGCATCGCGTTGATGGCAAGCCGCACTCGGTAACGCTGATTGCCGATTCGATAGGCGATGATGGTGAATTCATTGTCCTGGCGTTTCAGGACGGCGGCCCCAGCGCTCCGCAAGGCAATTCCGGTCTATCTGGCACGGTATCGACCGACGCCATGCTCTCGCTCGAGCAGGAATTGCTGACCACCCGCACGCAACTCCAGTCCGCCATCGACGAACTGGAAATCGCCAACGAGGAGATGAAATCTTCGAACGAGGAGTATCAGTCGGTCAACGAGGAACTGCAATCCGCCAACGAGGAACTGGAAACCGCCAAGGAAGAGATGCAGTCTGTCAATGAGGAACTTCAGACCATCAACGCCGAGATGGCCAGCAAGAACGAGATCCTGATGCGCCTCAACAGCGACATCAAGAATTTGCTCGATAGCACAGAGATCGCCACGTTGTTTCTCGACGAGCACTTGCGGATCAAGAGCTTTACGCGCGGCATTGCCGATATCTTTAGTGTCCGCGAAACCGATATCGGGCGTCCGATCACGGAAATCGCCAGCCTTGTAGATAAGCCAGAGCTGACCAAGGACGTGAAATCGGTGCTGCGCACGCTCGCCGTGACGGAGCGCCGGATCAAGCTGTCTGATTCGACGATGTCTTTTGATATGCGGATCCGCCCCTACCGCACGGTCCAGAATATGATCGACGGCGTCGTCTGCACGTTTGTCGATATCACTGCGCGCGAAGCGGCTGAGGCTTCCGTGCGCGACAGCGAAAACCAGTTTCACGTGATGGCGGAATCGATCCCGCAACTGGCCTGGATCACGGATGCCGAGGGTTCCATCTTCTGGTATAATCAGCGCTGGTACGATTACACCAACACCACTCTCGAAACGATGAAGGGCTGGGGCTGGCAAAGCGTCCACGACCCTGACGAAGTCGATGGCGTGACGGAACGTTTCAAGCGTTGCATTGAGACTGGCGAAATCTGGGAGGACACGTTCGTGCTGCGCGGCGCGGACGGCCAATATCGCTGGTTTCTCTCCCGCGCCGAGCCGATCCGCGATGAAAGCGGCAAGATCATCCGCTGGTTCGGAACCAATACCGACATCGACGAGCAAAGGCGCAGCGAGGAACTGCGCGAACTGCTGCTCAGGGAGATGGACCACAGGATCAAGAATCTTTTCGCCATTGCCGGCGGCGTGGTGTCGCTCAGCGCGCGCTCGGCGACCACGACGCAGGAAATGGCGACCACGATTCAAGGGCGCCTTGGCGCGCTGGCGAGCGCCCATCTGCTGATCCGGGCGAGCACGCCGGGATCGGTCAATACGGAAAAATCGACTTTGGACGCACTGGTCCGGGCGGTCCTTACACCGCATTTCGATCTCACCGCGACACAAGGCGATGCGCGCGCCGTGATCGAGGGGCCGGACGTCCCGATCAGCGGCGAAGCGGTTACGAGTATTGCCCTCGTGCTGCACGAACTCGCAACCAATGCCTTCAAATACGGCGCCCTATCCACGGCGAACGGATGCGTGCATATTTCCTGGGTCGTCAAGGACGGTAGTCTGGCATTGCAATGGCAAGAGCGGGGCGGCCCTGCTATTGACGGCTCGCCCGAGCAGGAGGGTTTCGGCAGCAAGCTGGCCCGGCGCGGCATGAACGGACAGCTCCATGGTGAAATCGCGTTCGATTGGGCTGCCGAGGGTTTGACCGTGCATCTTTCCGCGCCGATCGAAAGGCTGACGCAATGAGTGACGATTCGCAGCCGATTCGCCCTCACACCAGCGAAGGCCATTCCCTGCTGAACCAATCGCTCATCCTGGTCGCTGAGGATGAACCCTTCATCGCGTTGGATGTGGCGCTGGCGATCGAGGATGCCGGGGGCCAGGTCGCCGGTCCCGCCGCCAGCGTCAAGGAAGCTCTCGCGCTGATCGGAACGGTGCCGATCGTGGCTGCAATTCTGGATCTCAATCTGTCCGATGGCGACAGCTCTCCAGTGCTGGAGCAACTGTTGCTGGCCGGCATTCCCACAATTCTGCAGAGCGGTGTCAGCCTGCCGGGTGACCTTTCCGAGCGGTTTCCCGAGTTGGTGGTGCACATCAAGCCGTGCGATTCTGCCAGGCTGGTCGTGCAGATAGCGGCGCTTATTACCAACAACGGACTAGCCGCTGGCAAAACAGCCGGCCCGCTGCCGTAAGCGGGCATCCCGCACAAAACGCACAGCTGCCGCAGTTCGCCCGGACGCTGGGTATGGGCTGGAGCGGGTAAGGGGAATCGAACCCCTCTAGCTAGCTTGGAAGGCTAGTGCATTACCACTATGCTATACCCGCCTGCCGACGCCCTATGCGGCAGCGCGCCGGGCCGGTCAATCGCCCGGTGCGTGGTGCAGGCGCCGCGGGCAGCCGATCCGGCTTTGCCGCACTGCAACAATAAGTGCTTGCGCCGATCCGCTTACGTGTCACAAATTGTTGACGGGGGGGTGTTATAGCCGGCGAATCGCATCACTTGGCGGTTTTCGGCCTGTTCTAGGGAACAAAGCGAATGGACGTCCCCCGGCAACGCCCCTCTGCCAAACAGGCCCGATCACTGCGCCGGCGCGGTGCATTCGAGCTGGCCATCAGTTCCCGCCTCGGCAAGTTGCTCGCCCGCTTTGGCGTCGCCCCGCGCCCGGCTAGCTGCGCGGGTTTGCTCGACCTCGCCGGTGCCTTGCTGTCACTGCGCGGCCGCGCGTCCGGCCCGGCGCTGGCGTCGGCCTTTTTCGACCTTTACGAGGCCAGCGAAATCAGCGCCCGGCAGGACTTCCTCGCCAAGCTCCACGCCGTCTACCCGCATGATGCCGCGGCCATCGATGCCGCCATTGCCCGCTGGAACGGCAGCCGCGACGAGGCTTCGGCGCAGGCGCTCAACGATGCCAGCGAATCGCCCGGCCTCAAGCTGATCAACCTCCTCAACCTGGCGCCCGGCGGCACGCGGCGGTTGCTGGCGATGCGCACCGACCTGCTCAACGCTCCGAAAGGCGGGAACGGCGGCCTCAAGGCGCTCGACGCCGAGTTCGAGGGCGCCTTCACCGCCTGGTTCAATGCCGGATTTCTCGAAATGCGGCGGATTGGCTGGGACAGCCCGGCTGCGGTGCTGGAAAAGATCATCGAGTACGAAGCGGTCCATTCGATCGCCGGCTGGGACGATCTGCGCAGCCGGGTCGAACCCGCCGACCGGCGTTGCTACGGCTTCTTTCATCCGCAGATGCCGGACGAGCCGCTGATTTTCGTCGAGGTTGCGCTGACCAGTGTTTTGCCTAGCGCAATCGGCGATATCCTCTCCGAAAAGCGGCGCATGGTCGAACCGCACAGGGCTAATTGCGCGATCTTCTACTCGATCTCGAACTGCCAGGACGGGCTGCGCGGCATTCCCTTCGGCAATTTCCTGATCAAGCGGGTGGTCGGCCTGCTGTGCGAGGAACTGCCGCAGCTCAAGACCTTCGCCACCCTGTCGCCGGTTCCCGGTTTCGCCGCATGGCTCAGGCAGGAGCAAAGCGCGGCGGGCGGCGACAAGGTGAGCTTGCCGGTCGACCGTGAGCTCAAGGCGCTGGCCGCGCGCTATTTGGTTACCGGTCGCTCGGCCAAAGGCATGGTGATCGATCCGGTGGCCCGCTTCCACCTTAGCAATGGCGCGCGACTCGATGCGATCCATACCGGGGCCGATACATCGGCCAACGGCCTGCGCCAGTCGCATGGGGTGATGGTCAATTACGTCTATGACATCGCCGAAATCGAGGAAAACCACTTCGCGCTGGCGGAACTCGGCACTGTCGCTGCATCGAAGCCGGTGCAGGTGCTGGCGGGGGTCGAACCGGTCAAAGAGGGCAAGAGCAGCAAACGGGCGGCCTGACTGTTTCGCACTCTATCAGTGCCCGGGAAAATCCATCAGCGCCTCGACCTGCAAACCTGCTGCCCGCAGCCGCTCGGCACCGCCAAGCTCGGGCAGGTCGATGACGAACAGCGCGTGTTCGGTCGCCGCCCCCGCTGCGCGGAGCAATTGCATCGCGGCAAACGCGGTGCCGCCGGTGGCGATGAGGTCGTCGATCAGCACCACCCGCGCGCCGGCCGCAATCGCGCCCGGATCGATCTCGAGCGTATCGGTGCCGTACTCCAGCGCATAATCGAGCGCGATGACCGGCACCGGCAGCTTGCCGGGCTTGCGGATCGGCACGAAGCCCAGCCCCAGTCGCGCCGCCACCGCCGCCCCGAAAATAAAGCCGCGCGCCTCGATTCCGGCAATCGCCTCAGCCCTCGCCGCCGTCGCCTGCTCGGCCAGCAGGGCCACACTCGCCGCGAAACCGGCACCGTGGCCGAGCAGCGTTGTGATGTCGCGGAACAGGATGCCGGTCTTGGGAAAGTCCGGGACATTACGGATCAGGCTTTTGAGCTCGGCGGGGGTCATCACCTCAATCCTCCCCGTTGCGGGGAGGATCACAGCTCAATGCTTCATGCCCGCCCAGACATTGCGGTAGGCCATATAGGCGAGCACTGCGGCGAAAAGCAGGAAGCCAACGACCGGCCAGCCGGTCTGGTTGCGCTTGTCGAGCTTGGGCTCCGCGGTCCAGACGAGGAACGCCGAGACGTCCTTCGCCATCTGATCGACCGTCGCTTTGGGATTGCCCTCGGCGTAGGTCACCTGATCGTCACCGGTCAGCGGCGGCGGCATGGCGATGTTGAGATTGGCGAAATAGGGGTTGTAATGCAGCCCCTCCGGCACCTTGGCGTCCGGATATTTGCGGAGGAGTTCGGCGGGCTGGTTCCGGTACCCGGTCAGCAGCGAATAGACATAGGCCGCGCCATCATCCCGCGCTTTCGCCATCAGCGACAGGTCTGGCGGGTTGCCCTGCCCGCCATAGATAACCGGCGGGAAAAGGTCGGTCGCCAGGCCCGGCTTGCTTGTCACTTCGCCGGTATTGGCATTGTAGGCCGGGATCTGCGCCTTGGCGGCGATCGCCTTCACTTCGTCCTCATTATAGCCCAGCGCCGCCAGATCGCGGTAGGCGACATGGCGCAGCGAATGGCAGGTGGCGCAGACTTCCTGATAAACCTTGAACCCGCGCTGCAACTGCTGCCGGTCGAAATGGCCGAACATGCCGTCGCTGGCCAGCGCCAGATGCTGGGGATGCTTGTGAAATTCGCGTTCGACGGACTTGGGCAAGCCCTCACCAGCGAAATTGATCGCCCCCCAGAGCAGCGACCAGGCCAGCGCCGCGACGACGAACAGTCCACCGAGAATGGAGAAGATGCGGATCATGGGTCTCTCTTTCCGTCTCGCTGACTTATTCGGCCGGGACCAGCACGGCATCGTCATCCTTGCCGAGCACAGACTCAGTGATCGAGAACGGCAGCGGCTCGGGCCGTTCGATCGAGGAGACCAGCGGCAGGATAATGAGGAAGTGCGCGAAGTAATACAGCGCCGCGATCTGGCTGATCATGACGAAGGGCTCCTCCGCCGGTGCGCCGCCGCAATAGAACAGCACCAGCATGGCCGGGACCAGGCCGAACCAGAAAAACTTGCGGAACAGCGGCCGGTAGTGCCCGGACCGCACCGGCGACTTGTCGAGCCAGGGCAGCAGGAACCAGATCAGGATAGAGCCAAACATCGCCAGCACCCCGAGCAGCTTGGCCGGGATAAAGAAAAAGTCGAAGGTGAAGGCGCGCAGGATCGCATAGAACGGCCAGAAATACCATTCGGGCACGATATGCGCCGGCGTGCTCATCGGGTTGGCCGGGATGTAATTATCCGGGTGGCCGAGCGCGTTTGGCGCGAAGAACAGCACCGCGCAGTAAATCAGCAGGAACACCACCAGGCCAAATCCGTCCTTGGCGGTGAAATAAGGGTGGAACGGCAAGGTGTCGCTCTCGGTCTTCACCTCAATACCGGTTGGGTTGGACGAACCGGGGATGTGCAGTGCCCAGATGTGCAGCACGACAACCGCGACGATGACGAACGGCAGCAGATAATGCAGCGAGAAGAAGCGGTTGAGCGCGGCATTGTCAGGCGAATAACCCCCCAGCAGCCATTGCTGGATCGGTTCGCCGACCAGCGGGATCGCACCGAACAGCCCGGTGATCACCTTAGCGCCCCAAAAACTCATTTGTCCCCACGGCAGCACATAGCCCATGAAGGCGGTCGCCATCATCAACAGGAAGATGACCACGCCCAGCAGCCAGATCATTTCGCGCGGCGCCTTATACGAACCGAAGTAGAAGCCGCGGAAGATGTGGACATAGATCACCACAAAGAACGCCGCAGCGCCGTTGGCATGGGCATAACGCATCAGCCAGCCCCAGTTGACGTTGCGCATGATGTGCTCGGTCGAATCGAAGGCGACCAGCGCATTGGGCGCGTAGTGCATTGCGAGCACGATCCCGGTGACGATCTGCAGCATCAGGCAAAACCCGGCGAGGACGCCGAAATTCCACCAGTAATTGATGTTGCGTGGCACCGGATAGCCGGCGCCGACCGCGTTATAGACGAAGCGCGGCAGCGGCAGCTTTTCGTCCATCCACTGCATGAAGGGATGGCTCGGCTTATAGTGGTTCGCCCAGGGGAAGCTCATGATCGTGACCTCAAAATGTCTTCCGGCCTTAGCCGATCTTGACGACGGTATCGGATTGAAAGGCGTATTCGGGAACCACGAGATTCTTCGGCGCCGGGCCTTTGCGGATACGCGCAGCGGTATCGTAGACTGAACCGTGGCAGGGGCAGAAATAGCCGCCGAACTCGCCCTTGATTTCACCTTCGCCGGCGCCAAGCGGCACGCAGCCGAGATGGGTGCACACGCCCATGGTGATCAGCCAGTTTTCCTTGCCCGCAATCGTCCGCTCGGCCAGCGTTTGCGGATCACGCAATGACCCGACATCGACCTTGTTTGCCGAAGCAATTTCAGCCGGGGTCAGATTGCGGATGAACACCGGCTGCTTGCGGAATACACCCTTGATCGCCTGGCCCGGCTGGATCGCGCTGATATCGATCTCGGTCGAGCTTTCGGCCAGCACGTCGGCCGACGGGGCCATCTGGCTGACCAGCGGCACCAGCGTGGCGAGAGCACCGATGCCCGCAGCCGAGACCGCCGCGATGTTGATGAAGTCACGCCGCCGCACGCCTTCTCCAACCTCGGTGTCCGGAGTGGCCCCTACTGCGATTGCTGGGCCCGCATCATGTGCCATGGTCGATCTTGCCTTGCTCTTGCCGTCCGCGACCAGACCTGGCGCGGGCCGAAACCCTGTCTTATGTTCGCCTGAGGACCCCCCCCGGCGCCTGCCCCATCCGCAGCCAAAAACCTTCGGCAAGGGCTGGCTTGGCGCGCTTGATAGCCGCGAAAACCCGCGCTGCCAACCGCCTTTTTGGGCTTTTTCAACGGCTGCGTCGGCTCCCCTATTCGAGACCGATCAGCGACAGCTGGCGGCCATACGCCGGCTCTCCTTGCAAGGCGGCGCGGCGGTAGGAATAGAAGCGTTCGGGCGCGGCCAGCGTGTCGAGACCCAGCCGTTCGATTTCGCCGATCCCTGCGGCCGCAAGCCGATGGGCGACAAAGGCTTCGAGATCGAACTGCCAGTGGCCTGGCTTGCCAGGAGAAAAAAACCGTGAATTGTCAGTATGGTCTGCGATGAATCGGGCGCTGAAGACAGTGTCCACCTCATAGCTCGGCTGGGCGATGCAGGGTCCGATAGCGGCGGCGATGGTCGCTCGCCGGGCGCCCAGTTTCACCATCGCCGCAATGGTATTCTCCATCACCCCGCCGAGCGCGCCCTTCCATCCGGCATGAGCCGCGCCGATCACGCCCGCCACCCGATCGGCGAGCAACACGGGGGCGCAATCGGCAGTGACGATGCCAAGCAACAGCCCGCGCTGGTCGCTCACCAGCGCATCGGCCTCGGGGCGGGCAGAGTCATCCCAGGGCTCGGTGACGGTGACACAGCGAGGCGAATGCACCTGAAACACGTTGACCAGCCGGGCGCCCGGCATCACCGCAGCAACGGCGCGGGCGCGGTTTTCGGCCACGGCGGCGTCATCGTCGCCCGAGCCAAGTCCGGTGTTAAGGCCGGCAACAAGCCCGGTCGAAACCCCGCCGCGCCGCCCGAGGAACCCGTGCGGTATGCCAGCAAGCACCCCGGCGCGGCTAACTTCAACGGGCTCAGCCAAGGCTCTTGGTTACCTGCTCGCTGGTATCGCGCGACAGATTGGGCGCCGCGGCGATCCGTTCCAGCTCCGCGCGCATCAGGCTTGAGCGCTGCACCTCGATCCGCCGCCAACGCCCAAGCGGCGGCACGAAGCGCGCGGCGGTCTGCGCGTTCAGCGGATCGAGCGCGAGGATCAGATCGGCGATCATCCGGTACCCTTCGCCGCCGGCCGCATGGAACGCGCCCGGGTTCATCGCGAACCCCATGTAGAGCGCCCGCACCCGGTTGGGATTGGCGAGGGTGAAATCCGGATGCTGCGCCAGCACCGCGACCTGGGCGAGCACATCGGGATGGAGCGAGCCGGCCTGGAGCGAGAACCATTTGTCGATCACCAGCGGATTGCCAGCGTAGCGCCGGTGGAAATCGGCGAGCAGCTCTGCACGCTCGGGCACCTCCAGTCCGGCGAGGACCATCAGCGCACCCTGACGGTCGGTCATGTTATCGGCAGCGCGGTACTGCGCGGCGGCCCGCACTGCGGCCTCCTGCGGCACCGCGGCGGCGAGCGTGACCAGCGCCTGGGTCTTGAGCTTGCGCGCGCCCCGCGCGGCGGCATCGCGGCTGTAGGGGACGGCACAGGCGCGGTCGTGCATCGCCGTCAGCGCGCCTTCCAGATTCTTACCGAGCCAGGCTTTCAGCGCCTCGCGCTCGGCCCGGATCGCAGCGGGATCGGCGACGAGCAGCTGCTCGGCAAGGTAGCTTTCCGCCGGCAGGATCATCAGCTCGCCGCGCATCAGATCGTCGAGCGCGGGGTCGTCGATTACGGCGGCGAGCGCCCGACCGATGGCATCGCGCCCCGCCTGGCGTTCGGCATCGCACAGCATGCCGCCGCTGACCGCCGCAACCAGGTGTTGCACCACCAGGCTCTGCATCGCCTCGTAGCGGGCGAAGGGATCGTCGTCATGCCGGGCCAGGAAGACGAGGTCGGCGGCCGGGGTGTCCGCATGAATCGCGACCGGCGCCGAAAAGCCGCGGTTGATCGACAGCACCGGGCGCTTGGCGAAGCCGTCGAAGTGGAACGCCGCCTGCGGCTCGCTCAGCACCACCAGCTCTTCGCCGCGGTGCTGCCCGCTGTCCCGGTCGAACAGCGCCAGGCGCAGCGGGATCGGCACCGGCTGCTTGTCCGGCTGGCCCGGCGTTGCCGGCACGCTCTGTTCGAGATGCAGCGTCGCGATATCGCCTTCGTGGCTGAGCCGCGCCTTCACCTGCGGCGTGCCGGCCTGCGAATACCAGCGGCGGAACTGGGTGAGGTCAAGCCCCGCCCCATCTTCGATCGCCGCGACAAAATCCTCGCAAGTCGCCGCCTCGCCGTCGTGGCGGGCAAAATAGAGATCGGTGCCCTGCCGGAATCGTTCCGGCCCTGCCAGGGTGCGCATCATGCGAATCACCTCGGCACCTTTGTTATAGATCGTGGCGGTGTAGAAGTTCGAGATTTCCAGATAGCTGTCGGGGCGGATCGGATGGGCGAGCGGCCCGGAGTCCTCCGGGAACTGGGCGGCGCGCAGCACCCGGACGTCCTCGATCCGCTTGACCGCCTCGCTGCCCATCGCCGCGCTGAACAGCTGGTCGCGCAGCACGGTGAAGCCCTCCTTGAGGCTCAGCTGAAACCAGTCGCGGCAGGTGATGCGGTTGCCCGACCAGTTGTGGAAATACTCATGGCCGATAACGCCTTCGATCCCGTCGTAATCGGCATCGGTCGCGGTTTCGGGGTCGGCCAGCACATAGCGGGTGTTGAACACATTGAGGCTCTTGTTCTCCATCGCCCCCATGTTGAAGTCGGACACGGCGACGATGTTGAACAGGTCGAGATCGTATTCGCGGCCGAACGCTTCCTCGTCCCATTTCATCGCGGCGATAAGCGAATCCATCGCGTGGGCGGTGCGCTCTTCGTCGCCTGCGCGGACCCAGATGGCGAGATCGACCTTGCGCCCGCCGCAAGTGGTGAAGCTGGACCGGTTGACCACCAGATCGCCCGCGACCAGCGCGAACAGGTAGCAGGGCTTGGGCCAGGGATCGTGCCATTCGGCCCAGTGGCTGCCGTCCGCGCCCTCACCCGTCGCGGTGCAATTTCCGTTCGACAGCAGGATCGGGAAAGCCGCCTTGTCGCCCTCGATTCTCACCCGGTAGATCGAGAGCACGTCCGGCCGGTCCGGGAAGAAGGCGATGCGCCGGAAGCCCTCGGCCTCGCACTGGGTGCAGAGCATGGCGTTCGAGGCATAAAGCCCCATCAGCTGGCTGTTGGCGGCGGGATAAACCAGGGTATCAACTTCGATCGTGTGGGTATCGCCAGCCAGCTCGACCAGCAGGTCGGGGCCGTCCATCCGCCAGTCGTTCGCCGCCTTGCCGTCGACCTTTACCGACAGCGCGGCGATACCGTCGCCATTGAGCCGCAGCGTCCGCGCGCCGCCGCCTTGCGGATTGCGTGTGACGCTCAGGGTGGATGAGACCCGGGTTTCGTCCAGGCCGAGCGCGAAGGTCAGCGACACTTCCGGCACCAGCCAGTCGGGCGGGCGGTATGCCTCGCGCAGGATCGTCGCGGGCGCCTGGGGAGGCTGCGCGGCGTCGGCGGTCTGGAAGTTCTCGGGGGTCGAAGGTCTGCTGGCGATGTCCATCAGCCCTATCTAGGCCATGAGCTTCCGATTGCCAGCGATTGCGCTAGGGTGACGCCATGCCACGCCTGTTCATCTTCGGCCTCGGCTATACCGCCAGCCGCATTGCCAGCGTGCTGGAGCAGCGCGGCTGGGAGGTGATTGCGACCGGCAGCGACGGCGCGCTGTCTTTCGATGATGCTGGCACCGTTCGCGCGGCGCTGGCGGATAGCAGCCATGTGCTGTCCTCCGTGCCGCCGGGGGGCGAAGGTCTGGACCCGGTGCTGGCGGCATACAGCGATGCGCTGACGGGCAAATCGCTCGGCTACCTCTCCTCCACCGGCGTCTATGGCGATACTGGCGGCGCTTGGGTCGATGAGACCGCGCCAACGGGCAAAGGCCGCCGCACCGCGCGCGCCGAGGCGGATGCCGGCTGGCTGGCGCGCGGCGCGCGGGTGCTGCGCCTGCCCGGGATTTACGGACCCGGCCGCAGCGCGCTCGAGCGGGTGCGCGAAGGCAGGGCGCACCGGATCGACCTGCCGGGCCAGACTTTCAGCCGGGTGCATGTCGATGACATCGTATCCGGCGTGATCGCCGCGCTGGAGGCTCCCGCCGGCGTCTACAACCTTGCCGACGATCGGCCCAGCAGCCAGAACGCGGTGATTGAAGAGGCCTGCCGCCTGCTCGGCCTGCCCCCGCCGCCGCTGCGGACGCTCGCGGAAGCCGATCTGTCCCCGATGGCCCGCGCCTTCTATGCCGAGAACCGCCGGGTGGCCAACGGCAAGGCCAGGCGGGTACTGGGCTGGCGGCCCGCCTGGCCGACGTACCGGGAGGGGCTGCGCGGGCTGCTGTGACGCGGCGGCGTTGGGTGAGCGCGACGCGGCCTGATCAGTCCGCCAAATATCCCGCCAGCTTCGGCACTTCGGCCAGAGCCCGCAGCGCATCGTTCAGGTGGGTGCAGCCCTGCGGACCGCGCAATTGTTCCAGCACCGCCTCGCGGATGTCGGACAGGCTGCGACCGATCAGCCGCTGGGTGTTGTGCACTGCGCCAGGGCATTCGCCGAACGGCAGGATACGTGCCTCGGGGGTCGGTGTCAGCAGTTCGCCGGTGGCGAGATCGGCCGTGGCTGAAACGTTGTATTCGTGGATCGCCCCGCGGCCCGGCACCTTGCGCCTGGCGCTGTCCTGGAAGGCGGCATCGATGCGGATCAGCCCCGCGCCATCGTCGCGGGTAACGTCGATCCGGCGGGAGCGGCGGAAGCCCGGCCCGACGGAATCGGGAAACGCGTGCCAGCCTTCCGGATCGGCGGGATTGCGGACATTGCCGGCGTCGGCCGAAGCAATGTCGCGGCTGGCGACGCCGGTGACGGCGCTGTTGCCATCCTGCAAACCCCAGCAGACGTTGACCCTGTGGCCCATCATTGTATCAATTTCACCCGGCTGGAAATTGGCGCGCATGCGCTCCGTCCAATCGTCGTGCCACCGCGACCAGGCGAAGCTAGAAACCAGCGCGGTGCCGGAAATATCGTCGAGCACCAGATAGATCGGCGCGCCTGTGCTGATCAGCTCGGGCATTGTCTCCCTGATGAACAAGCGCAAATGATTGCCGCCACGCATTCCGACGAGCCGATCGAGCCCGGCAGGCGCGGGCGTCGCGGTGATCGCGGTGATGGTTTTGTCCTGCGCCAGGGTGGCATGGAATTCCGCCTCGTCCACAATCCGGCCCGGATCGCCGTTCGCCGGCGTGCGATAATCCCGGACGCGGCCGACGAAAAGCCGGTCGCCCTTTTCGCCCTCAGGCCAGCTGACGTCGATGCTGGAGGTGCGCCGGAGCGAATTGGCGGTGCGGACGGGGGCCGGATTGGCCGTGCTGCGAAGCGGCGGGGTCAGCGTTGCGGTAGCCATGATGCGGTCCATTCCTCCCGGCAATCGCGGTTCTCCCCTATGCTGTGCCACCTTCGCCAGCAGCTTGCCAACAAACAATTTCTCGAACGCACCCTGGCGAAAGCCGCCTGCGCTGCGGCGATCCCTCGACCACCGCCTGGGCGCCGTCAAGATTAGCGCCAGCTATTCAGCCACATCCACTTGGCGTAAGATTGCCGCCCATCGTGCAGCGGGGCGGCGGAAATTATCGGATAGAAATAGACGAACATCCCCAGCGCCGCACCCAGACTTAATAGTGGCGCCCAGCGCCACTTGCCGCCTCTGGTCCACACCGCATCGAGCGCCAGCGCCAGGCACGCCATCAGGAAGGTGCCGGGCAGCAGATAATGGTAATAGAACTGGATCGGCTTGGCGGTTACCAGCCACAGGCCGAGCGCGGCACCATAAAGCGCGGCGAAGGCGAGTGCGTCGCTGCGCCGCCGCCAAAGTCCGGCCCACAGACACCACAGCAGCGCCGGCAGTCCGGCCAGCATCGAGAACGGATTGCCGATCAGCAGCACCCCGCGCTGAGCGCCGTCAACCGGCTCGTAAAGATACCAGACCGCACGCCAGTTCACCACCCAGTCCGCCCAGATGCTGCGGTAGGGGTGCAGCCGGGTGACGCTGTCCTGCAGCGTCATCATATGGCGGTGCCAGCCAACCGGATCGAGGGGATTTACCGGGTCTTTCGGGTAAAGAAAGGCCGGCAGATAGGTCGCCCAATAGACCGCGAGCGGCACGGCGCCGAGCCACAGCGCGGCTTCCCACAGCGCGATCGCCGGAACTGGCCGGGTGCCGCTGGCAATCAGAAACCGGCGCCCGTGATCACGCAGGCGAAAGGCGAGAAAGCCGAGGCCGGGCAGAATGACAACCGGCGCGACGCTCCATTTGGCGCCGAGCGACAGACCCAGCAGTACACCGGCCAACGCCAGCCGCCACCGCACCTTGGCCGCAGGCAACCGCACCGCCGCCGCGACCTGCCACAGCGCCGTCATCGCCAGACTCGCCATAATCATGTCGAGCATGGCGATGCGGCTCTGAATGAACCAGGCAAAGCTGGTGGCGAGCAGCACCATGGCGGCCAGCGCGGCAAAGCGGCGCAGGCTTGCCCACCACACCAGCCGGCCGAACGCGAAAAGGCCGAACGCGCCGAACAGCGCCGGAAAAATGCGCCAGGAAAGCGGCTTGTCGCCCATCACGGCGATGGCGGCAGCAATCATCTCCTTGCCGACCAGCGGATGCTCGGAATTGGCCCGCTCCATCGCCAGCAGCTTGCGCGCTGCGGGCACGTAATGCACCTCGTCGAAATAGATTTGCGAGGGGATGCCGAGCCGGTGCCAGACCAGCGCCAGAAAGCCGAGCGCGATCAGCACGCACCAGCCGAGCGGATCGCGCTGCTGTATCGGATCTCCCTGCATTCCTGCGGCGGATAATGCCGCCCGAGGAGGAGCGCAACCGGGATCGGTGCGGCAGACCACCTCTCTCCAGTAACCGGGACGCGATCTACCGCATCAAGGCCGGAGTTACTTTTTGCCCTTCTGCGCGAGAGTCTGTTCCAGCGCCTCGATCCGCGTCCGCAGCGCTGCGCTGTCTTCACGCGCCTTGGCCGCCATCGCTTTAACCGCGTCGAATTCCTCGCGGGCGACGAAATCGAGGCCGCCCATCGCCTCGCGCATGCGGTCACGCGCGCCGTCACGCGCTTCGCGGCCCATGCCGGCCAAGGTGCCGGCGGCGGCGTTCATCAGTTTGACAAAATCGGCGAGCAGAGGGTTTTCGCTTTGCATCGCTTCCAGATGGGCCGGAGCGGCGAAATTGGCAAGGCTCAGAACTCGAACCGCGTTACCGGCCGCACGGTCTCCTGACCGTCGGCGCGGGGATTGGCGGCCAGGAATTGCCACGTCAGCAGCGATGCGAACAGAATCCAGGCGAGGTAGGGCAACAGCAGCATAGCGGCGACGGGTCGCACGCGCCAGAACAGCCAGATCGTGACAACCACCGCAATGTCGAGCACGACAATCAAGATAAGCGCGCCGGTAATCTGGTGCGCGCCGAAGAACAAAGGTGTCCAGGCGAGGTTGAGCAGCAGCTGGACAACAAAGGCGATGATCGCCGGCTCGCGCCCCCAGGCCCCGCGCGCTGCAACGACCATGGCCAGCGCCACGCCGATCATGACGTAGAGCGCGGACCAGACGATGCCGAACAGCTGCGGCGGCGGATAGAGCGACGGCTTGCTCAGCGCATCGAACCAGGGATTGCCAGGGCCGCTTTGCGCCACCGCACCCGACAGGAATCCGAGCAGGACGATGCCCGGCACCAGCACCAGCGCCCAGCGGAGAAATCCGGCGCGCAATTGTCCGCGGGAGGCAAGCTCGGTCATCAGGCAGAGTTCCTCGAATCGGTCATGTCGCCCCGCATCGCGCCGTATTGGAGGGGCGCACGACAAGTGGCAACTCACCGCCCGCCGTCGCGTGCCCCATGGTGAGACGATTCTCCGCAAGTTATCCTGCGATGTTGTGAAAAGGCATATCCTTCGGCCGGGCCGGCCATTCAATTCCGGCACGCCGCGATCAGAAACTCGACGTTCCCTTCCGGCCCGGTAATCGGACTTTCGACAACCCCCTGCACCGCCCAGCCGAGACCCTCCAGCCAGGCCCGGACTTCGATGCACACCCGCGCGTGCAGCGCCGGATCGCGCACCACGCCGCCCTTGCCAACCTCCCCGCGCCCTACTTCGAACTGCGGCTTGATCAGCGCCACGAGCTGGCATTGCCGGGCGGCAAGCCGCAGCGGCGCCTCGAGCACTTTGGCAAGGCCGATGAAACTGGCGTCGCACACCACCCAGGCGCAGGGTGCGTCGATCTGCTCCGCAGTCAGAACCCGGGCGCTGGTCTTCTCGAGCACGGTTACGCGGGCATCGGTCCGCAGTTTCCAGGCCAGCTGGTTGGTGCCCGAATCCACAGCGAACACCCGGCTTGCGCCCCGGCTGAGCAGCACGTCGGTGAAGCCGCCGGTCGAGCTGCCGATGTCCATCGCCGTAACCCCCGCCGGATCGAGACCGAAATGATCCAGCGCATGCGCGAGTTTGACGCCGCCGCGCGACACCCAGGGATGATCCCGGCCGCGCACCTCGATCGGTGCATCACCCGCCAGCAGCTGGCCGGATTTGGCGATCCGCGCGTCGCCCGTCCAGACCAGCCCCGCCAGCACCAGCGCCTGCGCGCGTGCGCGGCTCTCGGCGAGCCCGCGCGCGAGCAGGAGCTGATCGACCCGCTGCTTGCCGGCGGGGCGCGTTCTGGCGGTGAGGGGAGGTACTGGCGGGATTGTCACGCGTGGTTCCAGGGTTGCCGGGAGAGGAGAGTAATTCCATAGCGATAGCATGAAGGCAAATCGTCTCCACCCGCTCGTCAGGCTTTCACTCGGCGGCTTGCTTGTGCTGCTCGCCGTTTCCTGCTCGGGGCGAAGAGCGCCACCGCCGCCGGTCGTGACGCCTGCGCCAGCAGCGCTGCCCCGGCCCATTTCCCCTCCGCCAGCGCCGCCGCTCGTCGCGGACTGGCGCGATGCGCCGATTACGCCGGGAACTTGGCGTTGGGCGATGGAAGGCAGCCAATCGATCGCGCGCTTCGGCGGCGAGGCGTTGGTGCTGAGCTGCAATCGCGACGCTGCCGCAGTGACGCTCATGCGCCCGGGCACAGCAGAGGCGCAGGTGCCGGTGACAATCCTCACTTCCGCCATGAACCGCACGGTAAGCGCTATTGCCCACCCCGGCCCGCCGCCGATGATTGCGCTGACTTTGCCGGCGCGCGACAGCCTGCTCGACGCTATGGCTTTCAGCCGCGGCCGCTTCGTTGTCGAAACCGCAGGCTTGCCGACACTCTATGTGCCAAGCTGGCCCGAAGTGAGCCGGGTGATCGAGGATTGCCGCTGAATCCGGGGCGTAACGCGGGCGCGAATTGCACCGGCGCAGAGCCCTAATACTGACAACAAAAAAATACATCGAAAGACTTGTTGTGCGCGGCAAAATGATTCACATATTCGTGCAAGGCGGCGCGGTGTCATAGCCCCCGCCTTACCGCGAAAGCGGTCTATCTTGGCTCAACAGCGCGAAAGGAGGTGATCCGATGTCTCATGGTTCAGCACAGGGGTCGGAAATCCGCAATTCGGAGCATTATCGCTAGGCTTGCCCGCAAGCGATAGAGGCTTCGTAAGCGGCGCTTCCGGCCGCTGACCATGTGAAGGGCCGTACCGGATTGCCGGTGCGGCCCTTCTCATATTCGGCGTAAGGAGCGCGACCAGAACCAATTCCCCTTCCTTCTGCGTGCTATTCCGCTTAGAATAGAGTGCTTCTCTTTTATTTCATATTTATCGCCTCAAGCGTAACTTTGCTCCAAATCGCGCCACGCGCAATCAGGGAATCTCCATCCATGGCGACCACCGCCACTCCCGAATTGACCTTCACCCGCTTGCCCCACCCGGCCAGAACCCCGGCGGCAGCGCGCGCGCAAATCCTTGCCAATCCAGGCTTCGGCACCCATTTTTCCGACCACATGGTCTCGATCGACTGGAGCGAGGGGCGCGGGTGGCACGATGCGAAGGTCGGGCCCCGCCAGGCGATCCCGCTCGATCCGGCCGCCGCAGTGCTGCACTATGCGCAGGAGATTTTCGAAGGCTTGAAGGCCTACCGCCAGAAGGACGGCGGCGTCGCCCTGTTTCGCCCGCAGGCCAACGCCGCGCGCTTCAACCGCTCCGCCGAGCGGCTGGCGATGCCTGCCCTGCCCGAGGCAACTTTCATCGAGGCCATCCGCCAGCTGGTCGCCGCCGACCGCGACTGGTTCCCCAGCGTCGATGGCGGTTCGCTCTATCTGCGCCCATTCATGATCGCCACCGAGGCATTTCTCGGTGTGCGCCCGGCCAAGCAGTACAAATTTCTCGTGATCGCCTCACCCGTTGGCAATTATTTCAAATCGGGCGCACCGGCTGTGTCGATCTGGGTGAGTGAATACTCCCGCGCCGCGCCGGGCGGCACCGGAGCGGCCAAATGCGGCGGCAATTACGCCGCCAGTCTGGTTCCCCAGGCCGAGGCCATCGCCCGCGGCCACGATCAGGTGGTGTTCCTCGACGCCGCCGAGCACAAATGGATCGAGGAGCTGGGCGGCATGAACCTCTATTTCGCCTTCGACGACGGCTCGCTGATCACCCCGCCGCTCACCGGCACGATCCTGCCCGGCATCACTCGCGATTCGATTATGCAACTCGCCCGCGAGGAGGGGCTGGAGGTGCGCGAGGAACGCTACAGCCTCGATCAATGGCGTGATGATGCCGCCTCGGGCAAACTTATCGAAGCCTTCGCCTGCGGCACTGCGGCGGCGGTGACACCGGTAGGGAAAGTTGCCGGGCATGACGGGGAGTTCACGGTCGGCAGCGGCGGCCCCGGTCAGCTGACCGAGCGGCTCAAGGCACGGCTGGTGGCGATCCAGCGCGGTGAAGCAGCGGATACGCATGGCTGGGTGATGCGGCTGGATTGAGTGAGCGGGTCGGCCTTTCTGCTATAGCAGCCGGTCGACGGCATGAAGGCCCAGGCCAACCAGCCCGCCCACCAAGGTGCCGTTGATCCGGATGAATTGCAGGTCGCGCCCAACGGCGCCCTCGATACGGTCGGTCACGGTCTGGGCATCCCAGCGGCGAACGGTCTCGGACACCAGCCGGACGATCTCGCCGCCATAGCGGGTGGCGATGCCGACCATGGTGCGCCGGGCGAAGCGGTTGACCAGGGTCTGAAGTCGCACGTCGTTCTGCAAGGCGGCGCCGAATTCGCCGATGCTGGCGGCGAGCTGTTCGGATATTGCCTTTTCGGGGTCGCGGGCGGCGCGCAGCATCTGGCTGCGCAGCCGTTCCCAGATGCTGTCGAGCCATTTTCCCATCGCCGGGTTGGCTACCACTTCCGCCTTCAGTTTCTGCACCCGCACCTGCATCTGCGGATCGTGCAGCAGCGCCTCGGCAAGCTGGTCCAGCCCTTCCTGAACTTTGCCGCGCAAGGGATGGTCGGGATCGACTATGGTTTCGGCAAGCAGGCGGTAAAGCCCGTCGAGGACACCATTGGCCAGCTTCTCGTCGAGCCCTGTCCAGCGCAGCAGTGCATTGGCGTGTTCGTGGATGATCGCGCGAATGAGGTCTTCGTTGGCCTCGATGGTCATGCCGACGCGGCGGATAAGGCTTTCGAGCACCGGCAGGTGACGCCGGTCGGCAATCGCGGCGGTGAGCAGCTGGCCGAGCAAGGGCGCCAGCTCCAGCTTTTCCAGCTGGCCGCGCAGCCCGCTCCTGACCAGTCCGCCAAGCTGCTCCGGATCGAGCGATTCAAGAATGTCGCCGAACAGATTGGCGGCGCCCGCGCGCAGCCGCGATTGCATGCCGCGCCCGGGCTCGGCGAGATAGCCGCCGGTCGCCGCGGCGATGTTGAAGCTGCGCATGCGCCGGGCAATGACTTGCGGGGTGAGGAAATTGTCGCGCAGGAACGCCGCCATGGTTTCGGCGATACGGTCTTTGTTTTCCGGGATGATCGCGGTGTGCGGGATCGGCAGGCCGAGCGGGCGGCGGAACAGCGCGGTCACCGCGAACCAGTCAGCCAGCCCGCCGACCATCGCCGCCTCGGTGAACGCCAGCGCATAACCCCAGGCCGGATGCTGGCCGGCGAACGGCCGCAGTAGCACGAAGGCCAGCGCCATGACGAGAAGCAGTCCGGTGGCGATCATGCGCATGCGCCGGCCCCGGTCGGCGGCAAACGGGGGGGAAAGATTGCGCAGGCCGCTCACTCGGCGGGAACGGAGTCCGGATTGGCCTGACCGGAGCCTGCGGGGTAGTTGGCCTCGCGGCCGTGTTCGGGTTCATAGGTCAGCAGCGAGCGGCGCAGCATCGGTCCCAGGCGCTTTTCGACCCCATCGGCCAGGCTGAAGGCGGCGGGAACGATCAGCAGCGTCAGCGCGGTCGACATGATCAGCCCGCCGATCACCACCGTTCCCATCGGCGCGCGCCAGGCGCCATCGCCGGTCAGCGAAACCGCGGTGGGAATCATGCCGGCGGTCATCGCCACGGTGGTCATGACGATCGGCTGGGCGCGCTTATGCCCAGCTTCGATGATCGCCTCGAACTTGCTGGCCCCGCGCGCCATTTCTTCGATCGAGAAATCGATCAGCAGGATCGAATTCTTGGCGACAATGCCGAACAGCATGAGCATGCCAATATAGACCGGCATCGACAAATGCTGGCTGGTGATAACGAGAGCAAGCAGCCCGCCCAGGGGGGCGAGGAACAATGAGCCCATATTGACCAGCGGCGAGATTACCCGGTGATACAGCAGCACCAGCACCGCGAAGACCAGGAGAATCCCGGCGGGGAGCGCGAAGGCCAGGCTGTCGATCATTTCCTTCTGCCACTGATCGGCCCCGAACGGCGCGGTGCTGATCCCGCGCGGCAGGTTCTGCAGCACCGGCAGGGCCTTGATCGCTGCCATTGCCGGACCTTTGACCACGCCGGGGCCGAGGTCGGCGCCAATGAACACGCGGCGCTGCTGGTTGTAGCGCTGGATACTGCTTGGCCCTGACCCGAAGGTTATTTCGGCAACGCGCGACAGCGGCACCGAGCCACCGGTCGCGGTCGGCACCGGCAGGTTGGCGATGTTGGCGAGATCGCGGCGCGCTTCTTCGGGCAGACGCACCCGGATCGGGATCTGGCGGTCGCTGAGCGAGAATTTCGCCGCATTTTGATCGATTTCGCCAATGGTGGCGACACGGATCGCCTGTGCGAGCGCCTGGGTGGATACGCCAAGGCTGGCGGCGAGATCGAGCCGGGGTTTGATCTGAACTTCGGGCCGCCGCATGTCGGCGCTGATCCGGGGTGCGACAATTTCTTGCACCCCTTTCATCTGTTCGACCAGCTTTGCGGCGGTATCGTCGAGCAACTGCGAATCGGACCCGGAAAGCATGATCGAAATCGCCCGGCCAGTACCGCTACCGCCCTGCATGCCTGTTATGCTCTGGAACGCGACCCGGGCATCGGGAATTTGCTGGAGGACAGGCGTCAGCTCGTTCTCGAACTGCTCGCTGGTGGTGGCCCGCTCTTCCTTCAGCATGATCATCACCCTGCCATTGGCTTCGGAAATCCGCTGTAGCACGCCTTCGGTCTCGGGACGGTCCTGAACGATCTTGGTAACGCGCGCCATGACCTCCTCGGTCTGCGCCAGCGTGGTGCCGGGCACCATCTCGACGCTGATCGCAGCGAAATCATTGTTCTGAGTGGGGAAGAATGCGCCGGGGATGACCATCAACAGCACCCCGGTCAGAGCCAGCGCACCCGCGCCGACACCCATCATCCATATGCGGTGATCGCGCAAACGCGCCTTCAACCGCGTGCCCAGCCCCAGCGTGCCGTTGGCGCGGCGGTTGCGCGCACGATAGGCAATCGCCTTGCCGGCATCGAGCGACCAGTGCAGCACCGCCAGATAGCGGTCCATCCAGGTTCCGGTGGCGTGTTCGGCCTCGCCATGCGCTTTCAGGAAATAGGCCGCGACCATAGGCGTGATGGTGCGTGCCACAGCCAGGCTGATCAGCACCGAGACCACCACGGTCAGCCCGAAATTCTTGAAAAACTGGCCTGAAACGCCCGGCATCAGCCCAACGGGGAGGAACACCGCAACAATCGAGAAAGTGGTTGCGACCACCGCCAGGCCGATCTCGTCGGCGGCATCGATCGAGGCCTGATAGGCGCTTTTGCCCATCCGCATGTGCCGCACGATGTTCTCTATCTCGACAATCGCGTCATCCACCAGGATGCCGGCGACCAGGCCCAGTGCCAGGAGAGACAGCTGATTGAGCGTGAAGCCCATCAGATCCATCGCCCAGAACGTCGGGATCGCGGAAAGCGGGATGGCGATCGCCGAAATTGCCGTGGCGCGCCAGTCACGCAAGAAGAAGAACACGACGACCACTGCGAGAATGGCGCCCTCGACCATTGCGGCTATCGAACTTTGATACTGGCTCTTGGTGTAATCGACCGTGGTGTACATCCGCCGGAAGCGGACCCCGGGAAATTCCTGCTCGATCTTGGTCAGTTCGATCACCGCGGCATCGTAAACCGAGACGTCCGAAGCGCCGCGTGCGCGGGTGATACCGAAAGTCGCCACCGGCTTGCCGCCAAATTTGGCGATCGAGGTGATTTCACCGAAGGAATCGCGCACATCGGCGATGTCGGCGAGCTTGACCGTGCGGCCGCTGCCAAGCGAAATGTCGGTTTGTGACAGGGCAAAGGCGTCGGCCGCATTGCCAAGGACCCGCACCGACTGCCGGGTTCCGCCAATTTCGGCGCGCCCGCCGGTAGTGTTGACATTGATCTGCCGCAGCGCTGCGTTGACCTGGCCAGCGGTGACACCCATCGCCTGCATACGCGCCGGGTTGAGCGTAACGAGGATCTCGCGATCGACCCCGCCATTGCGAGATACCTCGGCAACGCCCTCGATCGCCAGCAGCCGCTTGGCGACGGTGTCGTCGATGAACCACGACAGTTGCTCGATCGTCATGTCGTCGGTTTGGAGGGCATAGTAAACGATCGGCATCGAGCTGTTGACCGCCTTGACCACCTGAGGCTCGAGAATGCCATCGGGCAGCTCGCCGCGCACCTGGTCGATCGCGTTCTTGACCTCGTTGACTGCGACGTTGACGTCCTCGCCCAGCTGGAATTCGACGAAAGTCCGGCTGCTGCCCTCGCTGGCGGTCGAGCTCATCGAGACCACGCCGCTGATCGAGCGGATCGCCGATTCGACGCGCTGGGTAATCTGGTTCTCGATCTCGGCCGGTGCCGCGCCTGGCTGCGAGATGGTGATGATGGCGGCCGGGAATTCGATATCCGGCTGCTGCTGCACATCCATCCGCATGAAGCTCAGCACGCCCATCAGCATCAGGCCGGCAAAGAACACGATGGGCACGATCGGATTGCGGATCGACCACGCGGAGATGTTGCGAAAGTCCATGGGCGCCGCTCAGCGCGCGCCGGTCTTGGGATTGACCGTTTCGCCGGGCGACAGGAAGGCGCCCGCGCGCAGCACCACGCGCTCGGCGCCGGAGAGACCCTCAGCGATGGTGATGCCGCTTGCGGTCAGCATCCCGGTTTTAACGGCGCGCCGCGCGATCTTGTTGCCGGCGCCGACAATATAGACATAGCTGCCGGCCTTGTCCGACAGCACCGCCGATTCGGGCAACAGCGGGGCCACGACCGTACCGGAAACGATTTCGGCATTGGCAAATCCGCCGGGCCGCAGTTCCGGGGCGTAGGACAGCGCGATCCGCACCTTGCCCTGCCGCGTTTGCGGATCGATTACCGGCGCAACCTGCCAGACCTGTCCGGTGAAACTCTTGGTGGACCCCACCGGCGTGACCATCGCGCTGACGCCCGGCAGAACACTGGCGAGATCGGCTTCGCTCAGCTGCGCCAGCATTTCCATCTCGCCGCCCTGGGCAAGGCGGAACAATACGCCGCTACCGGAGGAAACCACCTGGCCAGGCTCCACCCGCCGCTCAAGCACCAGCCCCGCCGCCGGAGCGACGATATTGAGCCGCCGCATGCGGGCGCCGAGTTCGCCGTATTGCGCACTGGCGACACGCACACGGGCCTGCGCAACATCGCGGGTCGCAGTCAGTCGGTCGACATCGGCCTTGGAAACGAAGCCGCGTTCGACCAGCCTGAGCGCGCGGTCGAGATTGGCCTGGGCAAGCCGGGCATCGGCCTGCGCGACCTGAATCTGCGCGGCCTGGCCGGCTTGCTGCTGCACTTGTACGGAACGATCGATCACCGCCAGCACCTGGCCTTGCGCGACCCACTGCCCCGGCTCGACCAGAACCTGCTCCACCTGGCCGCCATCGCCAGCCGAGCCAACCGGTAGTTCCCGCCGGGCCGCCAATGTGCCGCTGGCATTGATCCGCCCGGCAATGGTTGAACGACCGGGAGCGATTACGGTAACCGCCGGCGCCTGACTGGACGCCGCCTGGTTAAGTCCGCCTGCGGGTTCGCGGTGCATGAAAAACCACAGGGCGATCAACGCAAGCAGGGCCAAAACAGCGAAAATCCAGGTCCACCGGCGTGCCCGGCGGTCAGCAGCGTCCGCTATTTCCAGCGGATTGACGTGCGTTTCCGCTATTTCGATCCTGGCATCGTAATTCATGAATTCTATCGCCTTGCCGGCCTATACGCGCAAAAGGCCGGGCTGGCTATCCTGCTAAGCCTTGACGAGCGCGGCGCGCCGGGTGACCCCGCTCTGAAAAGATGGCAAGTTAGCACAGGGCCGATAGTCGCGGCGGATGCCAGTCGCAATCCGCGCTTTGTCTCCGGTCGATTACATTTTGGCGACACTATAGCCAAACCAGGCGGTGATTGGCCTTGCTGCCGGCGCTACGGCCGAAAACGCGTCAATATTTCAGCTGGCGTTCGTATAGGTCGCGGTAATGCTGAATGCGGGTCACGCGCAGCCCCTGCATGCCCGAGCGGTCCACGGCGCGCTGCCACGAGGCGAATTCTTCCAGCGTCAGATTATAACGCTCGCAGACGTCGTCGATGGTCAGCAGGCCGCCGTTCACCGCAGCCACGACTTCGGCCTTGCGCCGTACCACCCAGCGGGTAGTGCCGGGGTCGGGAAGCGACGCTATTGTCAGAGGTTCGCCAAGCGGACCGATGACCATTGCCGGTTTGATCTTTTGATTTTCAA